>JBDQJG010000133.1:0-8276 GCA_040263955.1 Verrucomicrobiales bacterium
GATATCAAGTCGCTCCAGGGCCGCTGTCACCTCGAACGGCCCCGAGTACAGGTTGGTGAAGCGGAAACGGCCGTCTTTGTCCGACGTCGACTCATCACGACGGTTGGCCCATACCCAGGTGAATTTCTTTATGCCAACATGCCTTGCGAGCGGGTCGATCACGCGTTCCCCCGCAGCTTTGACCCGCGCGCCTTCGATTCCGTTTCCATCCGCGTCGACAACTCTCCCCTCGATGATCTGACCCTGCTCAAGCTGTAGCAGGAGATCGGATGTGTTCTCCGGTACCGGCTGAAGGCAGAATACGGCAGCATCCTGATGACGGACCGTGATGTAGCTCCGGTCGTAACGGTGAATCCCCCGGATCTCGAACCGACCCGTGGCGTCGGTCGTTGTGCGACGCGAATGTTGAAACGCATGGAAGTGGACGACTGCACCTGCGGCAGGCTGGCCGTCGGCCAGATATACTGTCCCGGCGGCGACTTCGCCCGCGTCCAGCTGCAGCAGGATCTCGGCGCCCTCGGTGACTTCGTGCGACTCCTGGTATCCTGCGAACGGGCTCGACACGGTGACTTGGTAGTCGATGCCCGCCGGCGAGGTGATCTGGAATCTCCCATGCTCGTCGGTCGTCACGCTCGACCTGCCACGCGCCTGTCGGAGGATTTCCTCGTATCCTGTGGCCCAATGAGCTCCGATGCCATAACTTCGCGAGAATCGAACCAATTGACCTGCAACGGGCTGGCCGTCCGGGTCGAGAACGCGTCCTGTTGCACGGGCGATCGGCCTCAGACGGACGACCATGCCGTCGATGACGTCCCGGTCACCGGTCTTACCTCCGAAAGCCTCGTAGGCCAACATCCCCTCGGCACGCGCGGTAACCGCGAACGAACCTTGCTTGATCGTTACTTCAAAGGACCCGTCCGGTCCGGTTACCGACTGTGCAATCGGCTCCATCTCGAATTGCTTTTCCCCGGGGAAGGGGGGGCGCGTGAATATCAGGACCTCTGCGCCTGATACGGTGTTCTCGTTTGCGTCGACCACGGTGCCCCGGATCATGACATCGGCGGCGACGGATTCTTCGCCGGTGGCAGCTTCGGACGAACTTTGGGGTCCTGGAACTTCATTGTCTTGCTGGGCCTCCGTGGGCACCATCGCCTGACTCGCCAGCAAGGCTATGGCCACGAGTAAAGAAACAAGGCGCAGGGGGGTGCTGGCTGTTTTCATGGGCTTTGTGCTTACTGGTGAACCAATAAAATATTCTGATGAGCCATTACCTGGTGTGCTCCAGTTGCGAGAGTTTCCAGGTCTTGTCGGTCATTACTTTGCCATTGCCAAAGATGACGCGAACACGGGCGGTGGGGTCGTCGTGAGTCGTGTCGAAATCAATGGTCGCAAAGCTTAAGTGTTTACTGTTTGCGATTCCGGAGGACATCACTTCAACCAGTGGATAGCCGACACGCTCGGACTCATGGTGCTCCCAGACCAGGGATCTGTGCATGTCGCCCGAAACATACATCACGCCAGAAATCCGGTTTTCCTTGATGGCGTCGAAGAGACGGTGGCGCGAAAAGGTGTAGATACGCCATCCGTCCACCTCGCTGTGATGCAGTGTGCTGCCAGAGGCGATGATCTTGAACCTGGCCTTTGAATTTTTCAGGCCTTCGAGGAGCCATTCAAACTGCGCATCACCAAGCATCCGCTTCTTGTCATCATCGGGTAATTCGTTGGGCGAGCGATGGTAGCGACCATCCACTACAAAAAAATCGACATCCCCATGGGAGAACTTGAAGAAGGCGCCGGGAGTATCGGTGGTTCCGGAGACTGGGTTTGGCCATGCCTGCTTCCAACCGGCGAGGGAATGTTCTTTTCCGTCTGCAGTGCCATCGGAATTGTTGGGTCCGTAATCATGATCGTCCCAGATCGCGTAGATAGGCACATTGCGCAGCACCTTGGCGAATTCCTTTACCCGGCGGTAGGTCACATGATGCTCTAACTGCACGGTAGGGTCGGTAGTGTCGGCATAGTGGGTATCACCTACCGTAATGTGAATATCCGGCCGCTCCGCGAGCAGGAGGTCCCACGAACCTTGGCGGTTGCCATTCTTCCCGTTTCTCATGCACGAGGTGATGGCCAGCTTGAAGGCCGTCGGATCTCCCTCCGCCGGAGCCGTCTTGAACGATCCCTTCCAGGCGGGATCGGATTTGCCATCAACGGAAACCTGGTAGCGGTAACGCGTATCGGGTGACAAACCCCCTAATGTTGATTTGAATACCTGCCCGAGACCCTTTGCGGCCTGGTCAGAAATGGCGGTGAACTTGCCCGTGCTCTTCTCGGCAGGAGATGACTCCTCGGAATGGTAACTGAAACTGCACTGAGACGTGATCGGTGCATACATCCACAAGGTAACCTCTGTCGACCTGGCATTCCCGACCAGCGGGCCGGCGATTTCCGGAGTGGCTGCATCGAGCAGGGAAATTGTAAGCAACAGGGGAGCGGCGAGCAGAAATTTCATGGGGTGCCGAGAGAATTCAATGACCTGGCAGCGGGACCTTCAATCCTGATCAGGAAGCCTGACCGTCGCCACCACCGCCCGGTGATCAGAGGGATACGGCGACACAACAATGTCCGCGTGCTCTTCATCTTCACCCACGATTTTTGCGTCGGTCACCTCGAGGCCCTTGCCTTTGAAGAACACGTAATCAATGCGCATGAAGTGGTGGTCGGGGTGTGCGGGTTCGTACACCGGTGACCAGGTGAGACCGGGCTTTGCCACCTCGTCGGGATGGACCGTGCGATACGCATCGGTAAAGCCGGCCTCCACCATCCTCAAAGAGGTGGGGAATGCCACCTTCATGGGGTGATGCCCTGCCTTGGCCGCGGCTTCGGTCCAGTCCAGGTGGGAGGGTTCATTGAAATCACCCACCACAAAAATAGGGTCCTCGGAATCCACGAAACTTTTCATGAGCTTGAGCAAGCGGTCGATATACTTCCCGCGTGATTTTTTTGCCCCGGCAATCGCCTCGGCTTCGGTATCGATCTTGGGATAGACTCGGTAGCCACCTTTAAGGCCCATTAGCTGGTAGGCCTGGTTAGGTGGATTGGGAAGGTGAGCGTTGAAGGCATAGACATGCTGCCCCGAGGGCAGTCTTACTTTGATTCCAAACCAAGGCCTTTTGCCAATGCCCTGGACCTCCTCCACGATTTCATAACGTGTGAGAAAGTAACTGCTATGATTCCACCCGAGTAGTTCTGCCAATTTTGGTCCATTATCCCCGATCTCCTGCAGGCCCACGATATCTGCCTGTGCCAGCTCGATCATTTTGGCTGATTGGGACAGGGGTTGCCCCTGGGCCGTACCGCCTCGGCAGGCGTTGTAGGTCATGACTCGCACGACGGTGTGCTCCGGTTCCTGTGCGTGGGTAAGGGCGGCCCAGGAAGTACCCATCACGAGGAGGAATGCGATCGTGCGGACTTTGATCATGGGATTTTTCATCATAAATACTCCCCGAAACTTCGGTAGACGTTGCCTTAGAAAAGAATCTGCTTTTGCTCGCCGTGTTGCGGGTGCCCGGGGTTGATGCAGCGCAGTTCCAGATCGGCGGTGGTTTCGGTGAGCCTCATGTCGAGCCAGCCATGAGCGTGGCCTTTGCCGAAATAGTAGCTGACGGCCGGTTGGCCGATGATCTGGACATGATCCCGCTCATCCTGCATCCATTCATGGGTGTGACCATGGATGTAGGTGCGGGCGTGCTCTCGATCGCCGAGCAACTCCAACAAGGACGCCCCATCGCGCATGCCCTTGTTGGGACGCACGCCGCGGCTTGGAGAGGGGTTGAAATGACCAAAAATGAGGGCGGGCTTATGCGGGCGTTCATCGAGTTGTTTGCTGAGCCAGATCAACTGTTCTTCTCCCAGGATGCCCCTTTTCCCGGAGTCCAAAAGAATGAGGTTCGCATGGGGCAGTTCCAGCACATCTGCATGAATACCCATCTGTTCTTTCCTTAAGAACGGAAGCAGTTGCCACAGTGTTTCACGGTTGTCGTGGTTGCCGATGGTCACGTGAACGGTAATCCCCGCCGCACGGATGGGCTCCAGCAGCCTGAGAAACTCCTTGTATTCGGCTTCTTTACCATGACTCAGAGCACAGTCACCATTAACGATCAGGTGAGCCGGGCGGGGATCGAGTGCGATGACGCTTTGGGCCGTTTGAGAAAGACAATCCGCCATGTTCACCCATTCGTGCTCGTCCTCTTTGCAGGGCGAGTCGGGCCACTTCGTCCCCGGGTAGGCTTGATTCGGGTCGGCACTGATGTGCGTATCCGCAAGCAAGGCCACCCGGTTCGGGTCCAATGCGGCGCGTTTATTGTCCGCAGCAGCCCTAGCGCGAGACGCCATCAATGCCGTGCAGCCAAAAGCAAGTGAACCCTTGAAAAAACGACGGCGAGTGATCGGTGGCAGAATGAAAGGCACGTTGAACTTCCTTTACCTGGGTTGCTTCGCTTGCCTCAGATCTCTGGGAAACACGATCTCTGCCCAGATGGGTTTGTGGTCAGACAGGGGCTTTTTCAGCTCGATGATACTGCCCTCTGCGGCTTTTGCGCCAGAAGCCGTGTTGTAAAGGATATGATCGATCACCCCATAGTTCCTCCATTCTGGCTTCAGGGCATTGTAGGTGAATTCCTTGGACACATCGATCTTCAAATCCTTCCAGGTCGCTCTATATCCCGATGTTTCGAGTGCGGTCATGGCGACATCGCCCATGTTGTTGTTGAAATCTCCGAGCACGATCACCCGATCCGTTGCCTCTTTCGGCAAGACCTCGGTAGCAAGCTTGCAGGCATGCCCTTCATTCCCCTTCGAGCCAGAGATGTGTAGCGAGTACAATGCGACTGAAACACCATCAACCTCGGTCACAGCCCTGACAGCTGACGCAGGATTCCAGCCGCGCTCGACCCGCACTTCATGTTCTACGGTGTCCTTCAACGGTGTCCGGCTGAGGATCGACTTGTATTTGTCCTTATGATTGGCAGATGAGATTTTGCCCACATAGCTGTGTTGCATGCCCAGGACTTTGCCCACGCGAGCTGTCCAGTCCCCATCCGGCACTTCATTGAATCCGATGATGTCCAAATTGTAGGGTTTGAGCATCCTGCCGATTTCTTCAGGCGTGGCATTCTTTCCAAACTCCACATTGTATGCGGCGACGCGCACATGGATCGGTGTGTCAGACCCGGGTGCACCGAGGCTGATTGCCGCCGTCCACAAAAAGGAAACGAAGATGATTGCTGCAGTCGCGATCTTCATCTTGTTTATCTGGATAGCCTGAAGGTGGCCACCACGGCACGGTGATCAGAGGGGTAGGGTGAAACCACAATGTCGGCATTCTCCTTATTTTCTCCGACGATCTTCGCTTCGGTCACCTTGAGGCCTGCTCCCTTGAAATAGACAAAGTCGATACGGTCGTGGTGAGTCTTTGGGTCATCGGCCTGGTATGCAGGAGACCACGTGAAGCCCGGCTTTGCCATCTCATCGGGGTAGATCGTGCGATAGGAATCACTGAAGCCAGACTGGGCCATTGCCAGGGAAGTGGGATATTCCACTTTGATGGGGTGGCGACCGGACTCGGCAGCAGACTCGGTCCAGTCAAGGTGGGAGGGTTCATTGAAATCGCCGATCACAAACACAGGGACGTCTTTATCAGGGAGGATGTTGATCTGCTCAAGCAGTACGGCAATGGCAGACCCGCGCGCCTTTTTTGCCCACTTAATCGCCTCGGCCTCGGTCTTGATGAATGTAATAGCATTCGTGTGCTTGTGCCATTTTGGGCGGATGCCGAGAAGCTGATAGGGTTGGTAGGGATGGGAGGCGAGGTGCAGGTTGAAGATGCAGGCATGCAGGCCTGAAGGCAGCTTGACCTTGACGCCACTTTTAAGCGATTCGACGATCTCATACTGCGTGATGAGGTTACTTTCTGCGTCGTGATTCCAGCCGAGCAACTTGGCAAGATCCTCCAAGGTGTCTCCCTTGGGGGAACGGGTCTCTTGAATCCCGACAATGTCAGCCTTGGCTAACTGGATCGCCTTAGCCGTTTGGGACAAAGGTTGTTTTTTGCAGACAACGCCCCCTCGATGGATGTTGTAAGTCATGACCCTTACGCTGAAACCGTCAGGTTCTTCCGCATGAGCCTGGCATGCCAAGGCGATGGCGCAAAGTGTGAAAATAGTCCGTTTCATGAGGTTTTGGTGATGGAGTTCTATTCTGCGAGGCTGCGTGAACGAGCCGGTTTCTCACTTGTCGTCAGCACGGTGATCGCGGGCACCTCGACCTCCGTGGTAAACATGGAAGCGGGCAGGCCTTCCTTGTTATATAAGTTGGCTGCTTTGGCATTCGCCGACCAGGCATAGCGGACCACGGTTGGCTTAGACACCTCCGGATGGGAAACTGTTACCGTGTCTTCTCCGGTGATTTCAGCCTTCGCCCATTTCCACTGGCGATCAGCTCCGCAAATCTGGAAATAGGTCAGGGGATCCTTTGTTTCTTGAGTAGGTTCCATCCCGGTTTTTGAGCCAGTCATGAGCCCGGAACCGGCATGATCAAACTGGATGATCACTTGATCACCATCAATCTGGTGACTCCTGTAGAGGGGGCCACTGCACACCGGGACCTGTTTTTGATAGTCATGTTTTAAGGCCCAAAGGGCAAGCCGCTTGCCCACATCTATTTTGTTGTGCGCGTGCACGTCAAAGGCTTCCCCGATGTCACTCGACACCACCATGCCGGTGTTTTTCACCCGGAGTGTGCGGCGCTGCTGGTCGCAGATTGAGGGCCAGCCGTCATACTCAACGGGCTCCATCTCGGACGGATCGTAGCTGGCTCGGTCGCGCCCTTGATAGTTTGTCAGCTGGACGAAGTAGAACGGGAACTCGCCCCATGACACGCCGGAGCCGGGCGAAGGCGGCTGCCCCCACAGTTTACGCCAGGCAGTGATCAGGGCACTGAAGTGGCGCTCATACTTGAGGGTATTATGATCACGATTGGATTCACCTTGATACCAGATCGTGCCGCGGATGGCATAAGGAATCACCGGGTTAACCATGCCATTGAAGATGGTGGATACCTGGTTTTGATTTTTTTGGTAATAGGCCGTCATTTCCTCGTCCGTCTGAAACGCCTCAGCTGGCATCCAGGGTTCGATGCGTGTGCCGCCCCAGGCACACTTGATCAGGCCAACAGGAACATTGAGCTCTCTGCGTAGCTCGCGACCAAAGAAATAAGCGGTGCCTGAAAAACCAGGGTTGTTCTGCGGTGATGAATCCAACCAGCTTCCCTGGAGTGTGGTCAGCGGCTTCATGGGTGATTTGTTCCTTGTCACGGTGAACTGGCGCAAAAGCTCATCGCTCGCCGTTTCCATTTCCTTTTTCACGTAGTTGGCCGTGGGGATGTGTTCCGGCGTGGTGCGCTTGGCAGAGACCCTGGCTAACTTATGCATCTCCCACTCCATATTGGACTGCCCCGAGCAGAACCAGACCTCCCCGGAGAGAACGTTCGTGATTTCAAGTGAGTTGTTGCCCTTGATGGTGAGGGTGTGCGGCCCGCCGGCCGCCGGCGTTTGCAGCTTTACCATCCATTTGCCGGATGCATCGGCGGTGGTTGCCGCAGTTTCACCCCAACTGCCGGTTACGGTGATTTTTTCACCGGCGTCAGCGGTCCCCCAGACGGGCGCTTTTGTCTCGCGCTGGATTACCATTGCATCAGTGAACAGCACGGATGGCCGCACATCCGCCATGCAGGCACAGGGTAACGCGATGACGAGTGCAAGAATGAAGCGGATGGATGGATTTCCCATAGCGTTTTTGCTCGCAGGTTTTGTCCTCTGCTAATGGCGGAGTGATACCATGCCATTGCGTGGGGGTTTGTACGTGCCAGTTCTCATCTACCGCAGGAGATTCCTGCGTTCAATGGCTGGTAATGAAACCAGTGATCGCGGGTTAGAAGGTCTCTTTTTCGATGAGGTTGCCATCCTTATCCCATGTCGATTTCAATACTGGCTTGCCATCTTTGAAACTAGTTTCTATCCGCACTGAACCAGACCGGAAGTATACTTTGTCACTGATCTGCTTGCCGTTGATATGTAGTTTTTCCAAACTTGGGCGGCCCGCAGCCGCAGAGTACCAACTGATCGACCGACCATGAAGTTTGCCGTTCAAGTAAGGTCGTTCTGACAAGATTGAACCATCATTTTTAAAAAAGGTTTTCTTACCATGCAATTTGCCGTTCAA
>JBDQJG010000134.1:0-8206 GCA_040263955.1 Verrucomicrobiales bacterium
CACCTGACCAAGGCGATCGCACTGCAGGAAACCATGCTCGGCCTCCTCCATGATGACAACCGGGGGGGGTTTTACGATGCATCCGCAAGCCAGACTGACCTGATCATTCGCATGAAGGACTTGGAAGACGGGGCGCTGCCCTCGGCGAACTCACTCGCTGCCGTCAACCTGATGCGACTCCATCTACTCACCGGTGAGGAGCCTCTGCATGCCGCCGCAAAGAAAATCTTTACCCTCGCTTCACCCCTTCTTGATGGCGCGCCTGAAGCCACACTCCGCCTGCTTGATGCTCTGAATTTCGCATTGCAGCCACCACCGCAGATCCTGCTTGCCACTCCAAGGGACCGCTTACCGGAGGCCCGATCTCTCTTACTTCCCGCGCAGCGCTCACCCCGCGGCGACAGAATTCTCGGGCTGATCATGCCTGACGCCCTTCCCGCCACGCTCTCAGCTTATCAAGCTCTCGACGGCCACCCTACTCTCTACCTGTGCCGGAATTTCACCTGCGAGGCACCCACCACTGAACCGGCGGAAATATCCCGCATGATTGCCGAGGCACTTGCCATTCACCGCGAACCACCCACACGATCAGCCGACGTCCCCTCGCCCTGAAGCTGAATTACGAGTCGAAAACCCTAAAAGGGCTGAAAACTACCGGGTTGCGTGATCCTCGGCCTTGGTGTCAGGATTTCCGGCTCCCCCGTGGTCACCAGAATGGTGTGCTCGAAATGTGAACTCGGACGCCTGTCAGCGGTCACCACCGTCCACCCATCCGCAAGCGTCTTGGTTCGAGCCACCCCCATGTTGACCATCGGTTCGATGGCCAGAATCATACCGGCCCTGAGTCGAGGTCGGGCACCGGGATTACCGTAATTCGGGATCTGTGGTTCCTCATGCAAACGACGACCCACACCATGACCGACATACTCTCGCACCACCGTAAGACCATGATCGACAACACATCGTTCGATGCTGGCACAAAGATCACCCAGCATGGCGCCATCCTTCGCGTGCGAAATACCAATTTCCAGGGACTCCTCTGTCACGAATAACAATTTCTGCACTTCCAGAGGAATCTGCCCCACAGGCACGGTGATGGCATTGTCGCCAACCCAACCGTCTTTGACGATACCGACATCAATTTTCACGACATCCCCGAACTGCATCACCCGTGGCCCCCCGATGCCGTGAACAACCTCCTCGTTGACCGAAATACAGATATGACCGGGAAATCCCCGGTAACCGAGAAACGCACTCTTGCAATCGGCCTGCGCCATCAAATCTGCCGCAAAGGCATCAATCTGCGCGGTGGTCACTCCAGGTTGCACCGCCTCGGAGCACTGCAGCAGGATATCACGCGCAAGACCACAGGCCACACGCATGCGCTCGATCTCGTTGCCCTTGCGAATGGGAATAGCCATGATTGCAACACGTTGCTCTTCTTAGAATAACCTGCGGATCGCTCTACCGAGTAAACCCCTCACAACTCACCCAGCATCCCGCGGGCCAGGTTACTTCACCAGCGAGTAACTGACCCCTACGATGATGATGATTGCGATAACGAGACAAAGCAAAAGCAGCCCGGTGCCTGCGCCAGCTGGTTGCTGGCCCTTGCGAGTCGCCTGACGCCGCTCCCCCCTTCCGCCGCGGCCGCGGATGCGTCCCTTGCGCAGGAATCCATCGTAGTGGCGTTGCAGGAGGTGGGTTTCGATCTGACGCATGACATCAAGCAGCACACCCACCAGGATGAGAAGACTGGTGCCCCCGAAGAACTGTGCGGTCATTGGTGCCACCCCCAGGGATCGACTTAAGATACTGGGCAACACCGCGACGACGGTGAGAAAGATCGCCCCCGCAAAAGTGAGACGACTCATGGTGAAATCGAGGAACTCGGCGGTCGGCTTACCGGGGCGCACTCCGGGAATGTAGCCGCCATTTTTTTTCAGATCCTCGGCGATCTGGCTGGGCTGAAACATGGTCGCCACCCAGAAATAACTGAAAAAGAAAATGAGCAATCCCGAAACCAAATAGTAGAGCCAGCCATCCTGCATCATCGCCACGAACTTCTGGGCTGCAACCGATGCGGGAAAAAGGTACCCGACAATCTGCGAGGGAAAGATCAAAATTGCCTGGGCGAAAATAATCGGCATCACTCCAGCGTAATTGACTTTAAGCGGCAGATACTGAGTCTGCCCACCGTAGACTTTTCTTCCCACCACACGCTTGGCATACTGGATAGCAATTCTTCGTTGCGCCTGTGTCAGAGCAATCACAGCGGCTATCACGATGAACAGGAAGGCCACGAGCACGACAAGCGTCATCGCATCCATCGCACCCGCATCACCGCCTATGTAACTCTCCCAGACCTGTACCAGTGCCCCGGGAAGGCCGGAGATGATATTCACGGTGATGATCAGCGAGATGCCATTACCGATTCCCCGCTCCGTTATCTGCTCACCAAGCCACATCAACAGCATGGTGCCGGCCGTAATCGTGATCACCGTCGTGAAAATGAACCACATCCCGGCATTCGGAACCAGATCACGACCCGTCGCGTCGATAATCCCCTGCAACCCGTCGAGAAAGATGTTCTTGCGCGGATTAACCAGAGACTTCGCCAGCAGAAACCCTTGAAACAAACACAGGATAATCGTCAGGTACCTCGTGTACATGTTGATCTTCTGTCGACCTCCATCCTCGCGGGAAAGCTTGGACAACTGCGGCACGACTGCAGTAAGCAACTGCATCATGATCGAGGCGGAAATGTAAGGCATGATGCCGAGAGCAAAGATCGCGCAATTCTGCAAGCCTCCTCCACTGAAGACATTCAACAGTGCCGCCACCGCCGCGCCACCACGGGACTCCGGATCACTTTGACTGTCGACCCAGAGCTGAAGCACACCGGAATCAACACCGGGGAGCGTGATCGCCGCTCCGATGCGGACGATAACGACCATCGCCAAGGTGAAAACGATGCGATGCCTGAGCTCAGGAATCTTCAGAGTGTTCGAGAAAGCCGAAAGCATGTCGAAAATAGCTGGGGAAAGAAAATAGAAATTCCAATAAAAAATGCCTCACAGGGAACTGCCATGCTTGGCAGGATGGCGTTGATCACACGAGAATCAGGGGCTTATTCAACATATTCATCAAGTTTCAAGGGTGATGACTGGGAGAGGCTGCACACCATGAACCTCCCAGAGAAACGAAAACTCCTGCCCCTATGCGTCCGCAGCAGAGGAAACCGATCCTCTTGTCGGTTTCTTGATCGTTCCTCCGGCTTTTTCTATTTTTTCGCGTGCAGTCTTGCTGATTTTGTCGACGACAAGATCAAACTTTTTCGAGACATCTCCATCACCGAGAACCTTGACGCCATCATAGCGCCCTTTGAGCAGGCCAGAATCCCGCAGGCTCTGCTCGTCAATGGTCGCGCCAGCTTCAAAGCGGGTTTCCAACAGGCCCACATTGAAGACCGCAAAATTGCTGCCGAACTGTACATTGTTGAAACCGCGACGCGGCAACCTTCGATACAGAGGCATCTGGCCCCCCTCGAAACCGGGACGCAGGGACGCTCCTGAACGAGCCTTCTGCCCTTTGTGCCCCTTGCCACTGGTCTTGCCTTTTCCCGAGCTCTCACCGCAGCCGAGTCGCTTGCGGCGGTGCTTCGATCCTTGGTTGGGACTAAGATCATGGAGATTCATGTTTGCTTTCCTTTCGTTGAAAAAGTCTGGATTCTGTCACTGAATAACCGCCAAAAAACGCACCCGCTCAAAGCGCCTTCTGCTTGGAAAGTTTTTTGCCGCGAACCTTGAAAATCTGCTCACGAGTTCTGAGAGCTTGCAAAGCGTTCAGCGTGGCCTTGACCACATTCGCATGATTGTTCGAACCAAGCGACTTGGTCAGCACGTCCTTGATACCAGCCGCTTCAACTACCGAGCGCACCGAGGTTCCCGCAATGATCCCGGTTCCCGGAGATGCCGGCTTGAGCATGACCACTCCACCGCGGTGACGACCGATCACTTCGTGAGGAATGGTGCGCCCCTCAACTACGGGAACTTTCACCATTTCTTTGCGCGACGCCTCACTGGCTTTTTTGATCGCCTCAGCAACCTCATTGGCTTTACCAAAGCCGATCCCCACCGATGCCTCATGATCTCCGACCACGACGAGTGCACTGAAACTGAAACGGCGTCCACCCTTCACAACCTTTGCGCAGCGGTTGATAAAAACGACTTTCTCATCAAGACCATCACTCTCTTTCTCCTCCTTGGGCGGGCGATTGGCGTTTCTACCTGGACCTCGCCCACGTCCGTCATTCCTCCTGCCAGCCCCTTCCTGTCGCACTCCTGAATTCTGTGCACGCTGGTCGGAGGAAGCAGGAACAGTAGCCGCTACCGGGTCAGTTGCCGGAACAGCTGCGGTGGCTGCTTCAACAGCATCTTGCGAGCTGTTTTCTTCAGCTGCTGCCTCGGTTTCTTCCGCATTCTCGGCGTTCTCAGCTGCCTCAGAAGTCGGCTCTTTCGGTGCGGAAGCGATACTCTCCTCGGTTGCTTCCTCGGATGCCTCTTCCACAGCCTCGGCCGGAGAAGAAGCAGCCTTGGCGCCGGATTCCTCCACGTTTTCTGCGTCGGTGGGTGCCTTCACTTCTTCCGGGTCAGGCTGGTTAGTTTGATTTTCGGTAGCCATGAGAAAATAAGATCGTTGCTTCTTGGTAATCGATTCTGTTCTGTCGCCTAAATTGTCAGCCCTGCCTCACGCGCTGCATCCGCAAGGGCCTTGACCTTGCCGTGAAAAATGAAACCACCCCGATCAAAAACTGCCTGCTCGACACCGGCCTCCTTCGCTCGCCGGGCGATCAGAGCACCAACTGCCTGAGCCGATGCCTGGTTGGCGCCAACCCGACCCGCTTCCTTATCCTTTGTCGAAGCGGATGCGACTGTCACACTACGCTCATCGTCAATCAACTGCGCATACACGTGCTGATTGGAAAAATGAACAGCGAGACGAGGGCGTTGCGAGGTGCCTGCAATCTTCTTACGAATGCGACGATGCACTTTCTGACGAACAACTTTGCGATTGATCTGAGGCATGACTTGGAGAGGCTGACTGGTTGAGGAAATTGAATGAATTTTACCGGGCGGCGGTTCGCGAATACGTGCTGCTTATTCTCGATGCGTCTCTTGGAAAACAGTTAGACACTCTTGCCCGCCTTACGACGCACGTATTCATCCACATAGCGGATTCCCTTACCTTTGAATGGCTCGGGTGGATAATAGGAACGAATGTCAGCAGCGACCTGGCCGACGAGTTGCTTATCGATACCCTCTACCTTGATCTTGGTATTTTCTGCCACCGTGACAGTCACATCACTCGGAATCGGATGATGGATCGGGTGCGACTTGCCCAACGAAAGATCGAGAACAGCACCCTTGACAGCGGCCCGTAAGCCGACTCCTCGGATCTCAAGATCCTTCGAGAATCCTTTCGAGACCCCTTCCACCATGGCATTCACAAGACTGCGCGCCGTTCCATGGAATGTCTTATCATGCTTGCTGTCAGATCGACGGGTGAGCGTGACAACACCGTCCTCACAAGCCAAACTGATACCTTCCGGAAGATTCCGGCTCAGTTTGCCCTTCGGCCCCTCGACGGAAACGTGACCGGAGTCTTCGGTGACACTGACGTTTTCCGGCAGCGCTATGGGAGAATTACCAATTCGAGACATGATCGGATACGATGCTTGCTGTTGAATAAAAATGATACACTTGCCAGACCCTACCAAACCTGAGCCAGAAGCTCTCCACCAACATTTTCCGACCTCGCCCGGGCGCAACTCATGACGCCCTTCGAAGTCGACAAGATATTGATTCCCAGACCGCTCAGGACGCGCGGAGCCTCCTTGGCTCCGACGTAACGCCGCAAACCCGGCCTGCTGATGCGCTTGACTCCCCGAAGCGCTGGCACATTCTCGACGAAGCGGGTCCGGACACGGATCTCCGGAAAGCGCCCCTCCCGATCCACGTCAAATCCCCAGATGTAACCTTCATCCTTCAGGATGGTGGCAATATCCTCCTTGATCTTCGAATAGGGTGCGGAGCATTCGTCATTTCCAGCCATGTAGGCGTTCTTGATGCGAATGAGGAAGTCGGCGATGGGATCAGTTAATGCGGCCATGGTAAGTCTCGTGGTTTCCGGTTTTCAGACCTTCGGGACAGAAGTTTTTGAAGTATCTTCGGTGCTTGCGTTTGTCTTTCTGTGTTTCTTTCGAAATGTTGAAAATGCGATAAAAACAGTCTTGATGAAATTCTCGGTTCGACCGGCAAATGCACGGTTTTATGCAATACTGGTTGCTTCAGCCTCCTTGACAACCGGCTTCCGAAAAGGCATACCCAACTCGGTCAGCAGCAGGAGCGCGTCATCGTCGTTGGTCGCGCTCGTAACGATATTGACGTCAAAACCAAGATTGCGCTTGATCTTATCGAGCTCTACCTCCGGAAAGATCGACTGTTCACTGATACCCAGGGTGTAGTTGCCCCGGCCGTCGAATGCCTTCGAGGACACGCCCCTGAAGTCACGAATGGTGGGAATAGCGGTAAACAGCAGACGCTGGAGGAACTCCCACATCACCGGTCCACGCAAGGTCACCTTAGCGCCCACTGCCTCTCCCTCTCTTACCTTGAAATTCGAAACCGAACGCTTCGCGTAGAGCATGATCGGCTGCTGCCCGGTAATGCGTGCAATCTCTTCCATGGCATCAGCAACCGCCTGCTTTCGGTCGGCAGCGCGTCCGACATGGCACTGGACCACGACTTTCTCGATGCCCGGCACCTGATGAGGGTTCGGAAAATTGCCTTTCTCTCTGAGGGAAGGAACGACTTTTTCGAGGTATTGTGTTTTGAGCTCTGGCTGCATTGCAGTCGGATGTTGAACGGACTTGGACACGGGACAGACCCGCAAATGAAAACAAGGGGGCGGATTATCGACTAGGTTCCCGCCTTTTCAACAAGTTTGACGTTGGAGATGTGGATTGGTCCCTCAGTCTCGATGATTCCACCCGCCTCGTTCTGCTGACTCGGCTTGGCATGCTTCTTGATTATGCGCACCCCCTCGACGAGCACCTGCTGTTTACGCGCTTTCACCTCGAGGATTTTCCCGACGGCGCCTTTGAAATTTCCCGCAATGACCTCGACCTGATCACCTTTGTGGACGTGTGTTTTGATTCGGCTCATGACTGACTGAATAAATTGAAGAAAAAACTGTTCCGCTTATTGGAATGATCCTATCGAGCATTGATCAAAGCACTTCCGGAGCAAGGGAGACGATCTTCATGAAGTTCTTTTCCCGCAGCTCACGTGCAACAGGGCCGAAAATACGAGTTCCCCTGGGATTGTTGTCCTTATCGATGATCACCACCGCATTGTTGTCGAATCGCAGGACAGAACCATCGCTGCGGCGCACCGGGTAGGCGGAGCGGACAAGAACACAGCGAACAACTTCACCTTTCTTCACGCTTCCGGTTGGGCTGGCTTCCCGCACGTGCGCGGTGATGACATCGCCAAGCCGTGCGCTGCGACTGCGCTTGCCGAGGACTCCGATCATTTTGCAACTCCTCGCGCCGGTGTTATCGGCGACAGGGATTTTTGACTCCATCTGGATCATGGTGATTAAAATAAATTGTGGTATTCAGTTTAAGGCCCGGACCAATGCTTGACCGGGTGCTTTTGCGGACTTCATCGCGTCGCGATGCTGACCGGCTGCTTCGTTAATGCGAAAGTATCCGAGTCAGTTTCCAGTTCTTGTTCTTGCTGATCGGACGACACTCGATGATCTCCACCTTGTCTCCCTCGACTGCCTCGCCCTTTTCATCGTGAGCATGGAACTTCGTCGATCGCTTGATGATTTTTTTGAAGCGGGGATGCGGCACCCGACGCATGACCTCAACGATGATGGTCTTGTCCATCTTGTCGGACACGACAACGCCGACTCTCGTCTTCCGCAGCCCCTGCTTTTTTTCTGATGTAGCTTCTTCGCTCATTTTTCTCAACAGTCTGATTGTTTCGTTAATTGGTCACTTGAGCGTTTACTCTCCAGCCACTTCGGCTGTCAATGACTCTGCGCCACGGTGCTCTGTCAGCACGGTCTCGATCCGGGCGATATCTCTGCGCAATTCACGAATCCGAGACGGATTTTCAAGTTGCCCAGACCTCTG
>JBDQJG010000135.1:0-8202 GCA_040263955.1 Verrucomicrobiales bacterium
GTGCAGGCTCCTTACGAGGAAATCGACCTTGCGACCGCCCGCCGGATCAAGCCGGGCGCCGAAATCGATGACGAGATCGAGGTAGAGGTAACGCCCGCGGACTTCGGTCGTATTGCCGCCCAGACAGCCCGGCAGGCAATGATGCAGCGGCTGCGCCAGGCCGAAAAAGAAATGATCTACGAGGAATTCAAGGACCGTGCCGGCGACATCGTCAGTGGCACGGTGCGGCGTTTCGATCGTGCCGATGTGGTGATCGACCTCGGCAAATTCGAAGGCATCATGGGCGGCCGTGACCGGGTCAGCACCGAGGACTACAATATCGGCGACCGTATCCGCGCCTACGTGGTGGCAGTGGAAAACGGGGCTCGTGGTCCGGAAATCATTCTTTCCCGCAGCCACATCAATTTCGTCAAGCGCCTCTTCGAGGCCGAGGTCAGCGAGGTTGCCGACCGCACGGTGGAACTGCGCGGCATCGCGCGCGAGGCCGGCTACCGCACCAAGGTGGCGGTGCACAGCGATGACGACAAGATCGATCCGGTGGGGGCGTGTGTCGGCCTGCGCGGCGCACGGGTCAAAAACATCGTCCGTGAACTCAACAACGAGAAAGTCGATATCATCCGCTTCAGCTCGAACATCGAGGAATTCGTCGCCGATGCCCTTAAGCCGGCGAATCTACGGTCTATCCGCATCGACGAACGGGAGCACCGCGTGCACGTCACGGTGGACGAAGAGGAACTTTCCAAAGCGATCGGTCGCCGCGGACAGAATGCCCGGCTCACCTCACAGCTCGTGGGTTGGGACGTTCAAATCGAAAAAGATGAATCCGCCCAGGAGCAGTTCGAAGCACGGGTGCAGGAAGCAATCGATTCGATGGTCGCGCGCACCGACCTTGATCCGGAAATCGCGGCGGCCCTGGTCACCGAGGGAATCATCGCCCCGGAAATGCTCATCGGGCTCGAGCCCGGAGACCTGGTAGACGTGATCGACGTCGATGCGGGCCAGGCAGAGGCAATTATCAACCAGGTAACCGCACGGCTTGCCGAAGCGGACAGCGCCGGCGACGCACCCACCGAGCAGCCCACCGAGCCGGAGGCCTCTACAGGTGAAGTCGAAGTCGAGCAACCCGCCGAGCCTGAAACAGAGGCAGAAGGCGCTGCCGAGCCCGAGCAGGAGCCGCGCGAAGCTGCAGCGGAGTAAGCCACAGGCAATACCAGAAATCAGGCAGCCCAACAGAAATCGCAAACCAACCAGGAACACTCACTTTCCAGCATGGCAGGCAACAAAAAAAAGGCAGACGAAAGCCGCACTCCCGAAAAGGACGAATCGGCCTCGGCTCCGGTTGCATCCAGCCCCCCGACCGACGACGCGGATGCGACTCCCAGCTCGCCCGAGGTGCTCGACCTGCTGGATGATTCGAATCAGAAAAAGCCCAGAAAGAAACCGGCCGCCGCGAAAAAAACTTCCGCCGACAAGATCCTCCCGCCCATTTCGCTGCTCAAGGACGACGACGAAATCGATCCGGTCGAAGCCGCCAAGGCGGCAGCCGTTGGAACACGTGTTTCGAAGACAGCCTCCGCGCCGGACGAAACGGATGCAGATGGTGAAACCGACAACGAGCCGTTGCCGGAGAACGTCATCCATCTCAAGCCGCCGATCATGATCGAGGCGCTTGCCGAGAAAATGGACCTGAAGGCATTCCGCCTGATCAAGGACCTGATGGAGCTCGGTGTGTTCGCCAACGTGAAAGGGTCCGTAGAACCGGATATCGCCGTCCAGGTCTGCGAGAAACACGGCTTCGTCTTCGAGCGTGAGAAGCGCGCAAAGGGCGCGGGCGTCCACAAGGTAGAGGAAGTCATCGAGGAGCCTCCGCCACCGGAGATCGACGAAAAGACTGCCGAACAGCTGCCGACACGCGCGCCGATCATCACCCTCATGGGTCACGTCGACCACGGCAAGACCTCGCTGCTGGACAGGATACGTGCCTCCAAGGTCACCTCCGGCGAGGCGGGCGGGATCACCCAGCATGTCGCGGCCTACGCGATTGACAGAGACGGCAGGAGCATCACTTTCATCGACACTCCCGGTCACGCGGCATTCGCACGCATGCGGGCCCGTGGCGCATCAGTCACCGACATCGTCGTGTTGGTGGTCGCCGCTGACGATGGCATCATGCCGCAGACCGAAGAGGCCATCAACCATGCCCGGGAAGCCGGAGTCACCATCGTCGTGGCACTCAACAAAATCGACGCCAAGGGCGCGGATGCGCTGCGGGTAAAAAGCCAGTTGCAGAAACACGGGCTGGCGACCACCGACCTTGGTGGTGAAATCGAATGCGTCGAGGTCTCAGCCCTTACCGGAGAGGGAGTCGACACCCTGCTCGACACCCTGCTCCTGCAAGCGGAAATGCTCGAACTGCGCGCCGATCCGAAAGGACCCGGGCGGGCTGCCGTCATCGAGGCAAGCGTCCACCCGGGCCGGGGGCCATCGGCTTCCGCCATTGTCCAGTCAGGAACCCTGCACGTTGGCCGACCATTCATTTGCGGCCCGCACGCCGGCAAGATCAAGACGCTTATCAGCGACACCGGAGAGCAACTCCAATCCGCTCCGCCGGCAACGCCGGTGGAAATCATCGGCTTCAATGACGTTCCTCATGTCGGCGACGAGGTCGTCGAGATGAAAACCGACCGGGAGGCCCGCAAGCTCAGCGAGGAGCGGCAGCAGGAACGGCGCAAGACAAAGCTCGAGCGTCCGAAGCGTGCCACCTTGGACACGATCATGGGCTCGATCGATGACGGTGTTCGCAAGAATCTCAAGATCATCCTCAAAACCGATGTTCAGGGAACTGCCGAGGCAATCGTCAATTCGCTCGAGGAAATCGAATCGACAAAAATCAACCTCAACATCATCCACTCGGGAGCCGGCGCCATCAACGAATCCGACGTGCTGCTGGCCAGTGCATCCGAGGCGGTGATCATCGGCTTCAACACCAAGCTGGAAAACAAGGCTGTCTCGATCGCCCGCCGGGAGGGTGTCGACATCAAGCTCTATTCGATCATCTACGAACTGCTCGACCAGGTGAAAGAAGCCATGCTCGGGATGCTCGACATCGAGACCCGCGAGCACGTGCTCGGCCATGCGGAAGTGCTGCAGGTCTTCAAGCTCTCCAAGGGACGTGTCGGAGGCAGCGTGGTGCGCGACGGCAAGATGCTCCGCTCCGCTCGGGCCCGCGTCATCCGCGGGGGCCAGCCGGTTTATGACGGCGCCTTCGACACCCTGCGTCGCTTTCAGGATGACGTGAAGGAAGTCAAAAACGGACTCGAATGCGGTATCAAGCTGGGCAACTACAACGACTACAAACCGGGCGATATCATCGAATGCTACGAACTCGAGGCTCTCGAGGCCCGACTCTGATCACGCGATCCAGGTGATCATTGCCTCGCAAGCGGCTACCACCCGGCCATCGCGTTTTTTTCATTCCCCCCGCAACCACTCACTTGATTTTCGTCTCCGCAAAGCGCCCGCCTCCATGAGCCAGCGTATCCAGAAAGTCAACGAACTGCTGCGCAGGGAAATCAGTAGTGCGATCGGCCGGGACCTGGAATTTCCCGATGCGCTGGTCACCGTCAACTCGGTGGAGGTCACCCCCGACCTGCGCCAGGGAACTGTCTACGTTGGCCTGATCGGAGAACCACGGGCATGCCGCAACGCACTCGAACTCATCGAGAAAAGGCGCGGACACATCCAGAACAAAGTCGCCGCACGTGTCGTCCTGCGCTACTTCCCCAAACTCACCTTCAAGGCCGACAATTCGGTGGAGCGCGGCACGGATATCCTTAACCTGCTCGAAGAGGTGGATCGCCTGCCCACCGCGCCGCTCGAGGAACTGGAAGCAGACTGTGACGCGAACGGCGAGACCCCGCCCAACTAGCAAAAGCGCTACACTGCAGCACAAACCATGGCCAGCCAATCGCCACCTCCCATGGCTGATCCCGCAGAGATCGGTCGGCTCATTGCAAACCACGAGAGGTTCGTTGTCATCTCTCATCACCGTCCCGATGGCGATGCCATCGGCTCCCAGCTCGCCTTCGGCGAATCACTGCGTGCGATCGGAAAAACGGTCTTCAATATCAACCGGGATGGAGTACCCGAGAACCTCGCATTTCTCGATCCCGAGAAACGGATTCAGCAGCCTTCCGAAGTGGATGCCGACGCCATCGCCACTGCCGAAGTCATTTTCGTGCTCGATACGGCTACCCGGGAACGCATCGGCACGGAAGTAATCGCGCTGCTGCCGGAAGCCGCCAGCTGGGTCGTGATTGACCACCATGTCAGCAATCACGGCTACGGCGACGTCAACTTGATCAATCCGGTCGCCCCCGCCACCGGGGAGATTCTCTTCGACCTGATCCGGCACCTGGATCTGCCGCTGACCCCGACCGGTAGAGATGCGCTGTATGCCGCTATCTCGACGGATACCGGCTCGTTCAAATATCCGGCCACAACCAGCCATACGCTGGAAGTTGCATCCGAGCTCGTGGCAGAGGGCACCGATGTCGGCCTGCTCTCCGAAGCACTCTACGCTTCCTACCCGCTGCGACGCATTCACCTGTTGCGCGAGTTGCTGTCGACCCTGCAACTCGAGGACGACGGCAGGATCGCCAGCTGGGTGCTCACCCGGGAGGCACGTGAGCGCATCGGCACTCATCCCCACGATGCCGAGGGCCTGATCGACGAACTGCGATCGATTGCCTCAGTCGATCTGGCGGTGTTTTTCGAAGCTGGCCGCGACGACAAGGTCCGTCTGAGTGCGCGATCAAAATCCGGCGGTCCCGACGTTTCCCAACTCTGCAGTCACTTCGGCGGCGGCGGCCACCCGCGTGCCGCCGGCGCCTGTCTCGACGGCCCGATCGAGGCGGCCCGCAATCAATTCATCGAACACGCCATCAAGACCAACCATGCAAACACCTGACGGAGTCATCCTGGTAGACAAGAGCCCCGACATGACATCACACGACGTGGTGGCTGTGGCCCGCCGCTGCCTCGGTATTAAAAAAATCGGCCACTGCGGCACCCTTGACCCGATGGCCACCGGGCTGCTCATCCTGGTCGTCGGCCGCGCGACCAAGATTCAGGATCTCCTCATGTCCGAGGAAAAGGAATACGTCGGCACCGTGGCCCTCGGCAAAACAACCAGCACCCAGGATCGCGAGGGCGACGTTCTCGAGGAAAAACCCCTGCCGGAACATCTCGATGAGGCCGCTGTCCACGAGGCTTTCGGTCGGTTCACCGGTGACTTCGAGCAGATCCCCCCGATGGTTTCCGCCATCAAGAAGGACGGGGTACCGCTCTACAAGCTGGCTCGCAAGGGCAAGGAAATTAAACGCGATCCCCGCCCAGTGCATGTATTCGAGCATGAAATCACCCGCATCGAACTGCCGGAAATCGACTTCCGCGTGGTCTGCAGCAAGGGTTTTTACGTGCGCACCTACGCACACGACATCGGTCAGGTCCTGGGCTGCGGCGCTCACCTGCATGCCCTGCGCCGCACCCGCTCGGGAAGATTCACTCTCGAGCGGTCGGTCACTTTCGAAGACCTCAAGGAGGGCAGAAGAGAAGAGGTAATCAGCAAGATGCTGAGCCTGCCCGAAATCTCGAGACTGCGGGGCGCCTGACACGCGCATTGATGAAAATTTTCCGCAACATTCCCGAGCTGGCTACCGTGGCGGACCCTGTCTCGCTGGCCATCGGCGTCTTCGACGGCCTGCACCTCGGACACCGGGCGGTCATTCACTCCGCCATTCAGGAAGCCCAGTCCACCGGCGGGAAAACTGTCGTCGTCACCTTCGAGCCACACCCGATCCGCATCCTGCGGCCCGAGAAAGCACCGAAAATTCTCGCCTCGCTGCCGCACAAGGCGATCCTGCTCGACAGGCTGGGGATCGATTTCCTGCTCGCCGTGCCCTTCGACCGGGTCTTCGCGCAACTCTCCGCCGACGCGTTCATCGAACGCCTGATGGAAGCCTGCCGACACCTCAGCGGTATCTCGGTGGGCTCAGACTGGCGCTTCGGTTCGGGCCGGGGTGGCAATGTCGGCCACCTGGCAGAACTGGGCAAACTTCACGAGTTCACTGTGCACTCGATCGACCAGGTCAATCTGGACGGCCACCCAGTGAGCAGCACGCGCATCCGATCTGCAATTTCCCGAGGCGAACTCGAACAGGCATGCGCCATGCTCGGCCGCGATTACACCGTGCTCGGAACCGTGGTCGCCGGCCGGCAACTCGGCGGCAAGATCGGCTTCCCGACCGCCAACCTCCGGGTACTCGATGAACAACTGCCACCCGACGGGGTGTATGCCGTGCGCGTTCTGCTTCGTGGCGATGCGCTCATCGGCGTGGCGAACATCGGCGTGCGCCCCACGGTGGACGGCGAGGGCTCAGCCCGTCACTTTGAAATCCACCTCTTCGACCTCGATAAGCAAATTTACGGGGAAGAATTGGAAGTAACGTTCGCCGGATTCCTGCGCGCGGAGAAAAAATTTCCGGACCTCGAGTCGCTCAGGCAGCAGATTACCGAGGACTGCAGGGAAGCGCGCGTTCGCCTGGCAGTTACGGACCCCTGAAGAAGGTGACCGACCGCCTCCACTTCTGTTGATCCTGTGCTCCGACCATAGCGGTATTCAGCCTTAAAACAGCGGGTCGGTCGGGAAGCGATTGAGCAGAGGGTGCGCGGCCTGCGGGACGCCCTCGAGCTGCCGGATGGCCACCCGCAGGGAGCCGATCGCGGTGCAGAATGCCTCCCCGGAGGTATCCTCCGCGACATGTGCCTGGCGCGCCGCTTCGAGCGCGTCCGTCAACGCGGCCTTCGCCTCCCCGGCATCTTCCCCGGCGGCGGCCTGGGCCTCCTCTCCCAGCCGGATCAGCGCGAACAGTCCGGGCCGATACGCGAAACCATCGGCAACCAACTCGCTGTCGACTACGGCATAATCGACTTCCTGCACCGACGGCATCGGCTCGGAGGTCACCAGAAAGCCATTGGCATCGCGCATGCAGAAGGCACCATGAGTCGCGCCCGGCGGCATGCTCGCCTCGATCCGGCCGCCCTCACCAATCGTCGCGGGTAAGCGGATCCACTCCTGGCGGTGTCCGCCGGAGCTGTCGAAAGGCCTGGGATTGAGCGTGCAAAGAAAGAAAGCCTCAACGATGGCCGCCTTGTCTTCGGCTGTCTCCATCTCTACCCAGACGCGATCTTCCTCGGATCCCAAACCGATTACAGCCGGAGAGGCCTGTCTCTCGGCTTCGGTGGTCGAGCTGCCGCGCAGGTTCCTGTAGGGCAGCGTCGCGCCACTCTCAGCCAGGAAGGCCTCGAGCTTGGCAAGCAGGGCATCGCGCCGCTCGGGAAATGTCGCCGCAACATCAGTCACCTCGCCCATGTCACCGGCACCTCCATCCTCGGCGATCCGGTAGAGCTCGACTCCGGCGTTTTTGCTCACACCAGCGTGCGCACCCAGCAAACTCACGCCGTCGTTGCGCACCAGCTTCCAACCGTCCTCGAGGATCACCGACGACATGTGGCTTTCCACCGGGTAAAACCAGAAGATCGGCCCACGCTCGTCGCCCTCCGGGGTAAGCACCCGGTTCGCCTCGCCCCGGATCAGGGGCAGGATGTCACACCCGTCGAGATCGAGTTGCGGATCTGCCGGGATCCCGGCCATGGCCAGGAAGGTCGGAAACAGGTCGACTAAATTGATCGGGGTATCACAGGTCGAGCCCGCGGCCACGCCGGGACCACGCACCAGGAAGGGAATGCGAATGCCGCCCTCGTAGCAACTCATCTTTCCCGACCGCAGCGGACTGTTGTCGGTGATCCACTCGGCGGGCGTGCCGACCCAGCCGCCGTTGTCGGAGTCGAGGATGATGTAGGTATTGTCGATGAGCTTGTGCCCGGGATTGCGCGGGTCATCGGTGGTCTCCAGGCACTCGATGATCTGCCCGACGATCCAGTCGAAACTGTCGACCATGCTCGCGTAGTAGGGATTGCTGTGACCGGTCTTCCCCGAATTGATCGTTCCCGGATCAGTCGGAAACGGGTAGCCCATCTTTTCGCAGTAATGCGCGAGTCGGGGCCCAAAGCGGGTGCTTTTACGGGCCGGGCCCGGGGCGGGGGCAAATTTAAGTAAAAAAGCCAGCGATGCCACCTCAA
>JBDQJG010000136.1:0-8201 GCA_040263955.1 Verrucomicrobiales bacterium
ATGGCGACATTCTCGCGATGAACGGTGCTTCCGCAGCGATCGCTCTGTCCGACATTCCCTTCGCCGGCCCTCTGGGTGCAGTCCGAGTCGGGCTCATCGACGGTGAATTCGTTACCAACCCGACCCACCAGCAACGCGACGTCTCAGAATTGGACCTCGTTTATGCCGGCATCAAGGACCAGGTTATCATGATTGAAGGCGACGCCCGCCAATTGCCCGAGCAGAAGTTCAAAGAAGCACTGCAATATGCGCAGACCGAAGTGAACAAAATCGTCGATGCAATCTCAGATCTGGCTTCCCGGGCAGGCAAGCAGAAGCGAGACCCCGAACTTTTTCTCGTCAGGCAGGATCTCCTCGATATCGCGAAGGATGTCACTGGTGAGCGTATGGAGGCAGCCATCTTCCAGCCGACCAAAAACGAGCGAGGTAAGGCAATGGAAGCCCTGCAAAAAGAAGTTGAGGCCGCTATCATCGAACGCCTCGGAGCAGAGGCTGTCACTCCCTTCCAGATGGAGTCGGCGTTCGATTACCTGCAGAAAGCTGCTTTCCGCAAGGCGATTCTCGACGATGACAAGCGTGCCGATGGGCGCGGCACCGACGATATTCGCCCACTGAGTGCTGAAGTCGGCGTCCTGCCCCGCACGCACGGGACCGCCCTTTTCTCACGAGGTGAAACCCAAGCCCTGGGCATCGCCACTCTGGCGCCCCTCGACGAAGCTCAATTCCTGGACAACTACTCCGGTGGCGCCGACAGCAAACACTTTATCCTGCACTACAATTTTCCGCCCTTTTCGGTCGGGGAAACTGGTAGGATGGGTGGCATCAACCGCCGCGAGATCGGCCACGGCAATCTGGCGGAGCGCTCGATCGTACCGGTACTGCCGAACGAGGATGACTTCCCCTACGCGATGCGCATCACTTCCGAAGTAATGGAGTCAAACGGCTCCACTTCGATGGCCACTGTCTGCTCAGGAGTGATGGCACTGCTGGACGCCGGGGTGCCACTGCAAACACCTGTAGCCGGAATCTCCTGCGGCTTGGTGACCGAGAGCACTCAGCAGGGCGAAATTTCCCGCTACAAGACCATTGTCGATATTATCGGCTCGGAGGACTTCTTTGGTGACATGGACTTCAAGCTCTGCGGAACGGCCAACGGCATTACCGGCTACCAACTGGACCTGAAACTTCCTGGTATCCCGCTTGAAATTCTCTTTGAGGGGATCGATAAGACAGCCACGGCACGACACAAAATACTCGCGGTCATGAATGCCGCCATTGCCGGTCCAGCTGACATCAGCGTGCATGCACCTCGGATCAAATCGATCAAAATCAACCCGGACCGAATCGGCGAACTCATTGGTCCAGGAGGCAAGAACATCAAGGGAATCCAGGCTGAATCCGGAGCCGACCTCAACATTGAGGACGATGGCACAGTTCATATCTATGCACTCAAAGAGGAAAGCCTCAATCGGGCACTCGAAATGATCGAGGGCATGTTTGCCGAGATTGAAATCGGCAAGGTGTACACAGGCAAGGTCGTCTCCACCACCAAGTTTGGAGCGTTCATGGCTGTTCTTCCCGGGAAAGACGGACTCATCCATATCTCGGAACTTGCCGAGGGTCGCGTCAACCAGACGGAAGACGTGGTCAAAGTCGGAGATGTCATCTCTGCCAAGTGTATCGGCATCGATGACAAGGGACGCGTAAAAATGAGTCGCCGTGCCGTTCGCAAAGACGATGCAGCGACAGCACCAGGTGAACGCGCCGAGGAAGCCGAGGCGCCTGCAGAAGCGTAAGTCGCTTTTCTCTCCCGACGACGCAACCCGATCAGTCAAGGGTCGGCCGCATGTAATGCGGTCGGCCCTTGTTTTTTCAGCCACACAGCAACGCAGGCTATCTACAGCAAAACCAATTTCCTGCCTTCATTCCGTCTCCTCGCAGCTCAGGCAGCTGTTGATAAAACCCAGAAGTTCGCGCCTGCCTTCACCCGTCTGCGAGGATGTCAGAATCACCCGAGGCGAACCGGTAGCGAACCCTTGCATTGCCTCAATGAACGCGTCGACGTTACGTTGCAGAATGGCCGCCTTCGGCTTGTCGCACTTGGTAAACACCAGCGCGAAAGGCACTGCATTGGCTACCAACCACGCAGCAAAATCCAGATCTGTATCCTGCGGACCATGTCTTGAGTCAATTAGAAGAAAGCAACAGGACAAATGATTGCGCTCCACAAAGTAACTCGCAATGAGGTCTTCGAGTTTTTCTCGATGCTTTTTTCCTGACTTCACAAATCCGTAACCCGGCAGATCGACCAATCGCCACCTGCCATCCACCAGCATGAAATGAATCAGTTGAGTCCTGCCGGGAGTCTTTGATACCCGGCAGAGATTCTTAAGGCCTGTGAGCTTATTGATCAGCGAAGACTTGCCGACATTGGAACGCCCGATAAAAGCGAACTCAGCCAATCCGTCAACAGGGCAATCCCCCACTGACACAGCCGCTTTTTCATGCGCAACGATTTTGATCTGCATTGATCTGAAAGTCTGGAGCAGATCTACCTTTTCTTCAACGTGCGTATCTCTGTTTGACGATCCAAATCCGAGATCTCGACTTAAATCGGCAATGATGGTTTTTCAGCTGCCAGCACATTAAAGCCATGCCGGAACATGCGTAATGGAAAAACCCACTCGGTATTTTCCGTCGACTTGGAATAACCGTGCTGCCTGTGACCATGAATCCGAAACTGCTGGCGGATCCTGCTGCCGTCCTGTTTCAGGAACTGCCACAATCCTGCAGACAGAATGTCGCAACGAGGAGTCCGGAATCTGGGTAAAGAAAAGACGCGGAATTGACAATCACCGCAACTTCTCGACAAGCACTTCCCCAGCTGAAAACCGAAGAGAGAAGCTTACCAGTTCTTGAGCCACTTCTGCTCGCCTCCAATCACCCCGTCTTCCTCGGTGGCATACGACCACAAATCATAAGTTCCATTGCGAGCTGAGTATCCAGCTTCGTCCGCACGGTGATATTGGAGAGGATTTCCCCAACCGTCGACCAGCACGTATTTTCCCGCGTCGTCTTGCTCGACATAATTGAACTTATCACTTTTGCCACTGAAAACGCCTTCCAGAAGAGGAGTTTCCAAGGCGCTGATGTTACCGTCGCTGACGCTCGAACCACCGCTGGCATCGTTGCCATCACCAGTAATAATCTGATAAAGCAACCAAGCACCGCCGGAATTAAACGAGTTCAGAGTAGAGCCTGCGACGCTCAGTGATGGATATTGACCGTTCTGCTGATGATACTTTTCCAGCGCGAGCTCCACGGTCTTGAGCAGCGCCCGGGTTTTTCCTGTGGCTGCCGCATTCTGAGCATACCGCATACTCCCCAAACCGATCGCCGCGAGAATGCCGATGATGGTCATCACTGTCAGCAACTCGAAGAGCGTGAAAGCCCTTGGGCCTGCATCCCGTTTTGAGGCTGCGAGTTGCCATTTTGATTCGCGACAAATTTTCATAATAATTTGGAGAGCCCGATGTGCCACGTGGTGCTCGTTCCAACCAAATACTTAAGCCAACTGCTTGATAATCTCAATAAGTGGCAGGAAAAGAGCGAGCACAATAGTCCCCACCACAACCGCCAGAATGACGATCATCATCGGCTCCAACATGGACGTCAGGGCCGTGACCGCCGCATCAACCTCATCATCATAGACATCTGCCACCCGAAGCAACATTTCAGGTAGCTGACCGGTCTCCTCACCAACATCGATCATACTGACCACCATAGGGGGAAAAACCTTGGTGGAATCAAGGGGAGCAACAATCGACTCTCCTTCCTTCACCGCATCATGAACCTTACCAATGGCCCGTGAAATGATCAAATTGCCGGCCGTTTCCTTGGTAATATTCAGTGCCTGCAGAATCGGCACGCCGGATGTCACCAACGTGCCCAGCGTTCGCGCAAAACGAGAAACCGCACTTTTCATCTGCACATCCCCGAAAACAGGAATTTTCAATTTAACCTTGTCAATGATGATCTTTCCCTGTTGGGTCGCCGCGAACATTCTCCAAATCACAACGACCACGGCAAGTCCGATGCCTATTGGAATGATATTGGAGGCCATATTTCGTGATGCTCCAACCACCAGTTTCGTCAACCCGGGAAGTTTATCCGCAGACCCCAACATATCGATAAAGATTTTTTCGAACTTCGGCACGATAACCACAAGAAGGAACACTGTGATCGCCACCGCGATAAACATCACGATGAGTGGATAGACCATCGCCGCTACAATCTTATTTTTGAGTTTCTGGGCTTTTTCCTGATACTCTGCAAGGCGGTTCAGGACGAGCTCAAGAACACCTCCCAGCTCTCCCGCCTTCACCATGTTGATATAGAGCTTGTTAAAAATTTGCGGAAACTGCGTCAAACTTTCTGAAAAAGTCGAGCCACTTTGAACAGCATCCGAAATCGCTGCTATATTTTGTTTGAAGACGGGATTGGGCTCTTGATTGCCCAGGATAGTCAAGCTGCGCATCAACGGTAAACCGGAGTCGATAAGAGTTGCGAGCTGCCTCGTGAAAATCATCACGGACTTGCCCTTGATCTTGCCCTTTTTGACTTTTCCAGAAGCCGCTACTTTTCCCTTTCTTTTGCGGGAACGCGAACGGGCCTTGGTCTTCTTGCGTTCCGCATCTCCAATGCCGCCGACTGCCAGATCAACTACTTTTGTCGGATAAAGGCCATCGCGGCGGAGCTGATCAATGGCATCCGAATCGGTATCCGCCTCAACAACGCCAGTTGATTCCTCACCATTTGAGTCAAGAGCTATATATTCAAAAGAGGGCATAAGCGAGAGTAATGGTGCAGGGTTTAGTGATCATACGCGAAGATCGCGATCATGAAACTGATATACTGGTCAGGGCAATCCAGAAAAGAAAAGATAAAAATCAGCAGTGGCAATACCTTCCTGCTGCATTCCTGCCGATAGTGGATTCTGTCTTACGTGTACTTGAGAACTTCTTCGATGGTAGTCCTTCCCTCATAGATACTCCGAAAACCGTCCTCCCGGAGAGTTTGCATACCCAGTTCTATCGCCTTCTGCTTCAGGGTCAGCGTGGGAGCCCGTTCGATCACAAGCTCACGGAGTGGATCCGACATATCAAGAAGTTCATACAGCCCCAGCCTGCCCTTATAACCGGTCTGGGCGCACTCCTCGCATCCAGAACCGGTGAAAAATGTTCGCTCGCCGATGTCAGATCGGGAAACTCCCAACTGAGTAAGCAACGTATCACTAGGCGCATACTCGGTACGGCAGCCTTTGCAGATAGCACGCAGAAGACGCTGGGCGAGGATTGCTTCCAATGTCGCCGCAGCGAGAAATGGCTCACACCCCATGTCCAGCAGACGGGTCACTGCCCCCGGCGCATCGTTAGTGTGCAGGGTTGAAAGAACCAGATGACCGGTTAACGCGGCCTGGATCGCAATTTGGGCGGTTTCCAGATCCCGCATCTCACCCACCATGATTTTGTCGGGATCCTGACGCAGAAACGCGCGAAGTACCTTCTGAAAAGTCAGGCCGATATTCTCATTCACAGGCACCTGAATGATCCCGTCAATATCATATTCAACCGGATCCTCCGCTGTAAGCAACTTGGTCTCGATCGAATTGATCCGGCGCAAGGCGGCGTAGAGAGTGGTCGTTTTTCCAGCACCGGTGGGTCCGGTGCAGATAAAAATTCCATTGGGTTTTTCAACCGTATCCCCGATGTAATTGAACAGAGATTCACTCATCCCGAGATTTTCGAGATCCAAATTGACCGAACTTCGATCGAGCACCCGCAGTACAATCGATTCGCCATGCTGAGTCGGCAGGGTCGAAACCCGCATGTCCACCTGCCGCTCATCCACCGTTTTCATGATCCTCCCGTCCTGCGGAACCCGACGTTCCGCGATATTGAGATTAGACATCACCTTGAGCCGGGAAGTAATCGACTGGATCAGGTGAGCCGGCGGCGGCGCCATTTCATAAAGAGCCCCATCGACACGATAGCGAATCTTAAACTCATTGGCGAATGGCTCGAAGTGTATATCGGAGGCTTTCTCCTTGATCGCCTGATATAACACGAGATCAACGTAGCGGATAATTGGAGCGGAATTCGCCTCCGCCTCGAGCATTTGCAGGTCAATCTTATCATCCTGGCTGATGCCCGCTTTGGCCAGCCCTGCCAGGACCTCTCCCATGTCGTTCTCTCCGCCACCATAATGGTCGACAATAAGTTCCTCGACTCTTCTCCCATCCGCTACGCCAACGACGATGTGTTTGCCCAGAGCAAAACGAAGATCTTCGGCTGTTTGAGGATTGAACGGGTCCACCAGGACCACCGTGAGTCCTCGGGTATCGAAATTCACCGGCAGGGCACCATACAGGCGGGCCAGACCGGCGGGAATCGTCGAAAGGAGTTCCGCAGGCGGGAGATACTCCCTGAGGTCCACATATTCCGCCTGGAGATCCTCTGCCAGATATTTCCAGATCTGTTCCTCATTCTCGAAAATCTCGAAATTCACGAGAGTTTCGACAATATCGCTACCCGTCTGACTGATCTCCTCAAGGACTCCATCAGCCTCGGCCTGGTCCACCATCTCGTTACGAACAAGAACATCGAGCACGGTTTGAGCGTTCATTGGTCAAAAAAGTAAAAGGGAACTGCTTAATCCAGAATGTGAGAAGACAACCACGCGATCAGCCACTGGATCGGTGGCAGGCCTGCAGGAGCAACGCAGTATCTCGATGGTTCATTACAGCTAACAATCAACCATCATCACCCATCGTAACCCGCAGGACTTCCGCCGCTGTGGTGCTACCGGCAAGTGCTTTCCGGATACCATCTTCCCTGAGTGTACGCATGCCAAGTTCCCGGGCGCGTCGTCTGAGTCGTGGTGTCGACAATTTCTCATTGATCATATGCCGGGCTTCATCATCAACCTTGAACATTTCAACGATTCCCATTCGTCCCTTAAAGCCGGTTGTACGACACTTGTTGCACCCGGCAGGAGCCATTACCGTAGCCTCCATCAGTTGCTCGGCGGTGATTCGCAGCGCGCGCATCTCTTTTTCAGTCATCATACCGGGTTCCTTGCACACATTGCAAAGTTTACGGACCAGACGCTGAGCAACGATTGCACGCAAAGCGGAGGCGACCAGAAAAGGCTTGATCCCGATGTCGGTGAGTCGAGCGATGGCACTCGGCGCATCGTTGGTATGCAGGGTAGAAAAAACCAGGTGACCGGTGAGCGAGGCATTGATCGCTATCTGCGCAGTCTCCAAATCCCGAATCTCACCCACCATGATGATATTAGGAGCCTGGCGCAGTATCGAACGCAAAGCTGCTGCAAACGTCATGCCTATATCTTCCTTAACCATGACCTGGTTGATCCCTACCATCTCATACTCGACCGGATCCTCGATGGTAATGATCTTCCTGTCCGGCTTGTTGATCGTGTGCAGGCACGCATACAACGTTGTAGTTTTCCCTGACCCCGTTGGCCCAGTCACGAGCAGGATGCCATCCGGAAGCGTGATCAGATTATTAAAGACATCTTCATCATCTGAGAAGAAACCGAGGTCCGAGAGTCCCAACTTGAGACTTTCCTTGTCGAGAATACGCATGACCACGCTCTCTCCATGATTGGTAGGAACTGTCGAAACACGCAGGTCAAGTTGACGATCGCTGATTTTGACTTCGATCCGGCCATCCTGGGGAATGCGTTTCTCGTCGATGCTCATGGTTCCGGTCATGATCTTGATCCGGGTGACCACGGCCTGGTGGAGTTTCTTCGGATGATGCTCGACATCGTGAAGTACCCCGTCAATCCGATAACGAACCCGCAGATCGGCCTCCAGTGGTTCAATGTGAATATCGGATGCATTTGCTTTGAACGCCTCCAACAGTGTTGAAGAGACCATCTTGATGATCGGGGCCTCCTCCCCCGACGCTTCCCCTTCCTCTCCTTCCCCGAGGCCGAGATCATTCCCACTACTCGCCATCTGCCGCTCCATGGTCCGCGCCAACTGCTCCGCGTCACCATAAAACTGGATGAGCACACCATTGATCGCCTCGGGCGTCGCGCAGACGAATTCGAAATCATGCGGAATCACGTGGGGAAGCGCGTCGAGAGTCTCGAAGTCCTGTGGGTCAGAA
>JBDQJG010000137.1:0-8165 GCA_040263955.1 Verrucomicrobiales bacterium
ACTGGATGCAGAAGCTGGGTGCCGCCGGTGTGCTGGCTCCCGACGTGGTGACGGTGGCCTACTCGTACATCGGGCCGGAGCAGACCTGGAGAATCTACAAGGACGGCACCATCGGCCAGGCGAAGAAGCATCTCGAGGAGTCCTGTGCCTGCATCGCCGACGCCCTGGGTGCCTCGGGTGGCAGCGCCTACGTTTCGGTCAACAAGGCGGTGGTTACTCAGGCTTCCTCGGCCATTCCCGTGGTGCCGCTTTATATCTCGCTGCTGTTCAAGAAGATGAAGGAGCTGGACATTCACGAGGACTGCATCGAGCAGATCGAGCGTCTGTTCAGTGATCACCTCGGCAGTGACACCGGGCCCGAACTCGATGAGTTCGGCCGCATCCGCATCGATGACTGGGAGATGCGTGATGACGTGCAGGATCACATCGCCGAGCTGTGGGAAAAGGTGGACACCGACAACCTGCCCGAGATTGGTGACATCGACGGTTACCGGGAGAATTTCCTCAAGCTGTTCGGCTTTGGGCTCGAAGGAGTCGATTACGACGCCGATGTCGATCCGGCGGTGGAGATTCCCTCGCTGGCCTAGGTTGCCGTGGACAAGTACGTGATCGCGCACACGGGGGGCAGGCGAGGGTTGTCAGCGTTTCTGCCGGCGGTGGTGCTGGTTATGGCCTTGGTCTCGAACTTGGGTTCGTGTGCGGCAGTCGCCGCGGAGGCGAGTTCCGGCGGCAGGCCGAATATCCTGCTCATCGCCATCGACGACCTCAACGACTGGATCGGCTGCCTGGGGGGCCATCCCCAGGCGAAGACACCGAACATCGATCGCCTGGCCGCCCGGGGCGTGCTGTTTGCCAACGCGCATTGCCAGTCGCCGGTATGCAACCCCTCGCGGGCCAGCATGATGACCTCGCTCTATCCGGCCACCACCGGTATTTATTTTCTGAGCCCCGACCTGGCCGAGTCACCCATTGCCCGTCAGAATACCCTGCTGCCGAAACGCTTTGAGCAGGAGGGCTATCACGTGACAGGAGCGGGCAAGATCTTTCACGGAAATCAAAACAACAGGCACCTTCCCAATTGGGCCGGCTCATTTGGTGGTTTTGCTCCCTACCCTGAAAAGAAACTCAGTTCCTTTCCCGGGGTCCGGTTGTGGGACTGGGGGGTGTATCCGGAGCGGGATGAATTGCTCTCGGATCACAAGATTGCAGCATGGGCCGTGGAGCAGCTGCAAAAGCAACAGGATAAACCGCAGCTGCTTGCCGTCGGCTTCTATCAGCCGCATGTGCCGCAGTATGCACCGCAGAAGTGGTTCGATATGTATCCCATGGAGTCGCTGCAATTACCGGAGGTTCTGGCGAATGACCTCGATGACTTGTCGGACTACGGCATCAATCTTACCCGGCTCGAGCATGTGGCACCGGCCCATGACTGGGTCGTCAAGAACGAGGCATGGAAGCCGCTGGTGCAGTCCTATCTGGCCTGCGTGAGCTTTGTCGACCACCAGGTGGGCAGGTTGCTGGATGCGCTGGACAACTGCCCCGCCAAGGACAATACCCTTGTCGTCCTCTACTCCGATCACGGCTTCCACCTCGGCGAGAAAGAGCGCTGGGCCAAGCGAAGCCTGTGGGAAGACAGCACGCGGGTGCCGCTGATCATTGCCGGTCCGGGTGTGGCCCGGGGGAAGGTCTGCAACAAACCTGTGCAATTGCTGGATGTGTATCCCACGCTGCTGGAGGTGGCCGGGCTGAAGCAGGATGACAGGCTCGAGGGCCACTCCATGACCGCCTTGCTGAAAGATCCTGCTGCCGACTGGCCGTACATGGCCCGTACCAGCTTCGGTCCCGGCAATTATGCCATCCGTTCAGAATCCCACAGGTACATTCATTACAATGACGGATCGGAAGAGTTGTACGACCACGCCAATGACCCGCATGAGTGGCACAACCTGATCGAGAATCCCGACATGGCGGCCACCGCTGCAAGACATCGCGCCTTTCTTCCCGAGCAGAGCCATCCTGTTCTTGGCTCAGGATCGACGGGGCACAGGGCCTTCCATGCGAGCGAGGCGACAAAACCGCAAGCGCAAGGGAGCACATCCGATTTCGATCCCCTCGATTGGAGGCGGCCGGTCGACAATCCGGTCTTCACCTCGGCCTTTGGCAACAACCACGACTCGATCCTCTTCGTCGAGCCGGAGCAGGAATATCCCTATCACCTGATCATCAGCCATACGAAGGAGGCGGCCCAGCTGTGGCGGGCGAAAAAGTTCTCCTGGAGCAGTGCCGACTGGGAGCTCGTTTCCGACCACTACCAGATCGGGGAACATTACGAGTACGATGACGGCGTGAAGGTCGATGGCACCTGGTACATCTACGAGGAGGGGATCGTGTACACGTATTCAGGACCACTGGAGGATGCCAGCGGGAAGTGGCAGGCGGCAGGCACCTTTCCTCACCAGCAGTGCGATGACGTGGGGGTCTATTACGAGGACGGCGTGTTTCACATGTTCGGGGAACATGGTCATTTCCCTCACGGTCCGGATGGAACCAGCCTGGCCCACTTCACCTCCACCACCGGCCTCGGCGACTGGAAGCTGGTCAACGCCAAGGCTGTCGATCCCAATCCCGAGGGAGGGCACACGTATGGAGTGGGCGACGCAACGATCGCCAGGATCGAGGGGCACTATTACATCTTCTGTGACAGGGAATCACAGGGCAGTCCCTACAAGGTGGTTGCCTGGAGATCAAAAGACATCCATGCGCCCTTCGAGTATCTGGGCGAAGCGATCACCCCGCGATCGGATGAAGTGGACGATTGGGACAACTACCGGATCCAGGATCCGGACATTGCCTGGATTCCTGAACTGGGGCGCCATGTCATGACCTGCAATATGATGGACAGGGACGGTAACCCAGGTGGTGATTTTCCCACCTTGAAAGGGGAGCAGACCCGCGTGATCGGCGTCTTTTACCACGGTAGTGACGTGACGGAGTCGGATGCCGCGGCTGCGGAAAAAGTTCCTGGTCTTTGATTTTCAGTGACTTGAGTACTAAAGAACCGTAGGTAAGGTTGGCGATCATGTCGGAGAAACACCGCGAGCAAGCAGCAGGTGGAGAGACTTCCTCGGACCGGGGCCTGCTGATGCAGATCGGGTTGGGTATACTGGTCGTGGTCACTCTAGTCCTCGTCATTCATCTCGTCGAGAACCGGCGCGGGGAGCGTGCCTGGCAGCGGGTCGAGACCCGTCTTGTCGCTGCGGGCGAGAACCTGGACTGTGACGTGCTGATCAAGCGGCTGACTGTGATGCCTCCCGAGGCGGAGAATTTCGGTGCCCATCCGCTGATCCGGGCACTCGTGACTCCGGGTTCGGATCCTGCCAACGAGGCGCGGATGGTGGCCTTGAAGCTCGCCTCGCCTGGAGATCTCGGTCCCGGTTGGGAGCTTGGCAAGGTTTCGCCGCTGCTCGCGAAGTATCGTAAGGCGATGGAGGCGGACGGTGTGGTTGCCAGCGAAGCCACCGATGCCGAGTGGGTGCGCGACGCGCTTTCCGTGCATGCTCCGGTCCTCGCCGAGCTCGAGGCTGCCTCCCGGCGGCCGCATGCTCGGTTCATCTACGATCCGTCTTCCTTTTCCGTTGACTTTGCGGATTTTGCCACCCTTTCCGTTCCTCATTATATGCAGGTTCTGGAGGCGATTCGGACGCTGGCCCTGCTCGCACGGGCGGATCTCGCGGCGGGCGCTCCGGCTGCCGCGCTCCGGCACCTGCGGCTCGCCGGCCGGTTGTGCGACCTGGTCGCAGGTGATCCTCTACTGCTCGCGCAAGTGGTCGGTTTTGCCGGCCGCCACGTTATCCTGTCGGTGGCCTGGGAGGGTCTGCGCACCCGGGCATGGCAGGACGAGGCATCGCTCGCGTATTTGGTCGACCATCTCGGCGGTTACGAGCCGATCGAACCCTGGCTCGACGCCATGCGGCTCGAAACTCTGGTGATGAGTGCCGGTGCGATGGACTACCTGAAGGAGGAGAGCAAGCCCTGGAAACGTGGAACATCGGGTTCTCCCAGCGGCCTGTTGAGCGGCCGCACCAACAGGGTTTTCGATAGCCTTCTCACCGCGGTTCCCGATGGTTGGTTTGACCAGAATCGAGCCCGCGCTGTCGGTTTGATCTTCGAGGGGTGTATCATTCCCCTGCGAGACGGTGATTTCGGGCGGCTGCGAGGTGCCGAGAAGGCGATCGGTGCCGCCTTCGGGCGTCGCACGCCCTACAATCTCGGCGCAGGTATGCTGGTGCCAGCATACGGAAAGTTGGCCAAGCGCCTCATTGTCACGCTTGCCAGGGCACGGCTGGCGGCGGTGGCAGCAGCGCTCGAACGCCACCGCTTGGCGCACGGCAGACTGCCGCGCGATCTGGTCGAACTCGGGTTGCCGGCCGCGGTAATGGAAGACCCGATGCTGGGTGTGCCCATGCACTATCGCTTGGTGCCTTCGCTGGCCGAGGAAAAGGGCGACGCTGATCGTGAAAGCTACATCCTCTACGTGGACGGATGGGACATGCACGACGGTGGTGGGCGGGTGGTCATCGATCGTGGTGGTCGCATGGACACTGAACACGGAGACATCGTCTGGAGCTACTCCCCGGTCGAAAGAATTGAGGCGCAGTGAACGAAGCCGTTCGACTCGAAGGGAATTTCACGCGTTCTCGGCCCGGAGGTTCTTGAATATTTGTGATTCGGCCGTTATCTTTTCAGCTTTCCCGAATTGGAAGGAATTACATCATGAAGCACCTGCTTGCCCTTGAAGACCTCAACGGAACTGAGATCACCGCGTTGATCGCCCTCGCGGAGGAGCTGAAGAGAAACCGCCGCGATCCGGGGTGCCGTGTCCTGGAGGGACAGGTGTGGGGGCTGATCTTCTGCAAGTCGTCGACCCGCACGCGGGTGAGCTTCGAGGTGGGAATCCGCGAGCTCGGGGGCGAGGTGATGTTCCTGTCCGAGCGGCAGATGCAGCTCGGCCGCGGCGAGCCGATTCGGGACACCGCGCGTGTGCTCGGGCGGCTGCTCGACGGTGCGGTGATCCGCACTTATGCGCAGGGAGACATCGTCGAGTTCGCCGAGCTCGGTGGCATCCCGACCATCAATGCCTTGACCGACGCCGAGCATCCGTGCCAGATCCTCGCCGACCTGCTCACCATGCGTGAGAAGATCGGTGGCTGGGAGGGCAAGCGGGTCTGCTTCCTCGGCGACATCGACTGCAACGTGGCCTGGTCGTGGATCTGGGCGGCTGAGCGGCTCGGCTTCGAGCTGGTGCTTTCCGGGCCCGGGGAATTCGCTCCGAAGCCGGAGTCACTGGCGAGACTTGCCTCCGGCAAGGTCACCGTCGAGCCCGACGCGCAGCGGGCGGTGGCGGGCTGCCACGTGCTCTACACCGACGTCTGGGTGAGCATGGGCAAGGAAAAAGAGTCGGCCAGCCGGATCGAGGTGATGCGTCCCTACCAGGTCAATGCCGAGCTGCTGGCGCTGGCGGATCCCGGTGCCATCGTCATGCACTGCCTGCCCGCCTACCGCGAGAAGGAGATCACCGAGGAGGTGCTCGAAGCTCATGCCGATACCATCTTCCAGGAGGCGGAGAACCGCCTGCATGCCCAGAAGGCGGTGCTGTACACCATCGCCAAAAGTTGAGCGTCTGCTCGGGTCAGAGGCGGGAAGAACCGGCATGCAAAAGACACCGCTCATCGGGATATCCCCGGAGGCCCTTGCCGAGGAGTTCAAGCAGCTTGGACAGCCGGTTTACCGGGCAGCACAGGTGATCGACTGGATCTATGCCAAGGGAATCTTCGATTTCGCGTCGATGAGTAACCTACCAGCGGCACTGCGGACCGTGCTCGACGAGCGCTTCGATATCGGCCTGCCCGAGGTGGTGCGGGTGCAGGGGGCGACGGATACCACGCGCAAGCTGCTGCTCAAGCTTGCTGACGGGCGTTTCGTCGAATGCGTGCTCATCCCGGCCAATCCGGCACTCTACGGTCGCAAGTCGGACCGCTTGACCCTGTGTGTCTCCAGCCAGGTCGGCTGTGCATTCGACTGCAAGTTCTGCGCCAGCGGCCTGGCAGGCTTCGAGCGCAACCTCGGGGTGCACGAGATCGTCGGGCAGGTGCTGGCGGCACGCGCGGTGGCCGGCCAGCGCATCGACAATCTTGTGTTCATGGGGATGGGAGAGCCGCTGGCGAACCTCGGCAACCTGACCCGCTCGCTCGAAATGCTCAATGCTCCCTGGGGGCTGGGAATTGGTGCACGCCACATGACCGTCAGCACCAGCGGGCTGGCGCCGATGATCCGCAAGCTGGCGCAGCTGCCACTGCAGATCCGGCTGGCGGTCTCGCTGCACGGTGCCACCGACGACGTGCGCAGCCGCATCATGCCGGTCAACGATCGCTACCCGCTCGACGAATTGTTCGCCGCGCTCGAGGAGTGGCGAGCGGTGCGCAAACAGCGCATCACCTTCGAGTTCATCCTCATCGAAGGGGTCAACGACTCCCCGCAGCAGGCCGCGGCGCTGGCGGAGCGAGCCAGTGCCCTCGGTGCCAAGGTCAACTGCATCCCTTACAACACGGTCGAGGGCCTGGATTGGCAGCGCCCGGATGAGCAGGCGCAGGATGCCTTCATGCAAGTTCTCGAGGACGCCGGGATCACCGCGACCATCCGCCGCGAAAAGGGCCACGACATCGACGCCGCATGCGGCCAGTTGCGCCTGCGCGAGGCGGGTGAGCTGCCGATGGGAAAGAAGATTTCCTGATGGGACTGAGAGGGCGGCCGAAGGCTGCGCTGAGGAGTGAAGAGTGAAGAGTGAATGGTGAATGGTGAAGGGTGAAGGGTGAAGGGTGAAAACCGGGCAGGCGAGGGTTTCTTGCCCGCTAATGAACGCGAATGAAGCGCGAATAAAGATGGCTGGGGCAGCGAGGTCGCCGGTGTTCACTGTCCAGGCCGAGCAGCCGCCGGTGCCCGGCGACCTAAAACCTAACCACCTAACACTTAAAACCTAACAGAACCATTGACACAGGCCGCCACGGTCCTTGAATCTTGAATCTGAACACTTCCAACTCGCGGCGACGATGCCCAGGCAGTGCAATGCTTCAAGGAGAGGTTCAATTGCAGGAGTCTCTCATGCAGCGGACTATGGGTCATCTGTAGATGTGCTTCCGGTGACCTACCTTGATCACCAGAACGAGCAAGTGATTATCCTCGATGTCGTAAATCACCTGATAGGCTCCGACACGTATTCTGTAGGTATGGTCCGAGCCGGACAATTTTGTACATCCGATGGGCCGGGGGTTGCCCTCAAGGCTCTCGATCGCGGCAACGATCCCAGCCACAAACTGCCTGTCGATGCGTCGGAGATCTTTCTCGGCACTCCTGGTGAACTCAACTTTGTAGGAGTCCATCTGCCACCAATTTCCTTTTCACCTCGGCGAGCGATATGGTCTCTTCATCCCGCCGCTCAGCTACGGCAGCGAGGTCAGCCACATCCTCCATCAACTCTTCGTAATCGGAGATCGGTATCACCACGGCGACCTTGTCGCCCCGGTCATCAGTGATGTATTGAGTTTTCACAAGCGTGTGCTGTCGCGAAACGAATGTCTCTTTCATTCGTAGTATTGCCCAGACAGGCGATGCGCGCAAAGGGGTAAAGCTTTCGAGAGACGATCACGTGGCGGCAAAGCTGCCAGTTTTAAGATTCAAGATTCAAGATTCAAGTTTTCAGGCCGGGCAGGCGAGGAACAGGAACCATCGAAAGGAACGGAAGGGGAAGACGGCCGGGCAGACGAGGTTTTGCCCACTAATGTCCGCGAATAAAGCGCGAATCGAAGGCAATCGAAATCGGGATCGGGATCGGGATCAGTTTACGACCTCCGCGCGGGGTGCGGGATCAGGCTCAGCTACCACAGATCGCCGCCACGGTCCTTGAACCTTGAATCTGAACACTTCCAACTCGCGGAAACGAAGTCTCCGCGTCGGACCTAACACCGCCCCGCCGGGGCGGGCCCTAGCGCCGGCGTCGCAGCACCGCCGCGCTGAAGCCGAAGAGCAGCAGCATGGCCCGGCTCGGTTCGGGGATGAAGTCGAAGAAATTGACACTCGGGTCTCCGGGGAAGGGGATGCTGTTGAGCTGC
>JBDQJG010000138.1:0-8098 GCA_040263955.1 Verrucomicrobiales bacterium
CTGTTCGCTGTAATTCTGGTACATGCGCATCAACTCGGCAGCGAACAGCGACGCCTCATCACCGCCGGTGCCGGCACGAACTTCTACAATGGCATCCCTTTCCTCCGAAGAATCCCGCGGCAACAAGGCATACTGAATCACCCCGTCGAGACGCTCAATCCTCTCTTCAAGTTCAGCGATTTCATCGGCAGCCATGGCACTGAGTTCCTCATCCTCTCCCTTGAGTATTTCCAAGTTCTCAGCCAGGTTTTTCGTGGCCTGTTGAAATTCATCCCAATCCTCCAGCAACTTTCTGGTTCGGGTATGCTCCCTCATCACCTGCCCCGCTTTCGCGGGATCATCATAGAAACCGGGTGAGGAGATTTGCTTGTCGAGCTCCGCGAGGACGTCGCGTTTTTTGGCGATGATGGGTGCGTAATCCATGAACTTGTGATCCCCGTGCGTTCAATGTTCCCCGAATATAAAAAGAGCGGTGCCGACGCCAACCACGACGTCTACACCGCTCACCTGAACTGCCTGTCCAGCTAGGAAGCTGCCGCCGATAATCTCGGCTTTCCGGGACGACGACCTTTCTCGCGCTGTGCTCCGAAGCGCTGTTGGAATTTCTCTACCCGCCCCGCCGTATCGACAAAACGCTGCTCCCCGGTAAAAAATGGGTGACATTGGGCACAGATACCCACCTTCAGATTCTCACTGGTCGACCGCGTCTGGTAAACGGCACCGCAGGTGCAGGTAATGGTCGTTTCGACGTAGTTGGGATGAATCTCTTTTTTCATGATTGTCGGCCTCTGGTTACCGAATACAAAGCCATTTGATTGATCGGCGCTCTGTATATTGCTGTTAGATGTTCGCGTGCTTTTTACTCTACTTTGCTGTCGAACGCTGGACCGTTTCGATCCATTGCTCAAACCTGCTTCGCGGGCGCGCATTTTAGCCCGGTTCAAATCCGGCGCAACAAAAACTATATACCCATCCTGTTGACCTCGCAATTCGACAACATTCCGTGTGAACCGCATGCCATCGACCTGCCGGTATGCCCACCAGCGAGCCCGGTGCCCTGCAATGCACGGGTTGCAAAAGGTAGATCCCGGCGCTAGACGAATCGGGTGCCACATCGAAGCGATTCGGATTTCCCTGCGCGAATCCACCTGAAACCTGCATCCGTTCGCCTACCGCTCCAAAACACGATTGCCATGAAAAAAGTTTTCGTATCCGGATGCTACGACATCATCCACGCCGGACATATCCAGTTTTTCAGTGAGGCACGGGCCCTCGGCGACCACCTCACTGTCTGCTTCGCTTCCGACAAAGTTCTCTGGCATCACAAGGAGCGCCGCTCCTCGCTGCCCGAGGAACACAAGCTGGCGCTGCTGCGAAACCTGAGCATGGTCGATGATGCCGTAATCGGCGAGAACGAGGAACTCGGGCTGGACTTTCAAGACCACTTTCGACGTATTCATCCCGACATCCTCGCTGTAACCGACGACGACCAGTACAGCACGATCAAGAGGGCGCTGTGCGAGGAAGTCGGCACTTCTTACGTACGCTTACCGAAAACCCCGCCCCAGTTTCCGCCAGTCTCCTCATCCGGTATCGTCAAATGGATCAAGGCTCCCGATGCCTCTCCGCTGCGAGTCGACTTTGCCGGCGGCTGGCTCGATGTGCCGAGATTTGCACGGGCCGATGCCTTCGTCGTCAACTGCGCGATCTCGCCCACTGTCAGCCTGCGGGAGTGGAATTATGAAAAACGTTCCGGACTTGGTGGCAGTGGAGCTTGGGCGCTGCTCAACGGAGAGTCGGGAATCAACAGCGAACTGGACCTGGGCGTCGGCTGGCAGGATCCCGCCGTCATCCATGAATCCGGGCTTTGCGTCTGGCGCAGCGGTGCCCACCCCGAACTACTGCTCAAAAGAGATGGCGCACTCCTGAGTGGCCGAATGGCACTCGTGTTCACCGGTAAAGAACACGACACTCCCGGCAATGCCGACCATGAGCGCGACTTCGAGCTTATTGCCCGTGCAAGCCATATCGCGGCCGATGCCGTAGACAAGAATAATCTCGAGGAACTCGGCAAAGCAGTCAGAATGAGCTACCAAGCGCAACTGGACGAGGGCATGGAACCTCTCGCCGAGGTTACCGGGGCACTGGCACACAAGTATTGCGGAGGAGGTTTTGGAGGCTACGCCCTTTATCTTTTCACCGATAGCAGGCAACGAGACGCTTTCGTATCCTGCACCGATGCAGCTCGTCCGGTGGAGCCGTATCTTCACCCACTCACTTGAAGTCAATGCCTGCCCGCTCCCTGAAGCGGAGCACCTCCATCATGCACCGCCATGCAACGCAGATTCATCATCCGATCCATAGCGGTTGCCAGTCGCTTCACAATTGCTATACTCGATCAATGACACATTCGAAATTACGCAGCATCCCACTGGTAGTCCTGATTTCTATCCTCACGCTGGCACTCAGCTCATGCTCAACCACTGAGGCTCCTGTCGGGCAGGCTCTCACCGGAGAGACCAGTCTTGTCCCGCAGATAGAGGTGACCGAGGCGCCCGAACCCGCCCCCGCGGATTCCGCAGCTCCGGCAGAATACCAGCCAGTTCCCGGAGAAAAACTCGTTCCGTACACGGTAAAATCGGGCGACAACCTCTGGCAAATCGCGCGTGACCACGAATCATCAGTCTACCGAGTCAAGGGTGCCAACAAACTGTCCTCAGACCTGATCCGTCCCGGGCAAGTGCTGCAGATTCCAACAGGGAAAGCAAGCCACTCAGCCGCCCCTCAGCCGCCAACTGCCACTGCTGCCGAGCCGAAGCCGGCCGCTCCAGTTGCGCAGAGTCCTGAACCCGGCTCCTCCGCAACCAACCCGGTCATCGAATCGGAGCGGATCCCGCCGTCCTCGCTCGGTGGCGCATCGCCTCCCGCAGCGATCTCACCAACCGACTTTCCGATCCTGCCTCCGCTGCCCGACCCGGTCAACTGAAGCGACCGCGGGGAGCGGTGCCACTGCCTCTGCTGCTTTAACAAACCGCAGCAACTGCTCCCGGCGCCTTCCGGTTTCGGCATGGTCTTATCTCTGTCGGTCAACCGCAGCTGACTCGATCGCGTCACAGATAAGCTCAGTCGCTCGCTCAGGTGCGAGGGCTTGCATCGCCTCCGACATCCGGCGAAAGGCAGATTGGTCACCCCAGATTTCCCCCACCATATCGGCCAAGCCTTCAGGCGTAGTCGTCGCCTCATCTGCCAGCAAGGCGGCACCCGCATCCGCGAAAATCCGGGCATTGGCACGCTGGTGATCATCAGCCGCATAAGGATAGGGAATCAGGACAGCCGGAATACCCAGGACAGCCAATTCGTTGAGCGTTGAAGCCCCGGAACGCGCCACGACCAGATCGGTGATGGCGTAGATCTGGCCCATTTCATGCCAGAAAGGCGCCACGTGGTATGCCAGTGAACAGCCCCGGTATCCCGCCTCGACCTCGGCAAAATCAAGCTCCCCGGAAAGATGCAACAGCTGCAGATCAGGCACTGCCCGGGCAAGTGCGGGCAGGGCATCCACAACTAGTCGATTAAGTCCACGAGCCCCCTGGCTGCCGCCGATCACGAGCAGCACCGGCTTTGCGGGATTCAGACCAAACAAGGCCCCGCTGGTCTCCGGTTCCGCTTGCTCAACACGGAGATTGCCACGGATCGGCGTCCCGACGACCCGGATATTCCTGTGCCTGAGATACGTGGTAGCTGCTTCCCAGCCCACCAGCACCGTAGTGGCAAATCGAACCCCAAGGCGATTGGCACGGCCGGGAATTGCATTGGCGTCGTGTAACAGGGTGGGTATTCCCATCTTCCTTCCGACTACCAGTGGGGGCATCGAGGTGAACCCACCCATGCCGAGAATCACATCCGGAGCATACTCACGAATGATCGCGCGAGCCTTCCAGATGGAACTGATAAAGCGCAGCAAAAAGAGAACGATTCTCGGTGAGAGCAAGGCGGGAGATCCCACCGCCGGGAGTGTAAAAACAGGAATCTGTCGGTGCTCCCGCATGACGATCTCATCGATCTTCTTCTGTGACAGGATCAGCGCAACATCGTGCCCGCGGCCGCGCAAGCCCTCGGCAATTGCGACTCCCGGGAACACGTGTCCACCAGTTCCGCCACAGGCAATGAGGACGCGCAAGGGAGTTTCCTTTCTCATCATACCCGTATCCAATCACATTTCACACAGGGCTTCCTTACCCGACACCGGCTGCCGGCAGTTGCCTGCGATATCATCCCGCGAGTGTCTCCATTGGCAACCCGCGAATTTCCGCTACCTCAAAACCAGATCAAGATACCAATCGATCAGCCACTCACCGCGAAAAATCCAGATGACCGCGGCAGCTGCAAGATACGGGCCATACGGGATGCGGGCACCCCACTGCGCACGTCCCGCCAAACGCATGACAACCGGAATAATGCTTCCGATCATGGCGCTGGCACCAACGGTGAACAGCACCCCGACAGGTCCGACAAAAGTCCCGATCATGCCAAGAAACCAGACATCTCCGAGGCCCATCGCCTCACGTGGAATGACCACTGTGCGGGCAGTGCCCTGCGCCGACTTGAGCTCGCCGAGATCGATCACATAATTCTCGGAGGCGATCTCCAAGCTCCCCCGCGTCACCTCCAGGGTGGCACCGGGATGGTTGCTGCCGTTGAGCACACAGCGACCACTCTCGATCACCAGGCGATCGTTTTTTCGGGCGAACAGATCCCACCAATCAAAGACTTCCTCTCCCAACTGGAATCGTGGAGGCTCCCGATCATCAGGCTGCGTGATCGACCACGGTTCCGGCTTCTCGAGGACGAGTTTTTTCTTCCCGAAAGCAAGCTTGCCGGCTTCCACTACCAACCAGAGAAGCAGCATGCCGGAAAGCCCTCCCATCACAGATCGCCCCAATCCCTGCCATGCCGCTTCCTCTCCCTGCAATGAAGGCACAAGCATCGAGGCCACCAAGCCTGCAACTGCACCGATGATATTGATGCTGTGCGGAATGATGAAATGATCGATGTCGATGAACGTCGCGGCGACAAGCAGCGCAAAAAGGATGGTGAGCACCAGCGCGTGCCAGAGCGGAAATGCCAGCGACGCAGCGAGGAAGGCGATCGCGACAAGTAGTTCAACTACCGGGTAACGCACCGCGATCTTCTGCTTACAGCCCGCACAGCGTCCCCGCAGAATCAACCAGCCGACAATCGGGATATTCTCATGCGCCGGAAGCTGGCGCCTGCACGAGGGACAGAACGAACGCCTCGGCTCGTTGACTGACATCCCGAGCGGCAGCCGGTAAATCACCACATTAAGAAAAGACCCCACGCAGGCCCCCACCAGGAAGAAGCCGAGGTGTTGCATCAGTTGAACTGTCTCTGTGGTTGGTTCCATCGCTGCACCGCATGCAGAATCGGGATTGCGCTTGCCGCAGGGCCCGCTGCATGGGAAATAGGATCGCAAGATGCGACGCTGGCGCAACATGCTTCCCTCTCCCCTTTTTGTCCCGGCATTCCTGCTGGTGGTCACGTTCGTCCTTGCCTGCGGAGAGGGTACATTGGGAACTCCCGCTCCGGACCTGCGGACCACGACGCTGGCCCTTGCCAGACGCCACGGCTTAATCGAGGTGACCGCGATCAACCCGCGCATCCGCAGCCGTCTTCGCTACGCCACCGCCAGCAACGCCGCCGGCCGCGTTCTCTACCCACCCGACATGCCCTGCCTGCTCCGGGAAGCCACTGCCAGGAAGCTCTCCCACGCTCAAGTCTTCCTCGAAGAGCACGGACTCGGCATCCTGATCTGGGATGCCTACCGGCCACCTGAAATCCAGCAGGCACTGTGGGAATTGTCGGGACGTGCCGAAAACTTTGTCAGTGATCCGGCTCTCGGCTGGTCGGCGCATTGCACAGGAACCGCGATCGATCTCACGCTCGTCGACCACACCGGGCGCGCCCTTCCCATGCCCACGGATTTCGATGTTCTCAGCAAGCACGCGAGCGCGCTTTACACCGGTGATGACCCCGAGATCCGCCGACGCTTGCGCCTGCTGCAGAAAGCCATGCGCAGCGCGGGCCTCTCGCCCTACATTCGCGAATGGTGGCATTTCAGCGACCCGGACTTCCAGCCCCTCGGAGCCGAGCACGTGGTCTTCGCCGGCAATCTCGGCATCCACATGAACCCTCCAAGGAGGACGCGTTCCGCGACCCCCTCACTGCCAGCTCGATGAAGCCAGTCCATCACTCCAACCCGATCAAGGCGGGAGCCCTCGAGATCGCCCGGGAACTTCATGGAGCCGGTCACACGGTGTATTTCGCCGGGGGATGCGTGCGGGACGAACTTATGGGAGAGCATCCTGCAGATTACGATATCGCGACCTCTGCACTGCCCGAGCAGGTTGCCGCCATGTTCCGCGATGCAAAGGGCGTCGGCGCGCACTTCGGTGTCATCCTGATTCGCAGAAACCGCATCGACTACGAGATTGCCACCTTCCGGGAGGAATACGAATACAGTGACGGCAGACGACCCGACGCCGTGCACTTTTCCACTCCGGAGCGCGATGCTCAGCGCCGCGATTTCACGATCAATGGACTCTTCGAAGATCCATTTACCGGCGAGATTATCGACCATGTCGGCGGGCAGGACGACATTGCTCGCGGCATTGTCCGTTGCATCGGTGACCCGGACCATCGTTTCGCTGAAGATCACCTGCGCCTGCTCAGGGCTGTCCGCTTTGCAGCCCGGTTCAATTATGAAATCGATTCGGATACGTGGCAGGCGATCTGCGAGCATGCTCTGCGACTCAAAGAAATCAGCCCCGAACGAATCCGCGATGAGCTCTCGCGCATCCTTGTTCACCCCAGCCGCTTGAGAGGATTCGACCTGCTCGTGGAGAGCGGCCTGATGAAGCAGATCATTCCCGAGATCTATGAACTCCAGGGCTGCGAGCAACCACCCCGATACCACCCCGAGGGCGACGTGTTTCAACACGTTCGCCTGATGCTCGAAAAGCTGCCCGAAGACACCACCTTGGGCATTGTTCTTGCCGTCCTGCTGCATGATATCGCCAAGCCTGCCACGCGGCAGTGGGACGAGAAGGCCGGGCGGTACCGCTTCAACAACCACGCCGGCCTGGGCGCGACGATGAGCGCGGGGATCCTGCGCAGGCTGCGCTACTCGAACGCCATCATCGATAGCGTCTGCGAGACTGTTGCCCGTCACATGGACTTCATGCACGTCCAACAAATGCGGCAATCCACTCTACGGCGATTCATCGGACGCGAGCATTTCGCTGACGAACTCGAACTCCATCGCGTCGACTGCCTGGGAAGCCACGGCAAACTCGATAACTGGGAATTTCTTACCGCCCGGATCAGGGAACTGCAGAACCAACCACCCGTTCCACCGCGTATTCTCAGCGGGCACCATCTTCTGGAACTCGGCTACCCGGCCGGCCGGGAGATGGGTGCCATTCTCCGCAAGGCACAGGATCTGCAGCTTGAGGGCAGCCTGGCAACCACCGAAGAAGCCATCGCCTGGGCACTACGGGAATACCCACCCGACAAACCGCTTGCTCAGGATCAAACGTTGGACTGAATCGGCCACTTGGCCACCAACTCCGGCTGGTAGGCCCGCAGCTTGCCCAGCAGATCATCGAGCCTCTCCTCCGCAACGAGCATGCGCAGATGCTCAGGCCGGACAAACTGTTCACGTTGCACTGTCTCGAAAAAAGACAACATCCCGTCGAAATACCCATCGACATTCAACAACCCGCTCGGCTTCTGGTGGATATCAAGCTGTGACCAGGTCAACATTTCGAGCATTTCATCGAGCGTGCCGATACCCCCGGGCAGAGAAATGAATGCATCTGAGAGCTCGGCCATCTTCGTCTTACGCTCGAGCATGCTGTCGACGACAATCAACTCCTGGCAGCCGCCGTGTCCCACTTCCAACTCCAGCAATCGGCGGGTAATCACACCGATGACCTCTCCTCCTGCCTCGAGACAGGCGTCCGCGAGTGCCCCCATCAAACCGACGCTGCCACCCCCGTAGACCAATCTGATACCGTCC
>JBDQJG010000139.1:0-8076 GCA_040263955.1 Verrucomicrobiales bacterium
CGCCATGGCTGCTGTCGGAGCTGAAGCCCAGGTTCGGAGCCGCTTCAGACGAGCCGGTTTCCGCGATCGAGGATCAATAATGTGCGCGCCCTTTTCGAGAAAACCCGAACCACTCAGCGAGTAATTGCTGAGCATCAGAATTCCCTCATTCTCAGAGACACCCTCCGCCCGCACCGGCCAACCCTGCCGGGTTTCCCCCGATGGTGCACCCAACGCCAGAACCGTCGAATCCCCGGCATTCAACAGCGCATCGAAAATACTCCAGTTCTCCAGAACCCCACCCATCTGGTCGAGCGCGTAGCCCTTGCCCACGCCACCGAGGTCAAGTGAGACACCCTCGCCAAGCACCTTCACCGCAAGCCTGCCACGATCGACCTCGAAAAGATTACCCCCCGTCACCTTCCCCGCGCGACGAAGCTCCTCGCTACCCGGAATACGCTCAGATCCGTCACGATTTCTATACGCGTCCATCAGCGATCCCACCGTCACATCAAAGGCTCCCGAGGTTTCATCTGCCACCGCAAGCGCCAGTCCGAGGCAATCAATCGTAGCCATTCCGACGCGGATGACCTCTCCTGGAAGCAGGCGATTGATGCGCGCGATGTCGGAGTTCGGTTTGTAACGACTCAACTCCGCTTCAATTCTGTCGAGTTCACAGAAACACTCTGTGGCCGCTCGCGAGAGGTAATCGATATCGTGCTCCCCATCAGAAGGAAAAAGCAGGGTGAATTCAGTTGCCATCGCCTTGGTCGCAAACCGATAGAAATCCGGTGGCGTCGCACTATCTCGACTGCCGACTGACTCCCGATTTGTCTCTTGCTCCGATTTCACGCGTTCGAAATGGTCACGATGCGGTCCGACTGATTACACTTCCGCACCTGCGGGAGAACCGGCATATTCGCATCGAATCGCTGCTACAACACACCGCGGGAACGAAGCAATTCATGCCATAAATTTTTCTCCACGAAAAGGATCAACGGTAAGTCGGCCCTCAGCCCGAATACTTTCTGATGATAGCCCTGCCATGCATCACCGGCACCGCCTGGCGGCAACACGGTCTGTGCTGCGAGTAGCAGAGGGGACGTCGGATTGTCGGGGAACGAATCGCGAAAAGAGACCCGATCTCGATACCGCAGATACCAAGGCAGCGGCCACGACATCCAGGAATCGGCGATTACCAGCCTTGGCGGATCGGCTGTTGCGCTGAGACGATCCAACTCGCCGACGAGTTCGAGCAGCGTGATCACATCCGGTGATGTGTGCACATAGGCATACGGATTTCTCGGGTCCGTTGGCATCCGATGAGTAGCACGCCTCGCCTGCACCCCGAGGTGTCCGGCAACCGCGAACAAAACCACGACCGTGACCAACCGCACCGAGCCGCGCGCCTTGAGCACCACAGGCCAACCCGTCAGGGGAAAAAGCGCCACGAAAGCCGGCAGAAACGACCACGGGGTTTTGTACGGAATCAACGTGTAGAACAATCCCAGACTGACTGCATAGACGCCCAGGAAAACCCCCGCGCGATTGCCCCGCCTCCATGCCAGAAGCAGGCCTGCAAAAGCGAGAACGAATACACCGAGCTCACTCCACAAATATCCACCCCGAAACCAAGCATAGCGATGCAGGTAAAACCACCACGGATGCGCGTGACCCTCGCCACCCCCTGCCCGCCCCAGGTATCGTAGATAGGTCGTCAGACTTTCCCAAACATCCGCTTGATGACGAAATCCTCCGGAGTAAACCGCGACCGAAGTCACCAGACCAAATGCCACCGCCAACAGGAACCACCGCATACTGCCGCGGCCAGGTCGATAAACTGCAAGCCCGGCGATTGCTGCTGCCGCAAAGGACAGAACACAGGTTTCCTTCGTGGCATGCATCAATCCCGCGGCGATTCCGGTCAACGCCGCCCAGTACCAGGTCCTGCGTCCCCTCGTATACCCGCCAGTTTCTGATTGATGGCTCTCGAGCAGCTTGACCAACGCGAGCAAAAACAGGCATGTGCAGGCAACCAGCAGCATCTCGGCAATGTAATAACGCGAGAAAAAAACCATCGAACTCGACACCGCGGCCAACAGCATCGCCGACCATGCGCCGCCGATCCCCCAGGTCACAAACGCCAGACAACCCACCAGGGCAACCGCGATCACTCCGATGATTGCCGGGACCAGACGAAGATCACTCGCATCGAGAGATTCCCGCTCCCCGGTCTCGGGAACGCCCCGCAAACGAAGAACTCCCCGTGCCGCGAAGTGCGTTAGCGGGCCATGGTATTCTTCCGGATCATAATCGAATTGTCCCGTCTCCAGCAACGTGACCAACTTGGTCGCCTGCACAGCCTCATCAGCGTGCAAAGGATACCGACCGAGGTCATCAATTCGAAGCAACAAGCACAACCCGAGGATCAACACGCAACCGACGAAAAAGGCCGGCCGGAATGTTCCATCGTGGTTGCCCGACCTCATCATGACAGTGAACCAGGTTCTACTCAGCGCCCTTCGCCATCAAGAAGTTCCTCGACGGCTTCCGCCCTGCGCCTGATTTCGTCGGCCGAAGGCAGAGAAGCAAGATCAACACCCGCCAGCACGTCCGCCGGAATCATACCTTCTGCCTGGAGCTTTTTGAGACAACGCTTCCGCTCGTTCAGGGCCTTGTCCGCATCGCGTTCGGCCGAGAACCTTGACTTAGCCCGCTCACTTCGACTGCGCAGACTCGCATAGATATCTCCGCCCAGCAGAGAGGAAATATCGACTTTCATTTTTTCCCGACCGAGGTCCTCCTCACTCACGATATCACCGTTGATCGGACTACCGGCATACTTCGGAAACATGATCGCAACCTCCGGACAGACTCGGGAACACGCCGGGCAATTCGTCTTGCAGTTGGCATTGTTCTGCACGGTAATCTGCTTGCCAGCATCCACCGAGTAGACATCAAACAGGCAGAAGGTCAGACACTGCATGCAGTTCGTACACCGATCATAATCGATGACCGGAAACCATGGCTTCCAACCGCTGCGTTCGCCGGGCACATTCAAACCGTCCCTTGGCGTCGTCTGTTCGATTCCTGCCAAGATTTCCTCGAGGCTGCAATCGGCCATATCACGAACCACCACCGACTGGCCCGCTTCCAGTAGAGACGAAAAAAACGAAGTGGACACCCGCTTGCCGCCGAAATCTCCCAACACCACGAAACTACCGGCTGCGACCCGTCTCGCCTCGCCATCCCCTATCCGCTCCACGGTATAACCACGGTCGAGCAGCGCTGCAAGCAAGTCACACGCCAACCCGGCATCCAAACGCAACGCACGCGGTCCCTCGTAAAGAACCATCACCGGCGGCAGATCGTTTGCTTTTACCATCCCACATCCAAGCTGGCACGATTCCGATGGCGATCAAGGCGCGCATCATCAGCCTTTCAGCTTCACGAACCCTACCAAATGAGCAATGCGTCACCATCGTTCCAACAACGGGATTCACGCTCAGCAGAGCGTCATGGGACGCTGCAAGCCTTTGCTATAAACCTCCTTCTGCGCTTCTTCCGCGGGCTGATCAGAGATCTGCAAAGCAGGTTGACCTTGGCACGCACTCAACCCACTATCCTCAATGGCCGAGAAAAACCTGGACATTCATTACGTTGCCGAACTGGCTCGGATCGCGCTCAGCGATGAAGAAGAGGTTCGTCTTGGCAAGCAGCTGGAGGGAATTCTCGGCTACGTCAGACAACTCGAAACGCTCGATCTCGAAGATATCGAACCCACCGCCCATGCCACACCGATCCACAGTGTGCTGCGGCCCGACGAGGCCCACCCGGAGAACTCCTTGAGCAGGGAGGCTGCATTGACCAACGCCCCGCGGGAGAGTGGCGGCCAATTTATCGTGCCGAAGGTGCTCGAATAGCCGAATCTCTGCAGTTTTCTCGCGGCATTTCCACCTGCTTCATTCGTTATGTCCTCTGCCATTGCCGACCTCAGCCTTGCCGAGTTGCAGCAACGTTTTCGCAATGGGGACATCTCCCCGCTTGAAGCGATGGAAGACCTGTTGGAGGAAATTCCACGCAGGGACGCCTTAACGCGGGGCTACAACTCAGTGGATGCGGAGGCAGCCCTGGCGGCAGCGGAAGCTGCTGACCCAGGTCTTCCCCTCGGAGGCTTACCCATCGCGATCAAGGACAACATCAACGTAGTTGGCCAACCATGCACCTGTTCCTCGAACATTCTCACGGGAACATACACGTCTCCATACGATGCCACGGTCATCAAACGCCTTTGCGCCGCCGGCGCCATTCCCGTCGGGCGCACCAACCTCGATGAGTTCGCCATGGGCTCCTCGACAGAAAATTCCGCCAACCATACAACCAAAAACCCCTGGGATCTGGACAGAATTCCCGGCGGTTCCTCGGGCGGTTCGGCAGCTGTGGTCGCAGGTCGGTCTGCCCTGGCCGCACTCGGCTCAGATACCGGTGGGTCGATTCGTCAACCCGCCGCCTTGTGCGGCTGCGTGGGAGTGAAACCAACCTACGGGCGCGTATCGCGCTACGGTCTCGTGGCTTTTGCCTCTTCCCTGGACCAGATCGGTCCGCTCACGCGCACCACAACAGACGCAGCCCTCCTGCTCAATGCAATCTGCGGACTCGATCCGGCCGATTCGACTTCGTTGCCGGAAGCGGTCCCCGACTTCACCACCGACCTCGGTCGGGATATCAAGGGTCTGCGCATTGGGCTGCCCCGCGAATACTTCGTCGACGGCATGCATTCCGGTGTGCGATCAGCCGTCGATAAGGCAATCGCTCAGCTCCAATCCCTCGGAGCGAAAATCGTCGATGTCTCTCTGCCGCACAGCGACTATGCTGTGGCAACCTACTACATCATCGCAACCGCGGAAGCCTCCTCCAACCTCGCCCGCTTCGACGGCATCCGCTACGGCCACCGCAGTCCCGATCCCGCCAACCTTCTGGACTGCTATCGCAAGAGCCGGGAAGAGGGATTTGGCGACGAGGTCAAGCGACGCATCATACTGGGCACTTACGTTTTAAGCTCAGGCTACTATGACGCCTACTATCTGAAAGCCCAGAAGGTTCGCACCCTCATTCGCCGCGATTTCGAGGAAGCATTCCGCCACTGCGATGTCATTGCCTCTGCAACCTCTCCGACTCCCGCATTCAGAGTCGGCGAAAAAACCGATGATCCGCTGCAGATGTATCTCGCCGACATCTTCACCATCGCCAATAACCTCGCTGGCATCTGTGGAATCAGCATTCCCTGCGGATTTGCCGAAGCTGGCGAATCTCGCCTTCCTGTCGGCCTCCAACTGCAGGGCAAAGCACTCGATGAGACGACTCTCCTGCGAGTGGCCCACGCCTACGAGCAATCAACCGACTGGCACCGACAACTGCCACCGACCGTATCCGGCGCACACAGACCACCCGCTGCGTCGTGTTAATCAACTTCAATCAACTACCCGAAAACCACAACCGAACCAACCCAAGCACCCATCATGAACCGTCTCGCATGTTTCCATACCACTCTGGTCATCGCTCTTTTTTTCCTGCCTGCCGCTCATGCGCAGACAAGCGCCGAAATTGCAGATGTCGAAATCACACTCAAGACAACGAAGGGAGATATCGAAGCCGTCATCTTTGCCTCGAAGACGCCAATAACTGCAGCAAATTTTCTCAATCTGGCGGCGCGCAACTACTATGATGGCCTGAGTTTTCATCGGGTAATTCCCGACTTTATGATTCAAGGAGGCTGCCCACTGGGCACCGGTACTGGCACTCCAGGCTACAACTTCGACGACGAAATTCACCCCGGCCTGAGGCATGATGGGCCCGGTATGTTCTCCATGGCTAACCGGGGTCTTGATCCACGCACAGGCGGCGGAACCAATGGCAGTCAATTCTTCATCACCCACACCGCCACACCGCACCTCAACGGCAAGCACTCGGTCTTCGGAAAAGTCACCAGGGGACAGGATGTAGTCGACTCAATTGTCAAGGGAGACACGATTGTCGATATCATTATCCGGTCACCGGCCGACAACCTTTTTGCGGCACAGGAATTACAGATCAACGAGTGGAACAAACATCTTGCCGCTCGCGGTCGCTGAGACGCCCGCTTCAGAATGCCCCGATTCACATCCCCGGCAGTCTCCACAGTGACGCGACAGACCTGGCATTGAAAACCCGGACGATCGCTCATGGTGAGATTGTATCGCGTTGCACTCGCGCGGGCTTCCTGCCCTTTTGCTGTGGCCTACGCCGATTTGTAATCTCATGTGTTCTTGTTCATCCGAACCGATGAATGTGGCACTCAGCGTTTGTTTCATCGCTTAGCGAGTACAGCCCCTTAATTTATCAGCCGCCCGACAGAACAGTCCGACTGAACCCGAGCCCTGATCTGGCCGCGTATTACCGAAAGCCTTGATTGCGACCCTACCTGTTTCATGAACAGGTCCGCAACTCCGACAAGCAAATTGAAAACAAGCTGGCTCGCCCGTTCTCTTCAACCACCGGGGATCTCGATAAGCATCTGGTTGTTGTTGGGAAAGCGTTCGCAGAAGCTGAGTAATCTCTGAATCGCCTCATCCGGCTTATGACCGGACAAGCCCCGCCGGATTACGTGAATTTTCGAAAGCTGGTGAGCGGGCAACAGGAGCTCCTCCCGACGCGTGCCTGATTTGAAGATATCAACCGCAGGGTAAATGTACTGCTGTGAAATTCGGCGGTCGAGCACAAGTTCCATATTTCCAGTACCCTTGAATTCCTGGAAAATCAGGTCGTCCGCCTTGCTTCCAGTCTCGATCAGAGCCGTTCCAAGGATTGTCAGCGAACCCCCTCCCCGGGTATTTCGCGCGGCAGCAAAAATCCGCCTGGGAATCTCAAGCGCACGGGCATCAATGCCTCCGCTCATTGTCCTGCCTTTGCCCTTGCGGTTGGAATTATTGAATGCCCTTCCCAGGCGGGTAATCGAATCAAGCAGGATAAACACATCCTGCCCGGCTTCTACCAGGCGCTTAGCGCGATCAATGCAAAGTTCAGCCACTCGAGTGTGATTCTTTACGTCACTGTCGTTTGAACTGGCAAATACCTCGGCCGTTGGAAGTGAGCGGGAAAACTCGGTCACCTCCTCGGGACGCTCGTCCACCAGCAACAGCATCAGGTGCATCTCCTGATGCTTCTCCGCGACCGCCTCGGCTATGTGTTGCAATAAAGTCGTCTTACCCGTCCGTGGCGGAGCCACAATCAATCCACGCTGTCCCCTCCCAACCGGCGCGACCATGTCGATCACGCGTGTTGTATAGCGATCCGACCTCGTCTCCAGGATAATGCGCTTGTCGGGATTGATGGCTTTAAGTTCCTCAAAGAAAGGTAAGGCCCGAACAGACTCCGGCGCACGGCCATTGACTTCCTTGACAGCCACGACCTGCGGCCCCTTTACGCCGTCGGCGACATCCGCTTTGATCCAATGGCCTTGACGCAGTCCCGAATTTCTGACCTGGTCAGGGGAAACGAAGACATCACCAGGCACCACTTTGAATCCATTTTCAGGTGATCGCAGAAAGCCGAATCCCTTCGGTGAGAGCTCAAAAAGACCTTCGGTTTCCCGTGTCGGCCCGAGCAGCTCCGGTTCCCGTTTCTTCCTTTGGTTGCGACGCCTTCGATGACCGCCAGTTCCGTCTGCATCCCGTTCATTGCTCCCATCAAAAGCACCGTCATTACGGGAAGAGGCGCCACCCAAAGGTTCAGCCGTCGCACAATCCTCTGCCGCCGGAGCCCCGGCACCTGTCGATGAAGTATCCGGCAACCCGTCGGCGGCAGCCGAATCAGCAACCGGGAACTCACGATTCTGCGCTTCCCCGACTTGAACCGAATCCTCGTCCCCATCTTCCGGAAGAGGGGAAAGTGTTCCCTGCGCACTGACTTGACGCGATTGCGGTTGCTCGGCATGACGATTGCTCGCGTCCCGCCGCCTCCGTCGCCGCGAGCGATTACTTTCATGATTACTGGAGGGCTGCTTTCGGCCACCGGTAACACCGTCATTCTGGCGTGATCTGGAAGCATCAACTTCAGAGC
>JBDQJG010000140.1:0-8074 GCA_040263955.1 Verrucomicrobiales bacterium
GTATATAGATCACTGGTAACATCGGTGATCGGAACAATGAGAACAGCGAACTGTTCGATCTTGAATTTCAACCCTGCCATATCGGTCACATAACGAAGCGCTTCACCCAGCGGCATATTCACCACGTCCAGCGAGATTCTGGGTGTCTCCGGACCGTCTACCGATGCTTTGAGCAGGATGTTGACTCCTTTGTCTTCGATTCTCGTCTCCAGCGTATCAAGATCACGACTGCGAATTTTCAAGAACTCAATTGCCTCACTCACGGTGGCATCGATGAACTGAATTTTGGGAATTACAATTGTGTTGAGCTTCGCCCCGACCGCCTTCTTACCCCTCGAACGTTCGCCTTCAACTTCTCTGCCAGCAATGTTCCTGATATCCCGAACCGGCACCTGAGATTCCCAGGTCGCATCGACGGCCGCCAGCATCCTGGACCGTGTATGAACCCGCGCATCCTGGTAATACCGGTTTTTTTCACCATTGATTCGAACCATCATTCTGCGCGCGGCAGAATTGGTTCGATCAATGCGCAGAGCTTGCGTCACCTGCGCCTCGGCCTCCTCGTATTGACCCAGTTCGTAAAAATCTTCCGCAAGCCTGAGCAACTCGGTCACTCTCTGCACATCCGCTACGTGCGCAGCACTCATTGCCGGATTGTAAATCTCCGGATCATTTATCTCGGCAAGAAGTTTGTTTGCCGGCGCGTTTTCAGGATCAACCTCCAGAACACCCTCGAGTAGAGCCCGGGCATCGCCATACCTGCCGTTGTCTGCCCTCTGTTGAGCAAGCTCAACGCTGGTGTCGGTGTAACGGGCAAGAATAATCTCTCGCGACTCCCCCGTCATGGGCGCCTTCGGCAGAGTATCAAGCGCTACCCGGTATTCTGCGATTGCTCCCTCGTAATCTCCCTCCGCAGCCAGGGCATCTCCACGAGCCACCGCTTCATACGCCTCATCCACAAGTGCCTTGCGCCTGACGACTTCATTCTCTGCAACTGACCGAACAGCGTTACCGGATGCAGAACCTCCGACCCCGCCTGATGAACCTGCTTCCAAGCATGACGGCGATGCCATCATGCAGAAAAAACACACAAGGCGAACTCCTGCCCACAAACCGGGCTGGTATCCACGCTCTCTGCACGTTGCTTTCTTCATGACTGAATCACATGAGCCATCGGGTGGCCGATATTTTGTGGTAGGCTGCCTTCACTCATACCAATTCATTGTTTCTTTTCCATGCGAATGACAATCGCTTCGGATTCTTCCTCTGCATCCACTCGCCTGATTGTGGCTTCCGTCTCGGTCACCTCGCTGAGCACATACGTAGTGACAGGATCGTTGGGAAGTGTGAACTGGTCTCTTTTTCTCACCTGGAACTGCGTTTTCCCTTTTAATCTGTATTCAAAAATAGCGTAGTAGGTGGGAAGATCTTTCTCTTGCCCTTTGACGAGAACAAACTCCTCTTCCCACAAATTGTCGAAAAGCAGCAGCTCAGAAGCATCTATCATACCTCCTACCCGCTCATTTGCCACCATTCTCTCAGTAAAATCGAGCAAAGTGAACCTGTTCTCTTCCTCGAATTTCCCTTCTCTCTGCACAAACCAACTGCGCTTTGGTGGCGGTTCTACCCTCTGAATCTGAAACTGAGGTTCGATCGCACCGCGGAACACCAGACGGTAAGGCACCTCAAACCGATCTGCCAGAAACAGCTTGTCGGTAAACGGAGGATGACTTGCCTGATCCTGGGGGTCGGTGGATCCTTGCCACTCCTCGAGATTTGAGAATCCGTCATCGTCCGGGTCCAACATCAAGCAGTCAGATCGGAGAAATCTGATCTCATTTGCCAACAGCCAGGTATTCGGCACCGGGTCTCTGAGCAGCGGCCCATCATCAATCGTCATATCAAAAACCTCCCCATTACTCTCGACAAGGGGCACAGAGACATTCAGGTGAATCGGCTTCCTGGGAGGCATCAAGTTTACACCCCAGATGCTTTCCTGTTTCAGGGCAAGTGCAACCGTCGAGGCTTCATCCGCCTGCGTCTCACCAATTTCGGATCGTTTTCCGGGCCGCTCTTGAGTAAATCGATCCGCGAAAGACAGGCTTCCAGTGATCATAAGGACCGCAAACACAAGAGCTGCTGACGAAGCCGCCAACAGCAACAAGCGATCATAATATTTGGCAAGCCATTTCATGGTTGTCGTCTCATGCCCTTCCCGCTCACGATCCCTGATTTCTCTCAGCAGAGCCTTCGCCGGGTTGACCTGTTTCCAGAGCCATCGGTGGTTCCAGGCGCAGCAATTCAATCTTCACGTAAACCTCGATTTCTTCCTGTCCCAAAATAAATTCGGCATTTTCTGTCTCTTCCGCCACTTCCTCCTCAACCACAAGTTCCTCGGATTGACCAACCAGGTCATCAACAGAAAAATTCGACTCATCTGTCTGCTGCTTCAACAAATTGAACCCGCCATCGTTTGAATCTTGCTGCTCTCCCCCGGGCGTAAACTCATTTGACCGGAAATTCACCCGGCGCAGCGGCCCCAATTGCTTCGAGTTGGCAATACGTATCAGACGCACAATGTGAAACGGCGCTCCGGGAACCGGATTACTGACAGCATTCAGAAATTCTCTGAGCCCATCGGGCTTCGTCGTGAACACAATCTCGATCGGGTACCTATGAACGATTTTCTGCTCCTCTACCTCGTTCGAATTCTTTTTTGAACCGTTCTTTTTCGATCCCGATGCTGATTCGAGTCTCGCCAAGGCTTCGATTGATGAAATGCCCTTCGACAACAGCAATGAACAAAGCGTGTGTATGGAGTCGAGTTGGTAATCCAATAACGGACACTGATTCACTTCAGGCAATGCATTCACATACTCCGGCATTCCCAGGGAAAACCCATCAGGGAGCTCGACTCCAAGGCGACGAGCATCTCCGTTCATCTGCTGAATCCGTTTCTTGAGCTTCGATTGGAAATCGGTCTGCTCGATATTGCGAAGCGGTCGCTGCAGCGAAGCAAGTTTCGTATGCAAACCATGCACGGCTTCCCGGTAGATTTTCACCACCTCGGCTTTTTTGACGACATTGTCCTCGCTGGGATACAGGGGCTTGCTCTCCAATGCGTGGACATTATCTCGAGTGGCCGCGAAACCACTGTATGCCTCATCATACTCAGCGCGCGCCTTGAGCAAATTGATCGTCAACAGAACGCAACCGATCAACGTGACCGCTATCCATCCAGCAAGAAACTTATTCTCTTCAATCCAGTCCATTAATCAACACGGCAAAGTAGTTTCCTACCTATCTCTTCAATACACCTTGATTCGCCGTTGCAGGGGAATCTTGAACTCGAATGGATAAGCCCATCTCGGCTCACCCGAAACCCCGGGATCAACCGAGACGACAATTTCAGCTTTCTCTTTCTCGTAATCCGCCATATCGAGCAGTTCTGATTCTGCCAAACGATCAAGCAAACGATAGACGACCCGCTCACCTTCCATGTTCTGGCGATAGAGGCCTCGCAACCTGAGGGCGTCCACAAAGCCTTTTGCTGCTTGCGCTGATTCACGCGCCCCGGAACGCGACGTTGCTTTTGACCCTGCTTGCCTGCCCGTTTCCTCTCCGAGAATGCTCCGCCCGCTGGATGGCAGCGCGGGCGCGACCGAATCCTCTCCAGCCAATGGCTCAATCTCAACAAACCAAATCAAATCATCGTCCAATCGAGAATTGAGATCTGCGAGAATCTGCAACCAGATCGAGCGGTCTCCCACCGCCTCGCGAAGTGGCTCAAGAATTGCATCGACTTCTTTCTGCTCCCTCTCAACAGCCGCAATCTGCTGATCAACCTTGCTCAATTCCGTCTCCTCTCTCCTGATTTCGGACACGCGCAGGTCGGCCACCTCGGCTGCCTTTTTGAAATAGGCAATTCCAGACCCAAGTAATGCGAACAGCGAGAGGGACGCCAGCACAAGGTAGGGTCTTCTTCTGGTGATATCACGACGTCGACTGACAATTTCAGGAACAAGATCAAGTTCCATGGGGCAACTTCCCATGGCACGCAGCGCAAGACCCACCAACTCCCCAAGCGAATGCGCATCGCGGGCCACTTTCTCCGCATCCACCCCGGGGCCAACGGTAACATTTCTCAACGCATTAAAATATTCAATCGGAACGTGAAGTTTCTCCCTGAAAAATTCCTTGATGTAAGGCAATCCCGAGCACCCACCAGCCAGATAAACAATCTCCGGGGCACTGCCTCCCTGCTGGCTCCTGTAGAAACTGGTTGTTCTTCCGACTTCGGCCTGCAAGCGACTCAGGGTATTACGAATCACCTTCGACATCGCGGCAATTTCGGGATCCTCGTGATCAGCATATGCCCCACCCAGCGCCACGAAACCCGACTCGATTTTTCTCTCTTCGGCCTTGTTGAAGGACAGGCGAAACTCCTTCGCGATGTTCGTGGTGATCATGGCGCCACCAAGCGGAATATTCCTCGTGAATGCCCGCCTTCCGTCAAAGTATATCAAATTTGTGGATCGAGCTCCAATATCGACAACCAGCGCCGGCTTCTCAACATCCGCATAATTGTAACGATACGCATTGAACAGCGCCAGCGGTGCGACATCAATGATCTCCGTCTGCAACGAAGCGTCTTCGACGGCATAATTGTAGTCGTCCAGTGAATCAGCCTTGATCGCCACCAGCACGACCTCCACATCACCCGAACTACCCTCCCCCACGAACTGGTAGTCCCAGACCACCTCGTTCATGGGAAACGGAACATTCTGCTGCGCCTCGAACGCTACCAGCTTGTCGACATTTTCATTGCCAAGCGGAGGCAACTTCACAAAGCGCGTGAATACCGATTGACCGGCCATTGCCCAGTGAACCTTCGCTTTCGCCAGTTCCATGCTGTCAACGAGATCAGATACCGCCACTTCCAATTGCGCAATATGCGATGCCTCCGCGGCCGGATCCCCGGGGACTTCCTCAAACTTGTAGTTTTTCAGAACCAGTGCTCCACCCTTGGCAATGGCAAAACTCGCCATGCCGATTCGCTGAGAACCAAGATTGAGTGCGACTACGGAACGTTTGTCTGCCATGTCCTCAGGATATCTCGTTGAACGGATTCAGCCTGCCTCGTTCATTTCACGGAGAGATACCATGATGCGAGGTGGCAAAAATGAAATTTTAAGGATTTTCAGGAAACAGCTTCACAATCGTGGCTTCGAATACCCTACTGTTTTACCTGAATCTCGGCATATCGATCCCACCAGAGGGGAGCGAATGGGGTTTTGTCCTTGCTCAGAAGCAGTCCCGGCGTAGCTGGCCTCGACTGCCACCATCGCGTGGATGGGCTGGGGTCGGCTTTGCCTCCAACAGCCTGACCCTGATAAAGAATTTCAACCGCATAACCCTCCACCGATCGCTCGTTGCCCTTCTCCTTACCTAAAAGCTTATCCAGTGAACTGGGAGACACGTACGCCGATGACCAAAGTTCCTCTCCCATGGGCACATTCACATGGGTGACATCCATGACCAACATCGTCTTCTTGTCATCATCAAGAACAACATAATACTTGAACAGCAGACTGTCGATATAGCCCGAAGCCGACTGGCCCTCGACCTCGAACTTTACATCAATCTCCAGCCACTCGCGGCGCCGGGGAGTGTCCTTTACCAGGGTGCCTCCCACGTCGAACTCGGGCGTCTTCAACATGTTGATATCCGGCTTGTCGACTTTAACAGATTTGACCTGCACCTGGGCCCGCGCTGAAACAGAGCCCGCCAGCACAAGTCCCGCAACAAAAAACGCTGCAACGGGAGGCCGGCGCCAGCTTGAAAAGCGAATAAAGAAACTCATGAGTGGCAAGATTGAGGGAATTCAGGCCCCATGGCCAGTAAAAATATCAAATCATGGTAAATTTTCACCCGGGCAATGTTCTCAGATTCGGTGCAACCCGTAGGAGGAAAATCAAAAAACCAGACCCCTGTCGCTGGCCTGTGCTCAGGCAGCATTCTAAGCATTCTCCTCAGGGTACGATTTCCGTGCCGATTCCCAGATCAGTAAATACCTCGAGAATCAGGGAGTGCGGCAGCCTTCCGTCGATCATGTGCACTTTTCCGACGCCTGCCCCAATCGCCTCAACTGCCGAGAGCACTTTCGGGATCATTCCCTCGGCGATGACACCCTCTGTTATGAGCTGATCAACGCTTCCAGCCGCCAGGCTCGAGATCAGGGAGCCCACATCGCTCTTGTTACCCAGAACTCCGGCGACATCACTGAGATAAATGAGCTTGGCCGCCCCGAGGTGCCGCGCCAGGGCACTGGCCGCCAGATCGGCATTGACATTGAGACAGTCGCCAGTGGTAACCTCCCTCGCAACGGGCGAGATAACGGGAACGATGTGCTGAGCGATCGCCTCCTTGATCGCGGCAGTCTCGGAGTAGGACACCTTTCCTACAAACCCGATATCGACCGGGCTGCCAGTCTCAGGATTCTTTCCGAGAATACGCTCAGCTCGAAAGACTTCGTTACCGGGAATTCCCATGGCCCTGCCACCATGAGCGTTGATGGCATCGACGAGTCCGGGATTGATCACTCTGGTCAACGTCTGCTCGACAATGCTGATCGTCTCGCGATCGGTAATTCGAAAACCTCCAATAAATCGGGCTTCAAGCCCGGCGGCCTCCATGGCCCGGGAAATTGCCTTTCCACCACCATGCACGATCACAGGATTGATGCCCGCCGCCTCCAGAAAGACGATATCCCGCAGCAGTTGATCCACCAGAACAGGATCATCCATCGCACTGCCCCCGAACTTGATGAGAAACGTCTCATCACGAAAACGTTGCATGTAGGGCAACGCCTCGACAAGAACGTCCGCCTTGGCAATCTGGGGTGCGAAGCGATCAGCAGGATTCATGGGCAGCGGCAATGGTGGATAATAACCGGGCAAGATGCAAGCCGCAGCATGCGGAAAACACGTAGCAAAATATAACCGTCAACGGATCGCCAGAGCCGCACAAAAATCCTCACAGGGAGACAAATGCACATTTCCGACGGCTGTGACAGGCTGCAGCTCCCGAACACTGGAGGTAAGGAAAGCCCCCTCACATCGTTCGAGAAAGGCGACAGGAACACGTTTTTCCTGCACATCAATGCCCGTTTTTCGAGCCACCTCCAGCACGAGTTCACGTGTTATGCCGGGCAGGCAACCGGTATCGAGAGGTGGCGTGAGCAGGCGCCCATCCGAAATGACAAAGACATTGCTGGTGGCCCCCTCACAGAGATCACCGAGCGTATTGGCAAGAATTGCTTCATCAAAATGGCGTTCGCGAGCGTAGCGAAGCGCCAGGGCATTCTCCGCATAGGACGTCGTCTTGATCCCGGATATCGCCGAACGAGGATTGCGCTGGAAAGGAACCACCAACACATTGGCAGGAGACCGCACCGGCTGTAACAACTCGGCGGTCACCAGAACCGTGGAGCGCATCTGCCGCTTTTCTGCCATTTTCTCCGACCAGCGTGCATTCCCCGCAGTCGCGGTGATACGAATACGCGCATCGGTTCCCTTTTCCGCCAACTGGTTGGCCGTCAATACTGCACGAATGGCATCCCCAAGCACCTCCTCTTCGGGTAGCGGAAGGCGAAAGACTGCCGCCGCCGCGGCAAGTCGTTGCAGGTGTCTGGCAACTGCAAACGGCTCTCCCGAGTACGACCTCAGCGTCTCGAAGACGCCCTCCCCAATCAGGAATCCACGGTCATGCGGATCGATCCGAATTTCCACCGACGGGACAAGTGCTCCGTTGAACCATGCAAAGGAATTCTCGGTCATCCAGACTACTTTCGACGATCTAAACCGTACCGTTGACGTTCATGTAACACAGCAACCTTCAACCAACCTGTCAGGTTACCATCAATATTTTTTCCCTTCGGCTCATCTTTCGGTCGCAATTCAACGCCCGCCACAGTCGAACTACACCCGCGGAGTCAGCTTGGCACGTGACATTGCAACCGAGGTCTGGCGAGGTGTCGCGATGCCTTTTCGGTATATGTTGATGAGGATTCCCA
>JBDQJG010000141.1:0-7981 GCA_040263955.1 Verrucomicrobiales bacterium
AAGCTGGGTATCAACCCGGCCGTTGACGGCAAAATCATCCGCCTGCCTTTTCCCGAGCTCTCCGGAGAGCGCCGGGTTGAACTTGCCAAATTGGTCAAACAGATGGCGGAGGAAGGTCGAGTCCGAATTCGCGGAGCCCGCCGCGACGCCCTCGACAAGTGCAAGGCACTGCACAAGGCCGGGGACATTTCAGAGGACGGTTACCACGATCTCGAAACCGAAATTCAGGGACTCACCGACAGGTATGTCAAGCAGGTCGATGAACACGTCGCTGCCAAGGAAGCCGATATCATGACCGTGTAACACGCTGCCCGTCAGCTGAGCCCTACGCCCCCGCCAAACCTCGCCAACCTCATGCTCAAGCCCGGGGATCTACTCGACCTCGAATCCTTCAGTCATCGCGCAATCTTTGACGGCGTCGACAAAGTCTGGGAGGCGCTGCCCGCGATCGCTACTTACCTGCATGAACAGGCCGAAGAATTGTCCCGCTTCGAGGAGGCCAGCATCAGTCCGCTCGCCGACGTGGCGGACCATGGAGTGATACTCGGGGCCGGTTGCCGCGTTGAAGCTGGCGCCGTGATCAAGGGTCCGACCATCATCGGCGCGGGGTCACAGATTCGAGCCGGCGCCTATATCCGAGGCAATGCCATCATCGGAGAGGACGTCGTCATCGGCAATTCCTGCGAGATCAAGAACGCTATCATTTTCGATTCTGCCGAGATCCCTCACTACAATTATGTCGGGGACGCCATCCTCGGCCACCGTGCCCATCTCGGTGCCGGAGTCATCCTTTCGAATGTCCGGCTCGACCGCAGAAACGTCGTGGCTGCAGACGGCAACGGCAAACGACACGACTCCGGTCTTCGGAAATTCAGCGCCATCGTGGGTGACCACACCGAAATCGGCTGCAACTCGGTCATCAGCCCCGGCAGTGTGATCGGCGCTCGCTGTATTCTCTATCCGCTCACCCACTGGCAGGGATACCTGCCCTCCGACACGATCGTCAAGACACAGCAGGAACAACGACTCGTTCCACGCGTGTCCTCAACTGCACGAGAGACTTGATTCGCGCCCGTCCCGATCGACCATATCATACCAACACCCAAGTGCTCACCAATCGAAATTCCCTGCAATCATGAAGCCACATAATCAGCAATCTCTCGTTCTGCTCGTTCTTTCCCTGTGCACCCTGCTCACCCTCGTCTCCTGCGAGGGCGTTGCCCCTGCCAAGCTGGCCGATGGCTCCGGCATCTCACCGGCGGAAGCTTCCGAATTGACTCAACGAGGCCAGCAGATCCTCAACCTCATCTGGTCGGACAAGGCGGAGGCAGCCTACGCCTGTACGGCTCGGCAGTACCGCAAACAAGTCAACCAGCAGGATTTCAGCAAAGCCATTCACGCTATGGACCTGAAAATATCCGGGCGCACGCTTGTTGACATGTTCACACTGAAGGATGCGCAAGCCTCAGGCGGCGACAGAACCATTCACCTTCTCTATCACACACAGGTTACGGGCGAAGCCAAACCCGCCAACGAACATCTGTTCCTCATTCATGAGGGTGGCAGATGGATGATGACAGGTCATTGGATCGCTCCGGGAACCTGATCCGATTTCAGTCAGCCGCGGGCCGCCCGCGCTGACCACGCGATGCCATCATCCCGCAATCGGCATGCGTTCGGAGGGCGTTGCTGCAGGGACGCTGTGCCTGCTTGTTCGTGCCTTCAGGACCCTCCCGGTAGAGCCTGATTCTCGACCGCTCCAAGTTCCCTCAGGTAGTCGAAACTGTAGAGTCCGGTGCGGTGGCCGTCACTGAATTCGAACTGCACGGCATAAGCGCCCATCAAACTCCAACCGGTCACCGTGACACCGCGAAAATCACGCCCGGTCTTCGGTTCGATAATCGGGCGTCCAACCAGATCGTATTCGCCGATATTCTCCGCACTGGGAGAGCGGGAACGCAAAAAATCCATCTTCAGGTAACTCTCCGAGCTATCGCTCCAGCGAATGGCGATCTCCTCACCGACGGCGCTGATTTCCTCAGGTCTCAACATGTCTTGGGTATCTTATATTGTCTGCCACACCATCACGGCATGAGCCGAAATCCAGCCAACGCCATGAGCCATGCCCCGATTCCGCCGATACCGGCAATCGCCAGGTTGGACATATTCGAGTAGCTCACGGAACCGAGTGCGGTATTCAAATCCGGAGCGGTGGTTCGCCGCAGATTACGGGTGGCCACCGTCATTTCCGGCAGTGAAGTCACCAGTGCACCGAGAAAATACTGCAGGCCGGTAAACACCGACGCGCCCAGTAAGCCCCGCAGAAAATCGCTGTAGACTTTTTCCCAGGTAACAAAAAGGGCATTCATTACCGTGCAGGCCACTACCAGGCCGGCTGTGCCGACAAAGAAACCGGGCCAACTCGCCCGCTGGCCGTCGCGGCTGATATTCTCGAACAAATCCGCCCGGGCCTGCCGCAATCGCCTCTCCAATCGCAGGAACACCGCGACTGCCGCGAGGCAGAGCAGTCCCCCAGCCAGCATCCACAACGGTTGAGGCGCACCCGCGCGATCACCTCCCAGCACTCTCAACTGATCCACTCCGGTAATGCACCAGAGCGCCACCGTTGCCACAGTAAACAACAGGAGACCGGCACAGACGTGCCAGCAGACGATGCGTTTGTCTCCGCGCACCAAGGCAAACAGTGCGGCCACCCGCTCCCTGCGCCCCCCTACCATCCACACCAACACCACCCACAGCGGCGCGACGAGAAACATCAGGTAAATATTTGCCAGGTTCGATCCCAATGGATTGGCAATGCCTCCCACGCGGAGCATGAAAAAAGCCACCAGCATGGAGAAAAACTCCGGAAGATTGGTGCTGGCATTGATGACCATGGTGCGCTGCTGTTGACCGAGGTACTTGCCTGCGAGACCCGCCGCCGAGTCAACCATCAGGTCGGTTGTTCTGGGGATGATCACCAAGCAAAGCGCGAGCGTGATCACGCCGGACACGACACCGAACCCCGCCGCACCCACAGCAGCATAAACACTCAGAAAGAAATCGGTAATCGCAGTGGTCATCGCGGGTAGCCGAAAAAGCGGCGAGACTTTCTCTAGCACAGTTCACGCAGGATGCGAACAAGGTACGTCCATGGCGGCCTCGGACATGTCCATGCGTGCAATTGCGGGCGGCCGCAACCTGCCCGATACTACCTTTCCAACCCGGGAGAAGGAACGCTCCCCCTGACCAACTCGCTATGGATACAGCTGACACCCGAAACGATACCACTGGCGTCGAAAGGGACCTCGGAGCCCAACCGATTGCACGCATTCTCGATGCTCTGGGGCTCAAAAATCACGCCCTGGTGGCGGCCTCCAGCGAGCCGCTGACCCACAAGATGATCAGCAAGGCACGCAAAGGGCGCCGCCTCTCTCCGAAGTTGAAAAACAGGATTGCCGAGGCCTTGAACCAAGCCATCGCGACACGACAATCGCAGGCCGATGCACCTGCCACCCATACACCTTCCTATTCCTCCGCCGACCTTTTCAATTACTGAGGCGCGCACGCCGGCAACCGTGCTCATGTTGCCGCCGGTGTGCCCGCGCCGCGCAACGCACTCCGACCCACACCGCAATGATTCCCGCGAACAACAGCACGGCTCGCACGTCCTGAGACGGGCCCCACCAGCGTATGGATTGTGAACTGTTGATTGCCGGACAGGGTCTTGCCGGAACACTGGTGGCATGGGAGGCGCATTGGGCCGGAATGCGTGTCACTATCATCGATCCGGGCGAAACGGAAACCGCCTCCCGGGTCGCCGCTGGAATCATCAACCCGATCACCGGCCACCGCTTGGCCAAAAGTTGGCGCTTCGACGACCTCTACCCGGTGGCCCGCGATTTCTACCGGCGGGCGGAGCGGGAACTGGCCCGAACCTTTTATCATCCGCTCACGATTCTCCGTGGCCTTGACGACGCGGAACGCACCAGGCGCTGGCAACGCAGGGTCGAGCAACCTGATTTTCAACATCTTCACACCGACGACCCGCACCGCGGACGCCCGGCAGACCCGGCCTGGTTTCATGCCTGCGCCAACTGCTTTGCGACTGATCTCTGCGGGTTTCTCGAGGTCGAAGCGTTTATTCTGGCAAGCCGGGCTTTCTTCTCCCGGCATCACCGGGTCGTCGAGGAATTTCTCGACCTCGATGCCATCGAAATTTCCGGGCGGCCACATGCCGTCGGCTACCACGGAATCTCCGCTGCGTCGGCGGTATTCTGCCTTGGTGCAAGCGGACGCGATCAGCGCTTTTTTCATGCCCTGCCACTCCGAGCCAGCAAGGGTGAGGTGCTTGCAATCGAGTTGTCCGGCTGCCGCGAAAATCGCATCATCAACCGTATGGGAAAATGGCTGCTGCCAACCGGCCAGGATCGTTTTCTTGCCGGTGCGACCTACCTGTGGGATCCACCAGACCGCCTGCCCAGTGCCGAGGGGCAAAGAGAAATCACACAATCTCTGGGTGCCATTCTTACCCGGGCACCGGTTCTCCTCGGACACCGCGCGGGCTTGCGACCAATCATCCGGGGCAGTCGACCTGTGCTCGGCAGGCATCCAGCTTTCCCGGGTGTCTGCGTCTTCAATGGCCTCGGTTCGAAAGGGGTCGTAAACGGCCCCTATTTCGCCAACCTGCTGATTCGGCACCTGCACGCAGGCAGTGCCCTCGAATCCGATACCGACGTCCGTTCACACCTCTGATTGACGCCATGGCTGACAAACCGTTTTCCGCCACGCGCGTGGCGCACCTGCTCATGGCTGAACGACTCTCACCCGGAGACCGTTGCATCGATGCCACCGCAGGAAATGGCCACGATACCGTTTTTCTCAGGCAGAAAACAGGCGAGCGCGGGCTGGTAGCCGCCATCGATATCCAGGCAGTCGCCATCGAGTCGACCCGTAACCTGCTGCGGCAACAGGGGCTCGAAACAGGATGCAGGCTCATAAAGGGCGATCACGCACAACTGCTGAGCCTGTTAGGCAACGACTGGCTTGCCGCAGCCCGGGTGATCTGTTTCAACCTCGGTTACCTGCCGGGCGGCGACAAGCAGCACGCCACGCAGAGCGCATCAACTCTGGCCGCGCTGCAGGCTGCACTGGCATTCCTGGCTCCCGGCGGACTTCTTGCCGTGACAGCTTACCCCGGACACCGGGAAGGAGCCTCGGAATCCGAGGCGGTCGCAGCATTCATGAGCGAACTCGCGACCAACGGCTACTTCGTCAACTCTTGGAGCGGACTATCTACCGCCAAGCCTGCTCCCGTGCTCTATGTGGTGCGATCCTGCGCATGAAGATGCCCCCAGCGCTCACTGAGTTGCACGCTTTCCTCCTGCCGCCTTCGGCCGCCGACCAACCGGCACGGCAAACCAGTCTGAAAAAGAACGCTCTTGTCATCATAGGCGTCCTGTTTGAACAGTTCTGGTTCCTCCGAAGGCAAAACCAACGATGCAATCACACGAAGTAATCAAAAAGGCACTAGAAAAAGCTGCCGGTCCCAAGGAGGTCGCTTCGCAAATGGGAGTGTCGCTCTCGCTGGTCTACAAGTGGTCCCAACCAAACACGGAACTTGGCAGCGGCAGCCGCAATCCCGTCGACAGAGTTCTCGAACTTTTTCGCCTGACCCGCGATCCACGGATTATTCAATGGTTGTGCGAGCATGCCGGCGGTTACTTTGTGCGTAACCCGAAAAGCCACTGTGATGAGAACTTCGAGGTGCTACCCGCCACCAACGAGATCATCACCCAGTTTTCGGACCTGTTGTCAACCATTGCACGCTCGGCTGCCGATAACGTGATCACGAAGGAGGAATCGGAGCAGATCCGCGAGGTCTGGGAAGAATTGAAGTGTTACTGCGAGGGGTTTGTTACCTGCTGCGAAGAGGGGGATTTCAGCGCGATGCGCGAGGAAGCCGGCGGCAAAGAAAACTAACAGGCTGCCGCCCACCGGATCGGGAGCATTTCCCGCTACCTGCCGACGGCCTGGCAGAACTTTGTGATCGCCTCGGCCAACGCCACAGCAAGCGTTTCCAGGTACGTGGTCGAGGCGATTTTACGCGCCTCCTCTTCGTGGGTGAGAAATCCGCCCTCGAAAAGGATCGCCGGCTTGTTGATTTCCCTGAGCACCGCCCAGCGGGCACGCTTGATGCCACGGTCGACCGCACCTGTTGCCTTCATGGTCGCCACATGCACCGCCGTTGCCAGGGCGATATTCTCCGCGTCCCGGCGATTGCCGCTGAAACTCCGAAAATCCGATTCGGCTGGTCCTGCGTAGGTTGATTCCGCACCGAAGGGAGAAAGTGCGAAGGTCTCGAGTCCTCGTGCAGTTGCCGCCCCGTAATTGAAATGCAAGCTGACAAAAATCGCGTCATCAACGCGATTGGCGATGGCGACTCTCTCCGCCAAGGTGAGATAACGATCCTCATCACGCGTCAAGACGACACCAAACCCGCAGTGCTCCAGATCACTCTTGAGTTGCAGGGCCAGGCGCATAGTGAACTCCTTTTCGTTTCCGTATAGACCTACGGCACCGGCATCACGGCCCCCGTGACCGGGGTCGATAACAACGGTCCGGAATGGCGCAGCATTCCGGATGCCGTGCGGCCGAAGCACCGGGTCAATCAACTTGCACAAGTCGATCCGGGAAACCAGGCAATGCCCCGCGCGCAGCACGACCGGATAGCTGAGCACGAACTTGATCTTGTTGATCAACAGATCCTGCGAGCCGGCTGCCCCTTCGACGACGAACCTTTCAGCCCGCATGCACAGGTGCCTGCCGTCCATTTCCAGCTCGAATCCATAAAACTGCGCAATACTTTTCAGGGTGACGTAATCTCTGCCATCGTGCTCAACCACCTGCCACGCCTGCGCGCTGGCCGGAAGCACAAGCAGCACGCAGCAGCACACCAGACTCAGCAATCGCACGCTGCACCGTTTAGTCGGATATTTCCCTGATTGAACGTGCTTCACCGCAATCCTGGCGCTACCAGCCTCCATCCATAAACGCAGTCGCAGACCTTTCAATCAACTTAACCTATTCACGCAGCCGCGAGTCAATGATCAGGGTCACGGGCCCATCATTGCACAGATCCACCTGCATCATCGCCCCGAACACACCAGTTTCCACCGCCCGTCCCAGCTCCCCGCGAACGGCATCAACAAACTTTCGATAGGTGACCTCCGCCTCTTGCGGAGCCGCCGCGCGACTGAATGAAGGCTTGGTTCCCTTCCGCGTGCTGGCCAGCAGGGTAAACTGGCTGACCAACAGGATGGCACCGGAAATCTCCGCAACCGAGCGAGCCATCTGGCCGTCCGGGGTATCCGCGAAAAGTCGCAGGCCCACGAGCTTTCTGGCCAACCATGCCAGGTCTGCATCGCCATCTTCCGCCGCAACGCCCACCAATACCAGCAGTCCTCGGCCAATGCTGCCCACAACCTGACCCTCGACCGATACCGAGGCATGACTGACCCTTTGTACAACCAATCTCATCGCCACTCATCACACACAGGATCGCGATGACTGACAAGTGCCGAAATCCTCGTGGCGTTCGATTCTTGCGTAGTTGGCAGGACTCCCTAGGGTGCCCCGTGTCCCGCCCCGGAGCTCTATTACTACTACTGCTTGCCTTGGTGACAGGCCTCGCCGGAATGAGCCGGATCGACAAGGATGTCGACCTTCTCTCCATGCTGCCCGGGGAACTCCGGCAGGTCGAAGGCCTGAAAATCTTCCGCGAACATTTCGTGCGTGAGGAGGAGCTCGTGGTCGCGCTTGCCGGTGCCGACGCCGGCAAAGTCGCGGCAGCCGCCGAATCACTGGCCAACTACCTCGTTGAACAGGGACCCACAGTCGTCCGCTCCGCACGCTGGCAGGCAAGCGGCACGGGGGATGTCGCGGAGCTGGCAGAGCTGGCTGCCTACGCCTGGCTCAATGC
>JBDQJG010000142.1:0-7825 GCA_040263955.1 Verrucomicrobiales bacterium
CTTGCAGCACACTCGATCGCACGGGGAGCCGAGGGAGGAATGCGCGACGCGCAATCGATGCTCGACCAGCTCGTGGCTTTCTGCGGAGAGCGCATCACCGAAACCGATGTTCTCGATGTCTTCGGCTTTACCGCCCACCACACGATTGCCAGCCTCTCAGGCGCACTGCTCGAGGAAAATACTTCCTCATGCCTGCAAATCGTGGGAGAGCAGGCCGCAACGGGAAAGGACCTGCAGCGGCTGCTCACCGATCTCATCGCCTGGATCCGCACACTGCTCGTCCACGGAATCGACCCGGAGAGTACCACCAGAGACGCGGCTCCAGAGGTGGCTGCCTCACTGGCCGAGCTCAGCGGCAAAGTGGATAACGATCACCTGCTGGCTGCCATGGACGCGCTGACGGAAGCCGAAGCCCGGATGCGCTGGGCACCCGACAAAAAAATGCACTTCGATGTGGCCATGGTGAAAGCCTGCCGAGCAATCGGATCCACCGCAATCAGTGACATCATCGAGATGCTCGATGAGGGCGCCACCACACCAGCTCCACGCAAGACGGGTGACGCTCCTGAAAAACGCAAGCCTCAGCCGGAGACGCCCGCGCAAACCCGTTCAGGCAGACCCGAAGCCGAAGTCGACAACAAGCCGACTACCGACTCGGCGGAACCCTCCCCGTCTCTCTCGGAGGCGGAAATCTGGCCGTCGGCTCTGGCCCGTATCCAGCAAGAACGTCCGCTGGTGGCGGCATGGGCGGAACAGGCGCACGACCTCGGGTTCAATGGAGACACTCTCACGCTCGGCTTCGCGCCCGAAGAAGCTGGTTCCCTGCAAAGTCTCGAGCGACCAGCAACTCGCGATCAGATTCTCGAAATACTCGCACAGGCTGCCGGACGCCGAATCACGCTGGAACTCGTCATCAACGATCAGCTGGAATCACAGCAGGCAACGCAGAACGACCCGGAACAAGGCGCAGCAGGCTCCGCCAACCAGGCTGCATCCGAGCTCGAACCGGAACCATCTGGTAAACCCGGCAGGAAGAGTGCAACCGAGAAGAGAAACACAACCGGGAAGAGCTCAAAAGCCGAGGCTGGCAGTGATTTTTATGAAGACCCTCTTGTCAAGGAGGCCATGCAGATTTTCGCGGCAGAGATCGAGAACCGGTCATAACCACCGTGCATTCCGTATTGATTGCTCGTACTCCTCCAGATCCGCGCGCTCGAACCAACAACCAGACAAAACGATGAATATAGCCAAAATGATGAAACAGGCCCAGCAGATGCAGTCCCAGATGCAGCGGATGCAGGAGGAACTGGCGACTCGAACTGTCGAGGCCTCGGTCGGCGGTGGAAAAATAACCGTGGTCGCAACCTGCGCCGGCGAGGTCGAGTCCATCAAGATCGATCCGGCTGTCGTCGATCCCGATGATGTCGAACTGCTCGAAGACCTCGTTCTCAGTGGTGTCAAGCAGGCCATCGAGCAAGGCAAACAGATTGCCGCAGAGGAAATGAAGTCCGCCACAGCCGGACTCGGCCTGCCACCGGGACTGGGCCTCTGAAGGTGCCCGGCGACAACTGCCGGGCCCCAGCGCCAGCAACCAGCGAAAAACACCTTTCAGGTAATCCCGTCAGCTTCCGGCGGTAACTGCTCGAGTCGGCGGAAACACCGCCAGGCCAGGCCATCGCGCGGACCGAATATCCAGGCGAGCACGAAAATAAACGCTCCCACCACGACCATCGCGGCTGCGATCGGCACATCAGTGGCCACGCCCACATAGAGTCCTCCCACCGCGGAAAGTCCCGCTACCAGGACGGACAACAGCAGCACCCGAGGCAGTCGATCGCTGACCAGTTGGGCCGTGGCTCCCGGCAGGATCAGCATGGCGATCACCAGGATCGCTCCCACCGCCTCGAAGGAACCGACCACCACCAACGACAGCACTGCCATCAGCAGATAATGAATCAAGCGTGGAGAGAACCCCAGTGCACCCGCCAATGAGGCATCAAACGAACTGATTAACAGCTCCTTGTAAAAGACCACCACCAACAACGCAACGAGCACAGCGACCAGCAACATGATTCCAACCGGCAGCGGGCCTAAATCAAGTCCGGCAATCACCAGGCGATCGGGCTCGAAGGGAAGGAAATTCAAGTCCCCATAGAGAACGCATTCCGGGTCCAGGTGAATTTTTCCCGCAAAGAGATTGATGAGAACCACACCCAGTGCAAACAGCGTGGTGAAGGTGATCCCGATGGCGGCATCGGCCTTCACCTTGGTACGACCGTGAATGAACTCGATGATCGCAGTCGCCAGCACCCCCGCCAGCACTGCACCCACGAACATTACCGGCGTCTCCAGCGACTGTGCCACCAGAAAGGCAATCGCAAGCCCCGGAAGAATACTATGACTGATGGCATCACCCACCAGCGCCATCCGACGCAGGATCAGATAGTTGCCAAGCAGTCCACAGGTGGCATTTACCAGAAAACCCATCCACAGGATCCATCCGTAGGCCACTGCATTGAGCGGATCTTTCCACGGACCTGTCAGAAACTCGAGCACCCCGCAAGTCTAATCCCTGCCTCAACGTGTTGTCCAAGCCAAGATGCACCAGAGCGCGGCAAGGGCATTCTTTCCAGTCGTGCGGCCGGCAGGATGCGGGTATTTCCCCGGCCGATGGTGGCTGCAAGGCGCATTGTTCAGACAACTCGCGCATCCCGCATTGCGCGTTGCACAATCTTGACAAAAGTCGACATTTATCCGTGGCAAGAATTCTCACAGTGGCCCTGCTGGTCAGTCTTCTGATGAACCCCTTCTGCCTGTGCGGTGGTCTACTCAGTCTCGGTGGCCATGGATTTGCGGCGTGGCACAATCCCGGTAATCCGTGTGCTTCCGCGGCCTGTCACCCGCAGCATCACGAACACCATTGCGAACATCTTCCCCTGACTGCCTCGGCTACCTGCCATGATGATCACTCCGGTCATTGCCACCCCATGACGGACCATCAGGATTGCCCGTGTCTGGCCAATCACGCGCATGCCTGGCATGGAATTCTTACCAATCACGCCTCATGCCCACTCGGGCCTCAGCTTACCGGTGTGACCGATCATCCCGTCCACGGCAAGCTACCCCGACGCGTCCGTCTGAGCGCACGCGCGGGCAAACTGCCCCCCGTGACCAACGGTCCGAACCGGCTTCTGCAGGTGTACTGTGTACTCAGGGCCTGATCGGGTGACGCCCGAAGCGTCATTCTGTCATGCCTGAAAAATCACTGAACACTCTACCCTGCTCACCTTGAAATACCCACCCCTATCCAGGGCGCTCACTGCCCTCCTGGCCAGCCTCTCTCTTCAACTGTCGATACCCGCCGCGGAAAAGCACCTCTCCCGGGAGGACGCCATCAGCATGGCACTGCGGCAGAATCCGGATCTTGGCGTTGCTGCGCTCGAAATCCAGGCAGCCCGCGCCCGGCTGCACTGGGCAGGACAATTACCGAACCCGGAGCTGCAAATTACCGCCAGCGACGATTTTCCGGGAGAGGCGTCTGGCGAGCGCTCCCTCGAGATCGGCTTCACCCAGCGCTTTCCTGCCGTATCTGCCCTGCGCAGCACACGGGAACTGCGCCGACAGCAACTGGCGATCGCCAAGTTCGAGTTCGCCTCGCGGGCAAGGCAAACCGCCTTCAAGGCGGACCAGACATGGATTGAACTGGCCATCGCGTCGCGCTCGGTGGGACTGCATAAGGACCTCCTCGAGCTGGGCCTCGGCGTAGCCACCTTCCTCGAAAAACGCGAAACCCTCGGCGAAGCATCCCGAATCGATGTGGCACAGGCCCGACTCAAAAACCGGCTGCTCACGCAACAGATCGCCGACGCCCAGTCACGTACACGCGCCGCCGCGTCGAGGCTGCGGCAGCTCGCAGGTCTGCCGATTGACACCCTGCCCACCACCGAACCCGCGACGAATCCTCCCCCCGATTCTCCGATCCGATCACTCGACCTGCAGGAGATCCTGGCCCGGCGCGACGACTACCAGGCCCTGCTGCTTGGTCTGCCCGCCTCCGTCACACGTCTGGCGCTGGCCCGGGCCCGCAGCCGGGAAGAGATCAGCCTGAGCGTCTTTTATGAGGCGGACCGGAGCATCGATGAACCCGAAGGCGCGGGCACCAACCACTTCGCGGGCCTCGGCATCTCGATCCCGCTTCCATTACGCAGAAACAACGGCGAAGAGATCGCCACCGCTGAAATCGGAATGGCCCGGGCGAGAGGGCGGCAGGAAGCTCTCGCCTACGCCATCGAGGGCGAGGTGAATGCCGCGCTCGAGACCCGCCTTGCTGCGCACCGCCTCGCCCTGGAGTCCAGCGGCGAACTTCTCAGTGACGCCCGCGAGTTACTTGAAGAAACAACGCGTGCCCACCAATCGGGACTTGTCAGCTTGCTGCAGGTTCAACAGGCGCAAGAGCAGTTACTTGAAATTGAAACCGGAGCCCTGCGCCTGCTCGAAGCCTACCTGATGGCCGATGCCAGGGTCCGACTTGTAACCGCCTCCTACCCTGTCGATCTCGCGCCATCGCAGTCTTCTTCTCCCCGCCCTTCACAACCATGAGAACCTCACCCATCCCAACCCCTCGGCCAACTGCATCGCCTGTCATCCGCGCAGTTGCCACCCTGCTGGTCTGTCTTGGCGCCCCATACCGTCCCGGGCATGCAGTTGACGCCAATCGAGCAGCCAATTCGGTCATTCTTACCGCCATTGAGGCCGAGAATCTCGGCATCGAGTCGATCGAGGTCGACTTCGAAATGTTCGAATCCACCGTCTTCGCCGTGGGACAACTCGAGGAGCAACCCGCAGCTCGCTCGGTGCTCTCCTCACGAGTTGCCGGCCGTGCGATCGAGGTGCACGCATTTGTCGGAGACGGCGTCAAGCAGGGCGACACTCTTGTCGTTCTCGAGAGCCTGCAACCCGGTGATCCTCCGCCTCGCATCCCGCTCAAGGCGGCCAGTTCGGGCACTGTCGTGGCATCCCACGTCCTTCTCGGGCAGCCGATCGAACCCTCCAGCGAGCTCCTGCATATCGCTGACCATTCACGGCTGCGGGCCGTGGCAACCGTTGCGCAACATGTGGTTGGCAGCCTGTCCGCCGGCTCCATCGCACACCTCCGGATCCCCTCGGCACCCGGGCACAACCCCACCGCTCGAATCATCCGGTTCGACCCTCAGGCCGACCCCTCCAACGGTACCATGCGCGCCATCTTCGAGATCTCCAATGCGCAAGGTGACCTGGTGCCTGGAATGCGGGCGGAGTTCTCACTCGTCACGGCTCAACGCGACCACGTCATGGCCGTTCCACTCGAGTGCATCCAGGGAACACAATCAGCCCCGCTCGTCTTCGTGCGGGATTTCGAGTTGCCCAATGTGTTTGTACGGGCACCGGTCGTCCTTGGTGAGCGCAATGCCACGCACGTCGAGATTATCAAGGGCCTGTTTCCGGGCGATGAGGTCATCACCACCGGCTCATACGGGCTCAATCATGCGGGCAGTGCCTCCGCAATGTCGCTCAAGGACGTCCTTGATGCGGCCCATGGTCACGAGCACAACGAGGACGGCTCGGAAATAACTGCCGAGCAGAAAGCAGCCGGTGAAAGCAAGACAACTGCCGCCAATGGCGAGCCACATCCCGCATCTGAAAGCGCCCGATCCGTCTCCGGGTGGCTGCCTTACTATGCTGCTGCAAGCACGATCGCCCTGCTCGTGGCACTCCAGGTTCTCTGGTCCAAAACCCGTGGCAGTGCTCCCCCCGCCTCAGGATAGATCAGCCTCCGGTTGCGTATCCCACCCGAACACCCGAACAAACGGTGCTTAACGCTCTTATCCGCTTTTCGCTTGCCCAGCGCGGCCTCGTCCTGATGGTCGCGGCGATCGTTCTGGCACTCGGCGTCCAGCGGGCCTCGAAACTCCCCATCGAGGTGCTGCCCGACCTCACCAGGCCGACCGTCACTATTCTCACTGAGGCTCCGGGCTACTCACCGGAAGAGGTCGAGACGCTGGTCACCATTCCCCTCGAGAACGCCCTCATGGGGGTGACGGGAATCTCTCGACTTCGCTCCACCAATGACATTTCCCTGTCCCTGGTATTCGTCGAGTTCGACTGGGACACCGACATCTACAAGGCGCGCCAGTTCGTTCAGGAACGCCTCGAGAACACCGACCTACCGGAGAATGTCACGCCCTACATGACGCCGGTGGCATCCCTGATGGGAAATATCATGCTCGTCGGTCTGGTCGATCCGAGTAGTCAAACCGATCCGGGAGAATTGCGCGGATTTGCCGATTGGACCGTCGCCAGACGCCTGCAGGCAATTCCCGGCATCGCAGAGGTTCTCAGTATGGGCGGCGGCATCCGCCAGATGCAGATTCAACCGCTTCCGCATCGCATGCGCGCTCTCGGCGTGAGCTTCGACGAGATCATCGAGGCGGCCGAGAAATCTGTTGCCAATACCACGGGCGGATTTCTGACCGGATCGGCTCGGGAAATCATGGTGCGCAACCTCTCCATGACAACGGATCCGAAAACCCTCTCCCAAACTGTCGTTCGCTTCGACGGGCATCGCGCGATCCAGCTCGGAGACGTGGCTCGAGTGCTCTGGGATACCGAGCCGCGACGCGGCGATGCCGGACTGGCCGTCAAGACGCTGGGGCACCAACAGGGCTATCCCGGCGTCATCCTGAGCATCACCAAATCACCCGGATTCGATACCATCGATCTGACCAGGCAGGTCGAGCATGCCCTTTCTGAGATCCGCAAAACCATTCCCGACGGCCTGCAACTTACCACCCTCTATTGCCAGTCCGATTTCATCGACATCGCCATCGGAAACCTCCGGCACGCGCTGCGTGATGGTGCCGTGATGGTGGCGATCGTGCTGTTCCTGTTTCTGCTCAACTTCCGCATCACCCTCATTACCCTGACCGCCATCCCGCTCTCGCTCGGCATCACGATCCTGGTTTTTGATCTGATGAACCTGAGCGTCAACTCGATGACCCTCGGCGGCCTCGCCGTCGCCATCGGCATGGTTGTCGACGATGCGATCGTCGATGTCGAGAACGTGTTCCGGCGCCTTGTGGAAAATGCCTCGAAGAACGCGCCGCGTTCCCGGGTGGATGTGATCGCCACCGCCTCGGCCGAGGTCAGAGCCTCGATTTTCTACGCCACCTTGCTCATCATCCTGGTCTTCGTCCCACTACTCGGACTGACCGGCGTCGAGGGCCGCCTGTTCGCCCCCATCGCAATTGCCACCATCGTCAGCATGGCAGCCTCGTTCGTGGTCTCCCTGAGCGTAATCCCCGTGCTCTCCTTCTACCTGCTGCGGCCGAGCAAGGGCAGCGCATCGGCGCCCGGAAAAAGTGCACCCCCGGACGCTCTACTCGTGCGCCTGCTCAAGCGACTCTTCCTTCTCCTCTGGCTGCGACCCGCCCTGCGACTTCCCCTGATCGTGGTAGCCGCCACCATACTGCTCTGTAGCATCACCGTGGATATTTTCGTGAATATGGGCGGAAACTTCCTGCCCCCGTTCCGTGAACCATCCTCGGTCATCGCCACTACGACCGCTCCCGGAACCTCACTCGGCGAGACCAACCGAATCGCCGCCCGCGCGCAGGATCTGCTGCTGAAAATTCCCGAGGTCGAGTCGATCGGTTATCGGGTCGGCCGTGCCGAGCGCGGCGACCACGTGGTGCCGGTTTCCACCGTCGAGTTCGACGTCGAGTTCGACGATTCAGGAGTTCGCTCGCGGGCCGAGATCATCGAGACCATGCGCGAGACCAGGAAGTCA
>JBDQJG010000143.1:0-7808 GCA_040263955.1 Verrucomicrobiales bacterium
ATTACCTGCTCTCTGACGCGGCTTCGTTCGTGACCGGTGCGGTAGTTCCGGTTGATGGCGGGTTCTCGGCGTTTACCGGTGTGTGAGACAAGGCGATGCTGAAGGAAACCATGCGCTGGTACGGACCCGATGACCCGGTGAGCCTGGCGGACATTCGGCAGTGCGGTTGTGCCGGGGTGATGACCTCGTTGCACCACATTGCCTACGGTGAGGCCTGGTCGCGTGATGAAATTGCGGCGCGCAAGGCGTTGCTCGAGGAGCAGGGACTCGAGTGGCTGGCAGTCGAATCGATGCCGGTTTCGGAGGACATCAAGACGCGCAGTGGTGACTATCAAAGGCACATCGACAACTACCGGAAAACGATCTGTAACCTTGGGGCTGAGGGCATTCCCACGGTGATTTACAATTTCATGCCGGTGCTCGACTGGGTCCGCACTGACCTGGCTCACAGGCTGGAGGATGGCAGCGAGTGCCTGCGCTTCGACCCGGTGCACTTCGCCGCCTTCGAGATCCATTTGCTTGGGCGCGAGGGGGCCGAGGCCGACTATTCACCGGAGCAACTCGAGCGTGCCCGGGTTTTTTTCGAAGGCCTGGACCCCGCGGAGCGCGACGCCTTCGAGCGCGGCATCATCGATGTGTTCCCCGGTGTCAGCTTAGGCCTCAGCCTCGCGGATGTGCGTGCCATGCTGGCGACCTACGAAGGCATCGATGCCAAAGTCCTGCGTGAGCACCTGCGGCTGTTTCTTGCCGAGGTGATTCCCGCCTGCGAGGAGGCCGGGGTGCGCCTGGCCATTCATCCCGATGACCCGCCCTTCCCGGTGCTGGGTCTGCCACGCATCGTCTCCTGCGAGGACGATGTGGCGGCGATCTGTGCCATGGTCGACTCGCCGGCCAATGGCCTGTGTTTCTGTACCGGTTCGTTGAGCGTGCGGGCCGACAATGACCTGCCGGGAATGATCGAGCGTTGGGGTCACCGGATCCACGCTTTCCACCTGCGCAGCACCCGGCGCGAGCCGGATGGCAGCTTTCATGAGGCCGATCACCTTGGAGGATCGGTTGACATGTTCGCCGTGGTCCGCGCGGCGCTGCAGGAGATCCAGAAACGCCGGCAGGAGAATCGAGATGATCATGCAATGGCGTTCCGTCCCGACCATGGTCACACCATGCTCGACGACCTCGGCAAATCGCGCCCGCAGAACCCCGGTTACAGCTGCATCGGGCGCCTGCGCGGGTTGGCGGAGATCCGTGGCCTGCAGCTCGGAATCAGCCGCATGCTTGGGGACTTGGATCAATGAAGGCGAAATACTATTCGATGACCGAGCTGGCTGATAAAATCGGCATTTCCAGGCAGGTGATTTCCGCCATTATCAACGAGAAGTGGCGGGAAAAGCGCATCTCGGAGGCCACCTGCCTCAGGGTGCGCGAGGCGATGGATCGGCTCGGGTATGTGCCCGACCGTTCTGCCGCCTCGTTGAGGAAGCATGACCGCAGCACCATCGGCTTGGTCTGTCATGGTCCGCTGTATTCCCACATGCTGGTAGCCACCGAAAAGCTCAACCATTACCTGCTGGCCAACCGCATGCCGGTGGAGATGCGCATCAGTTCCGAGCAGGGGCTTGCCGATGCGGTCCGCGATCTGATGGGGCAGCGGGTCGAGCAGCTGGTGGTGCTGTTGAGCCCCATGACCCGCAATTTCTGCGAGCAGGATCTTGCCGATTCGGCGCTGCACAGCCTGTTGCAGGCACTGCCGGCGACCATCTACAATTTTCCCTTCGACGTCCACGACCAGGCGCTGGAGGAAAAGCTGCTTCGGCTCGGTTGCCACCTGGTCGGCTTTTCCCGGGTCGAGGTCTACAATAGGTGTCTGGCGCAGCTGCCGGCCGCAGGAAGAAAGCGAATTCTCGTCGACGAAAAGATCGACGCCCTGGTGCGCCGGGGATCGCGGGCCGGTGAACTCTACGATGCCTTCGAGCAGGTGCAGACGTACCCGAATCCGCAGACCGGCCAGCTTGACGAGAATCCCTACCGGATCGGCGAGGAACTTGCCGCACGTCTGTTGTCCGGTATCCGGGAGGACCGGATCGATTGCCTGCTGACTAGTTCCGATCGCATCGCCCAGGGGGCTGCCGCGGTGCTTGCCGCTGAGGGGATCGCGATTCCCCGCGAGCTCACGCTGTTCGGGTTCGATCGCATCGATGCATTGCCCTATTTCAAGCACCCGATCTCGACCATCGAGGTGCCGTTGGACGCAATGATTGCCGACCTGATCCGGGTGATCGAGTCACCGGCCGGCGAGCCCGGGCGGGCGCATCGCTCACAAGCGCGGGTGCATCAGGGGTAGCCGGCTGACATCGGAAGTTGCCGAAAGGCCGCCTTCTTCTTTGCGTATTTAAAGTTAAAGATGGTTATGCAACTACGCCTGTCTCTTCTCCTTCCATGTCTTCTGGGTCTGGCTTTCCTTGCCAGTTCACGGATTTCCGCCGCCGAAGGTAAGCTTACCGGCAGTCGTCCCAACATCATCTTCGTACTGACCGATGACCAGGGCATGGGGGATCTTTCGTGTATGGGCAATCCCATCCTGGAGACGCCGCATCTCGACAGCTTTCATGCCAAGGCGACCCGCTTTACCGACTTCCAGGTCAGCCCGACCTGTTCGCCGACTCGAGCAGCCTTGATGAGCGGCCGCCCGCCCTTCGAGGTGGGGGTTACGCATACTATCAAGCAGCGCGACCGACTCGCTCCCGCTGTTGTGACTTTCCCTCAGGCCCTGCAGAAGGCGGGATACCGTACCGGGCTTTTCGGCAAATGGCACCTCGGTGACGAGGAAGAATACCTGCCGCAGAATCGCGGCTTCGACGAGGTGCTCATGCACGGTGCCGGCGGTATCGGGCAATACGGCTTCGGCGACTTCAAGGCGAATACCGAGAACACGTATTTCGACAATGTGCTGCTGCATAACGACACGGTGGTAAGGACCGAAGGTTTTTGCACCGACCTCTTCTTCGAGGCGGCGCTGGCGTGGATCGGCTTGCAGGAGAGAGCCGACGATCCGTGGTTCGCATTTATCTCGCTCAATGCGCCACACAGTCCGATGATCGCGCCGGATGGCGCCAAGGAACGGTTCCTCGCTCAGGGATACGATGACAAGACCGCCGGCCGTTACGGCATGATCGAGAACATCGACGCCAATGTCGGCCGACTGATGGACAAACTTGCGCAGTGGCAGGCACTTGAAGACACCCTGATCATCTTCATGACCGACAACGGCATGTCTATGCCTATCATCAAGCGCAATGGCGAGAAACTGACGCCGCACAATGCCGGCATGCGCGGCGCGAAAAACTCGCCGGAGGAAGGCGGCACCCACGTGCCCTCCTTCTGGCACTGGCAGGGAGTGCTTGGCGAGGGGGTAGATATCCCGGCCTTGGCTGCCCATGTCGACATCTACCGGACCTTCTGCGAATTGGCCGGAGCGGAAATTCCCGCGAGCAAGTTGCCCCCGGGGGGGCGCTCGCTGGTGCCGTTGTTGGAAGATTCGCAGGCGCAGTGGCCTGACCGCGAACTGTTTGTTCACTGCGGGAGATGGAATGCGGGAGAGCGCGAACGGATGAAGCACACCAAGTGCGCGGTGCGCACCCAGCGGTGGCGGCTGGTCGATAACCACCGCCTTTATGATATCGCCGCCGATCCGGGGCAGCAGACGGATGTCGCCGCGCAGCACCCCGAGGTGGTGGAGCAGCTACGTGCCGCCTACGACCAGTGGTGGGAGTCGACCGAGCCGTATCTCGTCAACGAAGATCTGCCCAGGATCGAGCCCGGAACCTTTTCCCTGCAGCGCCGATATCGGAAGCAGCACGAGGAAAGCTGCATTCCCGAGTGGCAGCCGGATGACGGTGGCTGATTACAGCACCCGGCAGAAAAAACAGTGAGTACTGTTTTGCGGGTTGCTATCCGCGTTTTCGCGGGAAGGATTTGCCGTGTTTTCATTACCTGCATGACGAATCCTGCCGTTTTTCCCGATCGGGAGCACTTTTCTGAAAACCAAGTTTCCCGATCGGGAGACACGGAAGATGTACTCGAGCAAGCGCATGCCCGAAGTTGGACGATCCAGGATGCGGCCGAGGCGTATGGGATCGATCGTTGGGGTGAGGATTATTTCGGCATCGATGAAAACGGTGACCTGATTGTCCGGCTTCGTGATGACAGGAATGGTGAGAGGGTTTGTGTCGGCGTTCCGAGGCTGTTGCGGGAACTCGATGACCGCGGTGTGACGGCACCGGTGCTGATCCGGTTTCCGCAGATCCTCGAGGATCGCATCGCGAGTCTCAACGAGGGCTTCGGGCGGGCCATTGAAGACCTGGGTTATCAGGGACTCTACCGGGGGGTGCTTCCCATCAAGGTCAATCAGCAGCAGCAGGTGGCCGAGGAAGTGTCCGCCTTCGGGCGGCGTTTTCACTACGGGTTCGAGGCCGGAAGCAAGCCGGAATTGATCGCCGCACTTGCCTACCTGAAGGATCCCGAGGCGTTGCTGGTCTGCAATGGCTACAAGGATGAAGAATTTATCAACCTGGCCCTGCAGGGTCAGATGCTTGGGCTGCGCGTCGTGCTCGTCATCGAAATGCTGCAGGAGTTCGAGACGATCGAGAGATGTGCCGAAGCGCTCGGGGTCGAGCCTGTCATTGGTATTCGTGTGAAGCTGTCGGCAGAAGGTGGGGGCAAGTGGTCCGGTTCGGGCGGAGAGCGCAGCCCGTTCGGGCTCAATCTTGGCCAACTTGTGCAGACCGTGGAGCGGCTCAAGGCGCGTGGCCGGCTTTCCTGGCTGCGCATGCTGCATTGTCACCAGGGATCCCAGATCCCCGACCTGACAACCATCCGGCAGGCGATCGAGGAGGCGACCCGCATCTACTGCGGGTTGGTCGCGGAGGGGGCGCCCATGGGACTGCTCAACCTCGGCGGCGGGCTGGCGGTCGACTACGACGGGTCGCGCTCGATCAGGCCGACCAGTGCGAATTACTCGATCGACGAGTACTGCCATGCCCTGGTCGATGCCGTGCGCTGGGTCACAGACGAGTGCCAGGTAGCGCACCCGACGATTGTAACCGAAAGTGGACGCGCGGTGGTTGCCCATTATGCCATGCTGGCCATCGAGCTTCTGGATGTCAACGTGCACGAGAGCAAGCAACCGGTGGAGTTGACCACCGAGGCACCGGAGGCCTTGCAGGCCCTGCAGATGATCGCCGATCAGGTTGGAGCCGACAATCTGCTCGAGTCCTTCGGCAAAGCGGGCCGTTTCCGGCAGGAACTCCACGAAATGTTTCTTTCCGGCGAGATCGGGCTGCGTGAGCGTGCTGCCTGCGAGCAGGCCTACTGGCGGTCCATGACCCGCATCGCGGCGGCTAGCAGGGAACTGCGCCACTTGCCCGATGAGTTGCGCGATCTCGGTGGATTGCTCGCCGATCAGTGTTACGGGAATTTCAGCATCTTCCAGTCGCTGGCGGATTCATGGGCCATCGATCTGGTCTTTCCGGTCATGCCCCTGCATCGTCTTGCGGAGCGGCCCACCCGCGCAGGTGTGATTCATGACGTCACCTGCGACTGCGACGGTGTCATCAAGCGTTACGCGGCAAATGCGGAGATTCTCGAAACCCTGCCGATCCATGAACTGCGTGCGGATGAGCGCTATTACCTCGGCATTTTCCTGGTAGGCGCCTACCAGGAGACCTTGAGTGACCTGCACAACCTGTTCGGCGATACGCATGCGATCAGTGTCGAGATCCGCGAGGGATCGGTGCGCCTGTCGCGGGAGGTGGAGGGGGATTCGGTGGCCGATGTGCTTAGTTATGTCGAGCACGACCCGAAGAAGTTGGTCGATCAGTTCCGGGCATTGGCGGAGCAGGCCATCCACGAGGGCCGGATCACGCCGGCCCAGCGCCGCACCGCCCTGGATCTGTTTCGCCAGGGACTCAGTGGCTACACCTATTACGAGTCATAAATCATGTCGAGTCAGCAGCAATCCAACAGGCCCGGCGGGCCGGTGACTTCTTTCCTCGAGCGGCATTTCCGGCACTTCAATGCCGCCACCCTGGTGGATGCCGCGACAGCCTACCGCGAGCTGCTCGATCGTGATGGCGGTCGCATGTTGGTTACCCTGGCCGGTGCCATGAGCACGGCGGAGCTCGGGATCTCGCTGGCTGAAATGATTCGTCAAAAGCGGGTGCACGCCATCTGCTGCACGGGTGCCAATCTCGAGGAGGATCTCTACAACCTGGTGGCGCATGATTCTTACCGCCGCATTCCCAACTGGCGGGATCTCACGCCGAAGGAGGAGCAGGCTCTGCTCGATGCACACCTCAACCGGGTGACCGACACCTGCATTCCCGAGGAGGAGGCGTTTCGCCGGCTCGAGCACGTCATCCTAGAAGAGTGGCGTCGTGCCGACGCTGCCGGGGAAGCTTTTTTCCCGCACGAGTTCCTTTACCGCATCCTGCGCTCGGGCTCGCTTGAACAGCACTACCAGATCGATCCGGCCGACAGCTGGCTGGTCGCGGCCTGCGAGGCCGACCTGCCGATCTTCGTGCCCGGATGGGAGGATAGCACGACGGGCAACATCTACGCCGCCCATTGCCTGCGCGGCAACGTCAACAACGTCCACACTGTGCGCTCGGGCATCGAGGCGATGCAATCGCTGGCGGGCTGGTACACGGAAACGGCGCCGGCCTCTCCGGTAGGATTTTTCCAGATCGGTGGAGGGATCGCCGGTGACTTCCCGATCTGTGTGGTGCCCATGCTCCACCAGGATATGGGCATGGAGGACGTACCGCTGTGGGCGTATTTCTGCCAGATCAGTGACTCCACCACGAGTTACGGCTCTTATTCGGGTGCGGTGCCCAATGAGAAGATTACATGGGGAAAGCTCGGCGTGGACACCCCGAAGTTCATCATCGAGTCGGATGCGTCGATCGTGGCACCGCTGGTCTTCGCCCACGTGCTCGGCTGGTGAGCCGGGCAATGCGCGCGCGACTCCGCGCTATCAGGCTGGCAGCGGCTGGGTCAGGCAGTGAAAGCCGCCGAGTCCGCGGATCAGGGTGCGAGCGGGCAAGGTGACGACCCTTCTGCCGGGGTGCGCTTCGCCGATGATCGCCGCCGCCTCGGCGTCGCGGGGGTCGTCGAAAGCGGGCACGATGACCGCCTCGTTGGCCACGTAGTAGTTGGCGTAGGTGGCGGGCAGGACACCCGGCTGCCCGTCGGTGGGCACGGGGGTGTCGGGCACCGGGTCCGGAACAGGCAGGGGCAGGAAGTTCCAGCCGCGGTCTTGCGCGATGCTTCGCAGATGCCGGGCGTTTTCTGCCAGCGCCGGATGCAGCGGGGCTTGGAGTGCTGAGGGTTCCACTACGAGCAAGCGGTTTTCCGGAGCAAAGCGGGCGAAGCAATCGACGTGGCCGTCGGTATCGTCGCCGGCCACCTCGGCGTGCACCCAGAGAATTTCGCTTGCCCCGGTGCAGTCGCGCAACTCGGCGGCGAGTTCCTCCCGCGTTCGTCCCGGGTTGCGGGATGCGCTGACCACGGACGATTCCGAGACCAATAGACAGCCCGCGCCGTCGCTTTCCAGTGACCCTCCTTCGATGGTGAGATCCCGCCGCGGGAACGTTTTGATTCCGGCCTTGGCCGCCATGCGCTCGTTGGCCGCGCTCGCCATCCCACCGAGTTCCCCAACACCCGGCACATGCAGTGCATGCCCGCGCGCCACAGCGGCTTGGCGCGACAACTTTTCGAACTGCACACTCGCCCGCTCAAGCTCGGTCTGCGCC
>JBDQJG010000144.1:0-7786 GCA_040263955.1 Verrucomicrobiales bacterium
CCTTTTCCCCGCGCGCGGTGGGGTGGTGGCTCGCGGCGGCGGCCACGCCGGCCCATTCTTCATGGCGCTGGGGTCGCTCCTCAACCGCACCCCGCTCTACGCCGGCCCGGAGGCCGTGCTGCCCGCGGAGCTCGTCGCCGAGGTCTTCGAAGCGCTGCGTGAGCTCGACTGGTCGGCCGGCTCCGCGGCGGAACTGCCAGGAATGTTCCTCAAGGCAGGCAGACTGACCGGGGACCGCCAGCTCGACCTGCCGGCGCCGCTGGGCAGGCAGATCGCCGCCAAGCTGACGACCGCGGGAGTGTCACCGGTGAAGCTTGCGCCGCTGCGCGAGGTGATCGCCGTGGCGGCAAGCGACCGCTCACGGATCTTCGGCGAGAGCCTGCCCCCCGGCATCAGCCTCGGCGCGTGAAGCCGGCACGGGACGCATCAGCGGCCCGGAGAACCCCGCTGCTGGAAATCGTAGACCACGACCCGCTCTACCAGTGGCGGCAGCAAGTCATCACGCGCGGCCACGTGGATCGGGTGGTCGAGGTAGGCCTGCAAGGCCTGGCGGTCATCAACTGTCACCAGCAGGCCGACATCGTAACTGTCATCGACGATGCCCCGGTCACTCGGAATCGGCTCCCCTACCCGCACCGCATGCACCGAGGGGATCTTCCGGAACGACTCGGATGCCTCGATAATCTGCCTGCGGTGCTCCGCGTTCCCCGGCTGCTTGAGCCAGAAGAGCACCACGTGCTGCAGGCGCCCATTGGCCTCCGCCACGCTTCGCCCCGCGAAGGGACAGCTGGTTGCGCAGCCGGCCAGGACCATCGCCATCAACAGCAGACTGCTCATCGAAACAAAGCGTGCACTCATGGCTGTAAGCTTCCGCAGCAGCCCCCCGCCCGGCAACTCGCATCTGCCGGCGACTCTCCGATTGAATTTGCCCCCCCCCCCCGCAACTCGTGTATCCTGCCCGGATGCAACGCCTGCCAATCACAGCCATCCTGTCCTTGCTGACTCTTCTCCTCGTCTCTTCCTGCACCAGCTTCAAAGCGACCGACTTTCCCGGCGAAGAAATCGATTTGGATGGGGATGAAATCAGTGAAGATACCGTCTGGACCCTGGACGACGAGGTCTACCACGTCCGGCGTATCGGCGACACTGCGCGCTTCGTGATCTCATCGGTCGAGTGGGATGAGGAAGCAGGCACCCACGCGCTCTCCTCGCACCACGCAGTCCTTTCGGAACTCGGAGATACGCGCTTCCTGAGTGTCAAGGAGAATGACCACTACGTGATCCTGCGTCTGCTTGTCGGCAACGATGACAGGACGTTGATGCTCGCGAACCTCGATTCCGAAGCTCTGGAGGAGAGCATCGAGTCGGGTGAACTCAAAGCCACGCAGGACGAGGATGGAATTCTCTTCCAGGGAACCAAGGAAGAGCTCGACGCCTTCCTGTCCGCGGAGGCCGCCCCCCCATTCGACTACAGCGTTGTCGGCGTTTTGCGACTGCTCTCGGGAGAAATTCAATAAAAGGCAGGGGAAGCCCGAGGCGACAATCGGCACCCGAGCGCATCCGAGGCAGCTCAGCCCTTGCCTGCCGGCCCCACGTGACCGAACCTGCCCGGATCGGTCGACAATCTTCGGGCCCCGTGATGAACACCCAGTTGCTGCATCTTCTCGCCGGTAGTCAGCCCGTTCTCCTCGTCGGCTGCCACCGCTCGGGCACCACCTTCCTGGCAGAGCTCTGCGACGGTGCCGGGCTGTTCCTGGGCAGCGACCTGTTCGAGCAGCACGAGTCCAACCACTTCATGCAGCTGCACGACCAGCTGCTGGCACTGGCCGGTGCCCGTTGGAACCAACCTGGGCCACTGCTCGAACGCATAGCCGACGATCCGGCCTTTGCCGAAACGCTGGTCACGGAGATCATCCGAAACATGCTGCGGACGGAATTTTTCCACCGCTTCCACGGCTACCGCAGCTACCTGGGAAGGCGGCTCGGCAGGCAGTGGGCATGGGGCTGGAAGGACCCGCGAACCTCGCTCTTTCTGTCCCACTATCTGCGGATCTTTCCCCGCTGCGCGGTCCTGCACATCTGCCGCAACGGCATCGATGTCGCCGCCAGCCTGGTCCAGCGCGACCTCGTCGAAGAGAGCTGCGACAAGACGCCGGAAGATGCTACCCGACGAATCGAAACGGCGTTCGAACTGTGGACACGCTACGAGCAAAGCGTCCTCGATGCTGTTGAAGCGAGCGGTCACGGCAACTACCTGCGGATCCGCTTCGAGGATCTGGTCCAGGGAGAAGAGGCAACCATCAGCAGACTCAGCGGATTTCTCTCGCGCCTCGGCCTCGCGCGCCCGGAACTTGGAAATCGCCAGCCGACCATGGCGTGGAAATTCACGCGATCGGAGCAACTATCCACGTTCTACCTGCAACACCGGCACGATGCACTGATGGCGCAATACGGCTACGACACGATTCTACCGGACTGAGTGGCAGATGATCCCGGTTCAGTTCTCCCGCACCAGAGCCACTCGAAAACCGTTCTCGTTGCGACGACTGCCCTCATGATCACTGGTGCGGAAGGCCGCGCGCAGACTGGTTTCGGCGAAACTCACCCACGATCCCCCCCGAATGACCCGGGCAGGCAGGATCAAGGTGGCTTTTGCCGGCCCCACCGGATCGCTCGTCGCCAGTCCCGTGTAACTTTTCTGGTAAAAATCCAGGCACCATTCCCGGACATTGCCGTGCATGTCGTAGAATCCCCACGCGTTGGGTGCCTTGCGCGCCACCGGCTGGGTCATCCATTCGGAATTGCCGCAGTACCACGCAACTGCCTCGGGCTCTCCGGAAAGATCATCCTCACCGCCGGCACGACAGGCATTCTCCCACTGTGCCTCGGTCGGCAACCGGTAGCTGCTGCCTTCCGCCAAGCTGCCCGCCGCGCGCTCCCGCTCGGTCAGCTTGCCACAGAACTCCATGGCGTCCTTCCAGCTCACGTTTTCCACCGGGAGATCCGCCCCAAGGAAATTACTGGGATTATCACCCATCACCTCCTGCCACTGGCGCTGGGTAACTTCAGTCGCACCAAGAAAATAGCCGGACAAGCTCACCTCGCGCACAGGCAGCTCATCCTCGTCACCCTGCCCGCTCAGGTCTCCCATGCGGAACGATCGCGGCCCGATCCAGAGCATCTTCTGACCGATTCCATTGGTAAACGTGCGGTCTCCCTCTGCTTTCGACGCCTCCTCGCACCCTGCACACAGCATCCCTAAAACGGGCGCGAGCACCTTGCAGAAACTGATCACCAAACCAAGCTCGCGCATTCCCAGCAATTCACCCGCATCCTTCGGCGGGAGCAAGCACATTGTTCTGCCAGCCCACTCCCGCGAACCGACGCCCGGATCTGGCATTCCTCGCAAGGTCGTCCGACTTCTCCCACTCGCCAGGATTCAGTTGCACCCCACCTCCCACCGCTCTCGATTCCAAAATCGACCTCAAGCACACTGATCGACTGGCCGCTTGAGGGAAACTACGGCTAACACTACGTTTCTTGATCAGATTCACTGCCAGACCGCAGAGGCCCGGCGACGTGCGAACTTCAACAGTAGCCAGAAACCATGAAAACCTACCAGAACTTCATCAATGGAACCTTCATCCCCTCCGCGGGAGACGATGCGCTTGAGGTCACCAACCCGGCAACCGGCGCGGTCGTCTCACGAGTCCCCGAGTCGACCGAGGAAGATCTTGCGCGCGCGCTCGACGCCGCCGAGACCGCCCAGATCGACTGGGCTAAGCGCCCCGCCATCGAGCGCGCCAACGTCCTGCGGAAAGTCTCCAAGCTACTGCGCGACAACGTCGACCACCTGGCACGGGTAATCGTCGAGGAACAGGGCAAGGTGCTGGGCCTGGCCGAGGTCGAGGTGAACTTCACCGCCGACTACATCGACTACATGGCCGAATGGGCACGGCGCATCGAGGGCGAAATCATTCCCAGCGACCGGCCCGGTGAGACCATCTTCCTGTTCCGCCAGCCGATCGGCGTGATCGGGGGCATCCTGCCGTGGAACTTCCCGTTCTTCCTGGTAGCGCGCAAGATGGCCCCGGCACTGGTCTGCGGCAATTCCGTGGTCTTGAAACCCAGCGAGGAAACCCCCAATAATGCCTTCGAATTCTGCGAACTGATCCGCCAGGCTGGAGTGCCAGCCGGACTTATCAACGTCCTCTCCGGCACCGGCGCCGGAGTCGGCAGCGCACTGGCTGGCAGCGACCGGATCGGCATGATCAGCTTCACCGGCAGTGTTGAGACCGGCTCCCGGATCATGGCCGCCGCCGCCACCAACATCACCAAGGTCAACCTCGAACTGGGCGGCAAGGCACCCGCTATCGTGCTACCCGATGCCGATGTGGACCTGGCGGTCACCGCCATCCGCGACTCGCGCGTCATCAACAGCGGGCAGGTCTGCAACTGCGCGGAACGCGTCTACGTGCACGAAAAAGTTGCCGACGAATTCACCGAGAAACTGGGCAAGGCGATGGCCGGCACGCGCTTCGGCAACCCGCTCGAGGATCAAAGCGTCGACTACGGCCCGATGATCAACCGCCAGGGCTTCGAGAAAGTCGACACCATGGTCAAGACCGCCGTCACCGAGGGCGCTGAAGTCGTCACCGGGGGAGCCCGGGGCGAGTCAGAAAGCGGTGGCTATTATTACCAGCCAACCGTTCTCGCCGGCTGCCGGCAGGAAATGGAAATCGTCCGCAAGGAGATCTTCGGCCCGGTGGCACCGGTGGTGAAGGTGGGTGACATCGACGAGGCCATCACTTACGCCAACGACTCCGACTACGGCCTGACCTCGTCGATCTACACGCGGGATCTCGACACCGCCATGCGCGCCTGCCGGGAGATCCGCTTCGGTGAGACCTATATCAACCGTGAGAATTTCGAGGCCATCCAGGGCTACCACGCCGGCTGCCGGAAATCCGGGATCGGCGGTGCCGATGGCAAGCACGGGCTGTTCGAATTCCTGCAGACACACATGGTCTACATTCAAGGAAAATAGCGACCAGTGCCGTGATCGGCTTCACCCGTGGGACTCCTGCGAGCTTTTTTGGGCTTTTTTTCGGCAAACGGCCGGTATTCCGGCAGAACACCCTGTGGTGCCGGCGGGGCCCGCAGCCGAAGTTAAGGGGTTTTCTTCGACTCGCCTGCCGGCACCTCTCATCCCCTTACCGGCGCCACGGATCGGCGCCCGCAAATCCCATGTGTCGGGAGATGCCTCGACCAAAAAGAAAAAATGAAAACAACCGGGCTGACAGGCGTAATAAGTATTGGGAAACGACCTATTTTTTTATGCATGCGCAATCAATCACGCTGGTGCGCAACTTTGCCCGCACAAGCCATCCCCCCACGCCCCTTTCCAGGCGGCGCGTGGCGGCTTTTTTCCTGTGGCTGCTCGCGGTTGCGGCGGCACCCGTGCCTGTAACGGCGAATGCTGCCACCGCCACCGGCGAGGAAATCGACTTCACCAACCAGATCCGGCCGATCCTGTCGAAGAACTGCTACTTCTGCCACGGTCCGGACGCCCACGAGCGCAAGGCCGACCTGCGGCTCGACAGCTACGAGGGTGCCATCGAGGACCGCGACGGAATCCGCGCCATCGATCCGGAGAACCTCGCCAACTCAGAGTTCATCCATCGCATCACCTCGACCGATCCGGACGAGATCATGCCGACGCCGAAGTCGCACAAGAAGCTGACACCGAGAGAAATCAAGCTGCTGACCCGCTGGATCGAATCCGGGGCAGAGTATCAAGAGCACTGGTCCTTCGCCTCGATTCCGGAGGAAAAATCCGCCCTCCCGCAAGGCGTGGGCAACCCGATCGATCACTTCATCGATACACGCCTCGCACAAACTGGAATTCCGGCCGCTGCCGAGGCGGCACCGCACGAACTGATCCGCCGTGTCACGCTGGACCTCACCGGGTTGCCTCCGACTCCGAACGAGGTCGCGGCCTTCCGGCAGGCCCACGCTTCGGATCCCGAGGCCGCCTGGTTAGATCTCGTCGAACGACTGCTGGCCTCCGAACACTTCGGTGAGCGCATGGCTCTGGCCTGGATGGACGCCGCCCGCTACGGCGACAGCAGCGTCATGCACGCCGACGGGCCACGCGACATGTGGCCATGGCGCGACTGGGTGATCAATGCCTACAACGCCAACAAGCCATTCTCCGAGTTCGTCCGCGAACAATTGGCCGGCGACCTGCTGCCACAAGCCAGCTTCGACCAGAAGGTCGCCACCGGTTTCAACCGCAACAATGCCACCTCGGATGAGGGCGGCGCCTTCGCCGAAGAACTGCGGGTAGATTACACCGTCGACCGTGTTCAGACCACCTCCAATGTCTTCCTTGGCCTGAGCATGGAATGCGCCCAGTGCCACGACCACAAGTATGACCCGATCTCGCAGCGCGAATACTTCCAATTCTATGCCTATTTCAACAACAACGCCGACCCGGGCATGCAGACCCGCGGAGGCAACCAGGCGCCACTGGTAAAATTCACTGTCGGGGGCGACCAGGACAAAGCCGCGCTGATCGACACCGAGATCGCCAGGGTCGAGGGACGTTTCAGCGAAATCTGGAAGGCGGCCAACGAGGGGCCTTTCCCGGCATGGCTGGCGTCAGCGACAGCCGAGAGCGTGATTCCACCGCAACCGCGCGACACCATCCTGCACCTGCCTTTCGAGCCCGACACGCAACTTCCCCTGCCCGCGGACAATCCGTTCCTGCGCATCGCCGATGAGCCGGACGGTCTGCACTTCCTGACCATCGAAACCTCGAATACCGATGCCATCGTGCTCCCCGGCGAAGACACCCCGGATCTTGATCTCTCCAAACCCTTCACCGTCGCCTACGACATCCGCACCAGGCCCGACACCGCACACTCGGCGGTTGCTTCCCGGATGGGAAGTAACCACCGCGGCTGGGACCTGTGGATCGAAGGTGGCAAGAAACCCGGCATCCACCTCGTCGATCGCTGGCCGAACAACGCCCTCAAGGTAATCGCCAGGGACCCGATCAAGCAGGACCAGTGGCAGCACGTCGTGATCACCTATGACGGCTCGCGCAAGGGCAAAGGGGTGACCATCTACGTCGATGGCAAGCAGGTTCCGTCGCTCATCGCCACAGACACCCTCAAGCCCGATGCCACCAACAACCTGCCAAAGGCGAGTCACCCCTTCCAACTCGGGTCGCGTCCCAACCGGACCTCGCCGCTGATCGGCGACCTCGACGACCTGCGTTTCTTCCAGCGCGTGCTGGTGACGGGAGAGATCGCCAGCCTCCACACCAAGCCGCTGCGGGATGCGCTGGCCGCCGACGCGGCCGCGCGCACGCCCGAGCAGCGGCAGCTCCTGCTCAACCACTTCCTGGTCCACTACCACCCCCCCCACCAGGAGCAGGCGCGGGAAAAAGGCCGACTGCTCGCCGAGCGCGCCGAAGCCATGAAAGGCGCGCGCGACTACAGCTCGATGATCATGGGTGACATGCCCCCGGCACAGATGCGTAAGACCTTTGTCCTCGACCGCGGCGCCTACGACAGCCCGAAGGAGGACGAGGTCATCGAGCCCGGGGTGCCCGCCTTCCTGCCGCCGCTGCCCAAGGGCGCTCCGGCCAACCGGCTGGGCCTGGCTGACTGGATGCTGCGCGAAGATCACCCGCTGACCGCCCGCGTTGCCGTCAACCGCTACTGGACAATGCTGTTCGGGCGCGGCCTGTCCCCCACCCCGACCGACTTCGGCAACC
>JBDQJG010000145.1:0-7583 GCA_040263955.1 Verrucomicrobiales bacterium
ACACGGGATGAGAAGGGGCCAGACTTCGCTCCAACTGGCATGGCGGCGAAACAGCGGATAGACGATGAGATCACAGACGATCAGCAGTGGCAGCACGATGCCAACCGAGGCACGGGCACCGAAGATTTCGGCCATCACAAGTACATTGACCAGCGCGAGGGCCGGAACGCCCGCCTTGGAAACGCCAAGGCAGAAGGCCCCGCAACTGCCCAGGATGATGGCGGCGGGTGTCAGGGAAAAACTGGCGAGTTCGGCAGGGGCTGGCATGTTGGCGGAGTCTAAGCTGGCAACTGAGGAGGAAGTGGGGGACGCTCGTAGGGTAGTATGCAGGTCGGTGTTTGTTAAGTGCGCCGAGCTTGTTATCTTGTGATGTGAGTGGGGTGATTTGGCCAATGCTCGGCATCCGGTTTTTCGCAGGCTGCTTCCGGCTGGCTGGCTTTTTGTTTGCCGGCAGGTTGAATGCTTTATGGCTGGCTGCAGTGGGTTTTTTCCCCTGTGCGTGTGAGAGGCAAACGCCGGAAGTAGCGGTAGTAGAGGAGGAACCCGCGGCAACTGTATTGACTCCGGAGGAGCAGAGGATCGATGCCATTCTCGACCATCCGGAGCTTTTCAAACCGATAGATGAAGTTGTTTCCGATGAGGAGGAGGTGCCGTTTGCGTTGAACAAGGCGGCGCGGGTCGCGGTGCTCTGTTACCACGATTTTCACGAGAGTGCGGCGACCGATATGGTGATGCCGGCCGCCAAGTTTCGTGCCCAGATGGCTGCGATTGCAGAAGCGGGTATCGCGGTGATCTCGATGAACGATTTCCTGTCGTGGTTGCGTGGGGAGCGGAATGTTCCCGATCCTTCAATCGTGATCACCATCGATGACGGGTGGAAAGCGGTGCATTCGATCGCCATGCCGATCTTGAGCGAGCATGGATTCCCGTTCACGGTTTTCCTCTACCAGAACTACCTGAATGTCGGTGGTCGTTCGCTTTCGTTGGCGGACATCGAGGAGCTTAAAAAAAATGGAGCTCAAATCGGCTGCCACAGCGTCAGTCACACGAACATGGCCGACCAGGCGGATCGAAGCGAAGATGCGTATCGTTCCTATCTGCGATTTGAATTGGGAGAATCGAAGCGATTTTTGGAGGAATTGACGGGAGAAGTTCCCCGGGTATTTGCTTATCCCTTCGGAAAATACAATGATCGGGTGGTCGAGGCGGCCTTAGAGCATGGCTACGAGGCGCTCTTTACCGTGAACGGTAAGCGCGCAGCATGGGAGGACCCTCGTGCAGAAATCGGGCGGTTTGTCATTCACGGGAACAATGACTACAACTTCGACCTGGCTATGGGGTTCCCCGATCGAGGTGGACCGGAAGACACTCTCCCGCTTCTTGCAAATGATACGGACCTGCCCGTTTCCCTGTTCCCTGCTCCGGAGGCAAAAGTCGATGATCGACGTCCTGTGATTCGCGTGGATGTCTCCAGCTTGGGTGGAGTTATCGAGGAATCGATTCGTTTGGTGGTGGGTGGGTTCGGAGTTGTGCCTGCGGTGTATGATGCGTCGACGGGGGTGGTAAGTTGCCGCGTGCCCCGTAAGCTGAGGCATTCGCGATGCGTGGTGGTGTTTTCCGTCCGGGTGAATGGCAGGGAGGAGCCTTATGTTCTGCCGTGGCGTTTTCACGTGGACCAGGGGGCGCATTACCTCGAGGCGGCGGGTCCAATGAATAAAAAAAAGCCGGCGCTATCACCGGCGCGCGAGGCCGGGCACGATGAACGAGGATGAGGCATGCATGATCGATGATGGGCGGCAGCGGGGCCCCGTGAGCCTTAGTTTTGTGCTGCCGGTGCGCGGCAATGTCGAGCAGGCTCTCGCCTGCGCCGATGACTTGCATCGCCATGCCGCCGGAGAGGGCTTGTCGGCGGCGAGCGTGGAAGTCATCATGGTCGTGGCAGGTGAACAATCCGAGCAGCATCGGCACGGTGACAGCGCTGCCGGGGCGGGACTCGACAGTGGGCTGGGTGCCGGTCCGGGGTTGCGTATCCTGAGTGGGCACCGCGCGTCACGGGGCGGGCAGATGCGAAGCGGTGCAGCTGTGGCGACGGGTGAGCTCGTTGTTTTCCATCATCCGGATAACCCGCTCCGGCAGGCACACGTTCGCTCCTTGCTTGATGTCGCAAGAGAACCGGTGATCGCTGGTGGGGCATTTTACCGGGACCTCTGCCATTGCTGGCCGGGCTGGGGATTTCTAGAGCCACTCGCGCGCTGGTGGCAGATGAAATATGGGATTCTCTACGGAGATCAGACCTGTTTTGTTCGCCGGGAGGTGTACCAGGCTGTGGGAGGCATGCCGGACATGGTGCTCATGGAGGATGTCGAATTGTCGAGGCGGCTGAGAAAATGGGGCAGCCTGCGGTTTCTTGATCCGCCGGTGCAACCCGATATGTCACGGTTTATGCGAGATGGGCGTTGGCGTCGCAAACTTGAGAATCTCGCCCTGATTCTGCTCTACCGAACAGGTGCATCGCCGCGGAGGTTAAACAGTATCTACAATCGCCGTGCCGGCAGGGTTCCACAAGGTGCGCGGCGTGTCCGGAGCGGAGACCGAAACGAGCATGAATCTGCAGACCACGTGCGCTAGGTTTCTGGACAGTGTTACGATCCCGCAAAAGTTCTTGCTGTTGCCCGGAGCGCGTTGTTCATGCTTGCGGGTGCGCGAATCTCAGCTGCCAACCGGGGTTGGAGTCGTTGGTGATGGCTGTTGGTTTTTGATCGCCCTGAGAATGGATAGGTAAAGAGTTTTTTCTGAATGGACAGTGCAGGAACACGTTTTCATGGGCTTGCCAGATTGTATGGCCCAGATCCGGCAATGCGCATCGGACGCGGGCACGTGTGTGTCGTGGGAATCGGTGGAGTGGGATCGTGGACGGTGGAGGCGCTGGCGAGGTCGGGTGTCGGGGAGGTGACGCTGGTGGATCTGGATGATGTCTGCCTCTCTAATGTGAATCGGCAGATTCATGCGTTGGATTCCACTGTCGGTCGGTTCAAGGTGGACGTGATGGCTGAGCGAATGCGCGACATTCATCCGGCCATACGGATCAATGCGGTGAGGAAATACCTGACCGAGGAGAATGCCTCGCAGTTGCTCTGTGATCAGAATTTCGACGTTGTGGTCGACGCGATTGATAACGGGCGATTGAAGTGTGTCTTGCTCGAAGTGTGTCGAAAGCAGGAAACAGCCACAGTGACAGTCGGGGGGGCGGGAGGTTTGCGTGACCCCGCACGTGTTCGCCGTGCGGATCTGGCCAAATCCCACAGTGATCCGCTGCTTCACCAGGTGCGCAAGCGATTACGGCAGCAATATGACTGGCCGCGCGGTGAGCGTGATTTCGGGGTGGCTTGTGTATTCAGTGAAGAGCAACCGGTCATTCTCAGCGGTGACGCAGAATCCGACCCGGATGCCGGCGCGGTGACAGTGAGACGGGCGATCAATTGCAACACCGGGCTGGGCACGAGTGCCGCGGTTACCGGGGCGTTTGGTCTGGCGGCGGCGGCGGCCGTGCTTGACTTGCTGGCTGATCCGGAGACAACCCGAACCGGTGGCAGTCGATGAAGAAAGCTACGTTCATGCGTGATCTCCTGCAGGAGGCGATCGACCGGCGATCGGCGATCGACTTTCCTGATACCAACGCCTACAGGTTGGTCGATAGCGAGGGAGATGGGCTGTCGGGACTGACCATCGACCGGTTCGGGCCGGTCTGGTTGGCTTCCGAAGCGCGGAGCCGGGAGCCCTCGCCCGAACTGCTGGCGGAAATGCCCGCTGTTTTGGGCGTGAATGCGCTGTGGTGGAAGTATCTCGATCGCGAGGAGAAGACCGCTTCACCGCGGTGCCTGTGGTCGCGGGCGGTCGGAGGTGAGTATCGAGCGGAGCCTTCCCACCTGCAGGTTCGAGAGAACGCGATGGTGTTCGAGATTGATCTCGCTGCTGGCTATTCGCAGGGAATTTTTCTCGACCAGAGATTGAATCGCAGGTGGATTTCCAAGGTAAGCGAGGGCCGCTCGGTGCTGAATCTTTTTGCATATACCTGCGGGTTTTCGGTTGCGGTAGCCCGGGGTGGTGGTGTCGCCACCAGTCTGGATCTGTCCCAGTCTTACCTTGATTGGGGACGCCGAAATTTCGCGGCCAATGAGATTGACGATCAGCAGCATCACTGGTGTCGCGGAGATGCCTTCGAGTGGTTGGCACGTTTTGCCCGGAGCGGGCGGCGATTTGGTGGAGTAATCCTTGATCCGCCGACGTTTTCCCACTCGGGAAGAGGCCGGGACCGCCGTCTTTTTCGGGTGGAGAATGACCTTGGAGTGCTTGTAGAAATGGCAGCTGAAATCCTCGAACCGGGGGGGTTTTTGCTGGTCACAACCAACTGCCGGCGCCTTTCGCAACAAACCTTTGCAAGTCTGCTTGTATCTCGTTTGGGAGGTGAAATCGAATGGGTGCCGATGCCGCCGGAATATCGGGGAGAGCAGTATCTCAAGACCGCGCGGTGGGTGGCTTGAGAGGGGAGCTGGATTGCCCGTTTGAATGATGGTATTTTCATGTGGAGTCAGGACGATGGAAATCGCATTCAACATGCATTGGCACGGGTTGCGCTGCCTCGAACTGGTTGCCGATCAGGATCCGTCTCCGGAATTGTTTCGGCTGCTGGCCGGCGTAGCTCGATGGTTGCAGGATAACGGGGTAGCTGATGGCGCGGTGAGTTCCTATCGTTCGGTAGCAGTTTATTGGGACAGCATTCCGCGGCAGGAAATCGAGCAGGATGTTATGGCGATGGCTGCGCAGCAGGCATGCATCCCGGCCGCCGATCCGGGCACGGTGCACACAGTTCCAATTCGATATTCGGGGATTGATCTGTGCCGAGTGGCCGAGGTGCATGCGATGTCGCCTGAGGAAGTGATACGCAGGCATTCATCGGCGGTCTACACGGTCGCGGCGGTCGGGTTTCTGCCGCATTTCGGTTATCTCTGGGGTCTCGATGCAGAGTTGGTGACTCCGAGACTGCCGGTCCCGCGTCCGCGGGTGCCGCTGGGAGCAGTCGGGATCGGTGGCGGCCAGACAGGAATCTATCCCGGCGAAAGTCCCGGCGGCTGGAATCTCATAGGCCAGGTCGAGGAGGCAGTTTGCCGGGAGGTGTGCCGGCAACTCGGGGTAGGAGATGGACTCGTTTTCAAGGTACTGGGATGATCGTCAACGTGGATGCGGCAGAGAGTACGGATGGCAATGTTACCGATGTGGCCCTGCTGGATCATGTGGATGCGGTGAACCTTGCCCTCGGTGGGCATGCGGGGAGTCCCCGATGGACACGGGAATTGGCCGAGATGGCTCGGGAGCGTGGTTTGCGTATCCACCTGCACCCGGGAATCGCACGCCGGGACAGTTTTGGTCGTGTCATGCCGGAGGGAATTTCGTGGGATGAACTGGCTGAGTCGTTGTCTCGGCAACGTGCGGTTCTTCCCGAGGTGAGCATTTGCAAATTTCACGGGGCCCTGTACAACCTGTCGATTCATGACAGGAAGATCGCGAACAATCTGGTTGCGTGGTCGTTGCAGGAAGGTGTCGAGGAATTGGTGGTTTTCCCGGGCGGCGAACTCGAGGAGGCGGCCTGCGAAGCGGGCCTGAAAGTCATGAGGGAAGCATTCGTCGATCGCGGTTACCAGTGGGATCAACGGCATAACAGGCTGGTTCTCGCTGAGAGAAAATTGCCGGGAGCGGTGATCGGAGAAGTTGAAGCAGCGCTGGATCAGGCTCGGAGCATCATCGGTCGGGGTAGGGTGCGTCTGCTGGAAGGCGGAGAGGCTGCCGTCGCCTGTGAGACTCTCTGCCTGCATGGAGATGGAGCCCATGTGCTTGAAGTGGCGGTGCGCCTACGCAGGGAGGTAGTCGCATGATCCGGTGTCTGAGTGGAGTCGTCCGTTTGGTCGGGGCACGTGGCTACACGGGAATAGCGGTAGGGCATGCTCCCGGAGGAGCACAGGATCGGTTTTCGTGTTCTCTGGCAAATTTGCTGCTGGGCAATCCGGAGTTTGCTGGCGCCCTTGAGTGCGCCGTGGCGCCTGCTCGTTTCGTGGTCGAGCAGCAGTGCAGCATTGTGGTCGGAGGAGCGCCGGTGGAGGTGAGAATTGACGGGCGGCGGCGCCCTCGTTGGGAGGTTCTTGCCGTTGCCCCGGGCTCGCGCATGGAATTACGACCGATGGGTGTGGGATGCCGCAGCTACCTGTGCGTGGCTGGGGGACTTGCGGCCGCGCAGCAGCAGCAGGGTGCCTGGTCGGTTGATCAACCCGGCTCAGGCGTTGATCCAAAACCGGGATTGGTTCCCGTGCGTTGGGATCGCAGCTGGGAGCCTGATCCGGGAATCCTGCGCATTGTTCCCGGACCGGAGTTCTGTAGTGGGGCAGAGACGCGTTTCAAGAAAGACAGATGGATTGTTTCAAGGCAGAGCAGCGGCATGGGAATTGTACTCGAGGGGAATCCGCTGGTGTTGGAGACTCACGACCTTCTCTCGGCTCCGGTTCAGGATGGCACGGTGCAGGCCACAGCCGGGGGATTGATCGCCTTGCTGCGCCAGCGGGGAACGCTGGGAGGATATCCGAGGGTCGCGACGGTGATTGATTGTGATGTTGATCGGCTCGCCCAGATGCTTCCGGGAAACAACCTGCGTTTCAAGCTGGTGAGTTATAAAGAGGCGAGACGTTTGTGTGATCTCCAGGCGGAGGCGTTGAGGCAAGCTCTCTACAGGTGACGGGTTGCCCTTTGTCACGGCCGGAAAGACGTTCCGCTTGGCCTTGATGCGTGATTGCCCGGGCGCTGCGGATGACTTTTCCGATGTATTATCGGGCTGGCGTCAGCCTCGGGGTGCACATCTCAGCGGAGTTGCTGGATTTCAAGGTCGTCCAGACTGCCCTCGATGAGGCCGGGCTTTTTTGTCGAATTTTTTTGAGGTGCCGGCGGTGGCGGGATGGCCAGACTCGACGCACCCTCTGAGCGACTGGGTGACGATCCTGGAATAACAGGTGGTGGGATGTCGAACTCTGGAGGCGCAGGCGGAGGACTCGGGAATTTGATCTGGCCGCTGATCGACGGCTTGTCGGCATCGGGCTTGAAGTTGAGTTGCAGTTTCGATTGCGGCTCGGGTTTGGGCTCAGGTTTGGGCTCAGGTTTGGGCTGAGGTTTGGGCTGAGGTTTGGGCTCCGGGATGGGCAGTTGCAGGGATTTGAGATTGGCGAGTGCCGGGTCTTCTGCCGGAGAGGGAGCCTTCTTGGGCGCTTCCTCGGCGAGTCTGCGTTGCAATTTTTCCCACGGCAGGAGTCTGCGTTCGGGCTCCTTGGTCTCGCTGGGTGCCGGGATCGCCACGACGGGTGGGGTTTTTTCCGGTGTCACCGGTGGCACGATCGGCTTTTGCGGAACTGGCGGTTTTCTGGCCGGTTCCGCTGGTTTGGCGATTTTTTTCTCCGGCAGAGCGGGTTTTTCCGCTGGTTTTACCGGCGCCTCTGGCTTCACCGCCGTGGCGACGCTGCTCTCTTCCAGCTGGTCGACCGGAGGAG
>JBDQJG010000146.1:0-7544 GCA_040263955.1 Verrucomicrobiales bacterium
ACTCCGGATGGTCGAAGGGTGATGTGGGCATGGTGTGCACCACGTGGTGCCAGAAGGCCTCTGGGAAAAAACCTGCAGACCGGCATCCAGTCCCTACCCCGCGAACTCAGCCTCTCGGACGACAGCAAGCTCCTGATCCAACCCCTGCGTGAGCTCAAAAAACTGCGCACGGACGAACAACGCATCCAGAACCTCACCGTCACAAGTGACACCACTCATCTTCTCCAGGGGATAAGCGGTGACACCATGGAGCTGGAAATTGTGCTCGATGCTCCCACGGTCAACGAATTCGGCCTTAAAGTGCTATGTGATGAAGCAGGGAACAACGGCTTCACCATCGCTTACGGCAAGGGCAGCAAGACCCTCAAGGTCGGCTACATCCAGCCTCCCTTCGAGCTGCAGGAGGGCGAGGATCTCACCCTGCGCATCTTCATCGACAAGCACCTGATCGAGGTCTTTGCCAACGACCGCCAGGCCGCCGTAGCGTGGCATGACTATGACGCCGATAGCCTCCACGTCAGCCTGTTCAGCAAAGGTGGCGACCTGAAGGTCAAGAAAGCCTCTGCCTGGCAGATGCGTTCGATCTACACGGATTCAAACTGAATCAATAGTGTACAAAACTCACATCATCACAGCCGTCCTGGTAGCGGGATACGTGCTTGGGCTTTTCTCCAACGGACACGCACAGGCTGCGAAACCCAATGTTCTGCTCATCCTGGTTGATGATATGGGCTACTCCGATTTGGGCTGTTATGGAGGTGAGATTTCGACTCCTAACATAAATAGCTTAGCCGACAAGGGGCTCCGCTACTCTCATTTTTATAACAGTGCCCGCTGCGTTCCCACGCGAGCGGCAATTCTTTCTGGCTATTACGCCCAGCAGATTAATCGGGACTCGGTCTTGGACGTAGAGGGTGGAGCTGATGAAACCCGTCCCCGGTGGGCTCGCTTATTACCGACCTATCTAAAACGCGCCGGATATCGATCCTATCACTCCGGGAAATGGCACATTGATGGAAAACCGCTGGAAAACGGGTTTGATCAATCGTTTGACCGAGCGGACTCCAGCCGATTCTTCAGTCCGCTGCGCCTTCCTGAGGTTAAGAAGAAAGACGAAGATCAGAGCGGCTTTTACGCCACCACCGCCATCGCAGATCACACCATCGAGTTCCTTCAGGACCACCAGGAAACCCATTCTACGGAACCTTTCTTTTCGTTTGTTGCTTTTACCGCACCCCACTTTCCCCTGCAGGCCCTGCCTGAGGATATTGAACGAGTGGGAGACCGTTACCAAGTCGGTTGGGATGTCATTCGTGAGCAACGCTGGGCGCGCTTAAATGAGTCAGGGCTGATTAAGAAAGCGGATCTCTCCGCCGTAGAATATGACCTCGGCCCTCCGTATTCATACCCTGACCAGATCAAGTTACTCGGCAAGGACGAGCTGACTCTACCTAAAAAGTGGGCCAGCCTCTCCGAAAGCCAGAAGGCATTTCAACAAATGAAGATGACCCTTCATGCTGCCATGATCGAACGGGTCGACATTGAGGTGGGCCGTATTCTCCAACAACTCAAATCGATGCATTCGTATGAGGATACCGTCATCTTCTTTTTATCTGACAATGGCGCAAGTGCCGAGATCATGGTTCGTGGTGATGGGCACGACCCGGAAGCGGCACCTGGATCCGCAGGAAGTTATCTCTGCTTGGGACCTGGGTGGTCCACGGTTTCCAATACGCCTTTTCGAAAACATAAAACATGGACACATGAAGGGGGCAGTTGCACACCGTTTATTGTGCATTGGCCTGAGCAAATCGCCCAGCTTGGAGAACTGCGGGAAACTCCAGGTCATGTGATTGATATTGTCCCTACCATCCTCGATCTGGCTGGGGTCAAGCCTGCGAAACAAAAGGTACCGTTTCCCGGCGTGAGTTTGCTGCCTTCGTTCACAAAAGAGCTTGGGGAGAAGCGGACACTCTGGTGGTCGCACAAGGGAAACCATGCCTTGAGAGACGGAGAATGGAAGGTGGTAAAGGTGAATGAAGGCGAATGGGAGCTCTATAATCTGGATAAAGACAGGGCAGAAACAAAGAACCTTGCAGTTCAGCACCCCGAATTACTGACCTCGCTGATCCAGAAATGGAAAGAACAGGTAGCGCAAATACGTCGAATTAAAGAGATGTGATGAACAAGCTGATGAACACTCTCCTCGCAGCGGTGTGCCTGCTTGCCCTTCTGCCGCAGGGACACGCCCAGACAGAAAAACCCAACATCATCTTCATCCTCGCCGATGACATGGGGATTGATTCCGTATCGGCAAACAACGAGGCGATGGGACCGCTCGAGACCCCGCATATCGACCGCTTGATCAGCCAGGGCATGAACTTCACCGATGCCCACTCGGGATCCGCCGTCTGCACCCCCACCCGCTATGGCCTGCTGACTGGTCGCTACTGTTGGCGAACGCGTTTGAAGAGCCATGTTCTCTGGAGTTGGGGTGCTCCCTTGATCGAGCCGGAGCGGCTGACCGTTGCCGAACTTCTGCAGCAGCAGGGCTACACCACGGGAATGGTCGGCAAATGGCACCTGGGCATGACCTGGTTCGACAAGGAGGGCAAACCGGCGAACGCTCACCTGGAATTGACCGACGCCTCGTTCCGTGAAGAGAGTGCCGAGCGAGTGGCCGCGGTGGGGCGAAACATCGATTTCACCAAGGCCGTGCGGGGAGGCCCGGTGGATCATGGCTTCGACTACTACTTCGGCGTGGATGTGCCGAATTTTCCACCCTACCTCTGGATCGAGAACGACCGGACAATAGGCATCCCCTCCGTTGCCAAACCAAAGAAAATGTTTGGTTCCCCCGGCCCCATGCTGCCGGGCTGGAAACTGGAGGATATCCTAGCAGGGTTGAGTGACAAGGCAGTGGAGTGGATCACCGAGCAAAGCAAGCGGGACAAGCCCTTCTTCCTCTATCTGCCACTGACCTCACCGCATACGCCCATTGCTCCCGGCGAAGCCTTTCAAGGGAAGAGCGGGATCAGTGTCTACGGGGATTTCATCATGGAGACGGACTGGGTGGTCGGGCAGGTCATGCAAGCCCTGGAGGATAGCGGACACGCTGAAAACACACTGGTCATCTTCAGCGCAGACAATGGAACAGCAGGCCCGGCAAACTTCGAGGAACTCGAATCCAAGGGGGTTGATCTGCGGCGTCACTTCAAGGGAATGAAATGCCAGATCCACGAGGGCGGACACCGCGTGCCTTTTGTCGCGCGCTGGCCGGGCAGGATCAAAGCCGGTTCGACCTGCAGACAGACCATCTGCATGAACGATTTCATGGCCACGGTGGCCGACCTTCTCGATGTCTCCCTGCCGGAGAACGCAGGCGAAGACAGCACCAGCATCCTGAAACTGCTCACCGGCGAGGCGACCCAACTCCCCAACCACCCAAGTGTCGTCAATCACAGCTTGGGTGGTCAGTTCGCTATCCGTAAAGGCAAGTGGAAACTGGTTCCCAAGCCACAGGCTCAACTCTTTGATCTCGAAGCGGATCCCAAGGAAGAACACAATATTGCCACCGCTCACCCGGAGATCGTCAGCGAGTTGGAGCAGACGCTTGAAAGGTATCAGAAAGATGGCCGTTCTACGACGAGGTAAGTCGTTGCCAGGGCATCAAAGATTTTTCAGGCCAACAAGCAAGAAGAGAAGCCTATGAGAACTACTACGTGTGTCATCACACTGCTGACGCTCTTCTACAGCGCATCAGCAATGGCGGCCCCCGCCATCGAAAAGCAACCCAACATCCTGTTCATCATGCTTGATGACCTGGGCAAGGAGTGGATCAGCTGCTACGGGGCGGAAGACATCGAAACCCCGAACATCGACGGACTGGCCGCCGGCGGCATGAAGTTCCACAACGCCTACTCCATGCCGCAGTGCACGCCGTCGCGCGCGACACTGCTCACCGGCAAGTACCCGTTCCGTAACGGCTTCGTGAACCACTGGGACGTGCCGCGCTGGGGCATCGGCTACTTCGACTGGAAGTTCAAGGAGAACACCACCTTTGCCCGCCTGATGAAAGACATCGGCTACGCTACATTCGCCGCTGGCAAGTGGCAGATCAACGACTTCCGCATCGAACCCCAGGCGATGAAGAAGCACGGCTTTGATGACTGGGCGATGTGGACAGGCTATGAAGAAGGCAACCCACCGAGTGACAAACGCTATCAAGACCCCTACATCAACACCCCGGAGGGCAGCAAAACCTACCAGGGTGAGTTCGGGCCGGACATCTACACCGGCAGGCTCATTGAGTTCATGCGCACCAATAAAGAGAAGCCCATGTGCCTTTACTTCCCGATGGCTTTGCCACACACCCCCATGGTTTCCACCCCGGACGAGCCTGAGGCCAAGAGTAAAATCGATAAGCAGAAAGCCATGGTGCGCTACCTCGACAAAAACGTCGGCCGTCTGGTCAAGGCGCTGGATGAGCTGGGAATCAGGGAGCGGACCATCATCATCTTCACTACTGACAACGGCTCCACGGGGAGCATCACCGGGACGCGCGATGGGAAACTAGTCCAGGGAGCCAAGGCGAAGGAAGTGGAAGCCGGCATTTGTGCGCCTTTCATTGTGAACTGCCCCGGCCTGGTACCCGCCGGTGTCGAGACGGATGCCCTGACCGATTTCTCCGACCTCCTGCCGACTTTTGTTGAGCTCGGTGGCGGAACCGTGCCCTCGGATCTCGTCGTCGATGGCAAGTCCATTGCCCCGCTCATCCTCGACAAGGAAAAGGATTCTTCGCGCAAGTGGATCATGGCGATGGGCTATGGCAGGGCCAGCCTTGACGACAAGGGTGTGCGCGGAAGAGCGGACTTCATGAGCCGGGTCATCCGCGACAAGCGCTACAAAGTCTGGATCACAAGCAAGAAGCAGATCACCCGCCTGCACGACCTCACCGAGGACCCGTGGGAAGAAACCAACCTGATCAAGAGCGGCGAAGAAGCCCACAAAAAGGCGATCAAGAAATTCCAGCAGGTGCTCGACACCTTTCCGGACAAAGACGGCCGCCCCCTTTACGAACCCAGGGCCGCCAACCCCTGGGACATCAATGCCAGGAAGGCAAACTAGCCCGGATCCGTTTGATCAAACCTCATTACTGAACAATACCAGGGCCCGGGCACTTCGCGGATTTGTTCCCTCATCTGGCAACAAGGCTGGAGGTGAAACAAAGGAGAACCCGTCGTATCAAAATGATACCCCGCATTCTTATCCTGCTGCTGAGCATCACCCAGCTCTCGACACAATCACCGGGGCAGGCCCCGGAACATACCAATGAGCTCGATCTTCGGGTCATGTCATTCAACATCCGCAACAGTCATGCGCGCGACGGAGAAAATCACTGGCACCGCAGGAACGAGCTCGTTTTCGAGGTAATCCGCGACTACTCCCCCGACCTCCTCGGCTTGCAGGAGGCCAACCATGCCCAACAGGAGGAGCTGCTCGAGCACTTTCCAGAATACGGGCAGATCGGCACCGGATCAGGAGGCGGGACCAAGGGTCAGTACTCATCGATTCTCTACTTGAAGGAACGCTTCGAGGCGGAAGCATCCGGGACATTCTGGCTGTCTGAAACGCCGGCGGAGCCCTCCGCCCACTGGGGCAATCACCACCTGCATATCTGCACCTGGACACGACTTGTGGAGCGGGACAGCAACCGGCCGATCCACGTCTACAATACCCACATGGATGATGGTTCCGGCAAAGCGCGTGAGAATGGGGCCCGCCTGATCATGCAGCACATCCTGAAACAGGCATCTTCGGCTCCGTTCGTGCTGATGGGAGATTTCAATGCGCCGGAAGAGAGCGAAACGATCGCATTGATCCAAGGCACAGGATCCCAGGAAGGTCGGGCCATCGATTCCTTTCGAGCCCTTCACCCGGAACGGAAAAACGTGGGCACTTACAACGGCTTCACGGGGCAAACCACCGGACCCAGGATCGACTATATCTTTGTTTCGTCAGATGCCCGGATTCTCAAGGCGTCCATCCTTGCCACGAACCGGAACGGTCGCTACCCCTCCGATCACTTCCCCGTGACAGCACGACTTCGCTTTGAATAGCGAGCCACATCGCGCAGGCTGAAAGGCCGGGACGCCTGGCGGCGTTCATTAACCTGAAAATGAGAACAGGAACCGCGGAAACACGCGGAACAAGAGCCGATTACAAAGTCTCGTGATGAAAATCCCAAAGAACCTGCATCGAATGCCCGCTGCGCTTTTCGCAGCACGCATGGCCTGCGTGCTGGCATTGTGCCTCCTGACCGTTGAAGCGGCTCCGGCAACAGAGAACCAGCCCAACATCCTGATCCTCTATGCCGATGACCTGGGTTACGGGGACCCCGGCTGTTACAATCCGGATTCCAAGATTCCCACACCCAACCTGGACCGGCTGGCCGCCGAGGGAATGCGCTTTACCGACGGGCATTCCTCGTCGGGAATTTGCACCCCGAGCCGCTATGCCCTGCTGACCGGTCGTTACCATTGGCGGGATTTTCACGGCATTGTAAACGCCTTCGGCAAGTCGGTGTTCAAGCCGGAGCGCCTGACCCTTCCGGAAATGCTGCAGGAGGCTGGCTACCACACCGCCGCCATCGGCAAATGGCACCTCGGCTGGAACTGGGATGCGATCAGGAAGCCATCTGCGAAACTCGATAAAAAAGGCAAGGGTGGGGCACCGCGCCCGGAGGCGTTCGACTGGTCCAAGCCCATCCCGGACGGCCCGCTGGCGCATGGCTTCGACTATTATTTCGGGGACACGGTGATCAATTTCCCGCCCTACGCCTGGATCGAAAACGACCGCCTGGTCAAGGCACCCGACACGATGATGAACCCCGACAAATGGAAACCCATCAAGGAGGGAAACTGGGAATGCCGTGGAGGACCGATGTGCTCCGACTGGGACCCCTACCAGAACATTCCCGTCACGACACAAAAGGGCGTGGATTACATTCATGAGCAGGCCAGAAGCGACCAGCCGTTCTTTCTCTACTTCGCCTTTCCCTCGCCCCACGCGCCGATCATTCCCAACGACGAGTTCGACGGCAAAAGCGGTGCCGGTCCCTATGGAGATTTCGTGGTGGAGACCGATGACGCCTGCGGGAAACTTCTCCAGGCCCTGGAGGAAAGCGGGCAGGCCGACAACACCATCGTCATCATGTCGGCCGACAACGGGCCCGAGCACTATGCCTATCCCCGGGCGCAGCAATTCGCTCACTGGTCGGCGGAGCCCCTGCGCGGGCTCAAGCGCGACATCTACGAGGGCGGCCACCGGGTGCCGGATATTATCCGCTGGCCGGGCACCGTGAAACCCGGTTCAGTCAGTGATGCCCTGGTTTCGCAGATCGATCTGATGGCCACGCTGGCCGACACTCTCGGAATCACGCTGCCGGCCGGGAACGCCGCGGAGGATTCGTTCAGCCTGCTTCCCGTGCTGCGCGGTGAACGCGACCAGGTCAGAGATCACCTCGTGCATAACACCTTTGACAG
>JBDQJG010000147.1:0-7540 GCA_040263955.1 Verrucomicrobiales bacterium
CCACCAACATGCCCCGGCCGCCACGAGCAAGACTACTACGAGCAATTTTCCGGTCCTTGTCATCATTCGATCGGATTCAAGCCGTATTCTGTGCAAAACTGCTGACGACGGTCCTGGCGGTGATAATCTCCCCTGCCTCAATGCCTGATGGCACTATCCTTGCCGGCCCGCCATCAAGGATCACTAACCCTTTCGTTAGGCTCTAACGAATCGAACAGGTTCTGCTCCGGATCGAACTCAAGATTCCGGTCGTTGGGTGTCGGGTTGAAGTAGTAGGTGAACCAGACCGTCGCGAAGTGCTTCGGCATCTTCCTGTGAGATACATGCCAACCAGATTCTCTGGGTGAAAACCGGATGTCCTCCAAAATCTTTCCGTAGTGAGCGGAAACCACTCTGCCCTCGGGATCAAGGAACACCCTGCTCCTGAAAAAGTAACCGATATCGGCCTCGGCGTTCCGGTTGCGGAAGGATTCCTCGGCCCGCTTCAGGATCGGCTCGTAGCCGTCACCGGGAGCCGCGTGCGGCATCTTCATCCTGCTGCGGGGCAGATACCCGGCATCCGTGGAGACCCTGTGGAGCCCGCCACCTTCCGGGAACCTGATCTCGAATCTGCCTTTCCCATCCATGAAGACGGTCTTCTCGGTGTCGCACCGGAACTCGGCATCGACGACCTTTCCCGTCCCGTGGGGGGCAACCCAGTCGCCGACCTGGAGGTCGTATCCCAGCCAGGTCCGATTGACCGGGAAATACAGGAACGCTTTCCTCGCATGGAGTGCCCTCTGGTTGCCCTTCCTGCGCAGAACCACCGGCAGATCATGATCTTTCTTGCGACTGAGACGCTCGATGTAACTCCTGTAGTAGCCGTCTTTTTCCACGGCCACGTTGATCCTCAGAGCGGCGGTTCCAGTAGCCGTATAGCGCCCCTCATCCTCGGTCGCTTTCACGATCCTATCCTCGGCCCCGGAGTAGCCGAGAAAGGCGACATTGACCTCAGCTCCGGAGATGGGGGAACCGTCGTCACCCACCACCGTCACCTGCACGGTGCTGCCCCACGCGGGCGCTGCGACCGCCAGGGCCAGAAAAAACATCACTATGGTCGTATACTGCATCATGGTTCTGCCTGGTTGCCGTCGAGATTTCCCACCTCGATCATCTTCTGGTAGAGTGGATAGATATACGGGATTGCCACGTCCTTGAAGTCGCTGTGCGCCCAGTTCTGTGGCTGATCATCCGGGACATTCGGATGCACCGGCCACTCCGCATGAGGGTTCTTGTATTCCGACTGCATGTTGTGGTTTCCGAACTCTCCCAAACTTTCAAGCGGATTCGCCGCGATGGCGTACGACGATGCGGGGATACCAGCACCCAGCAACCGGTACAGCTTGTCGGTATCCGCGGCGGTCCCTGGCCCTTTGGCGGGATCGTAAAGATCCTCGTAAAGGAACCTGCGGTGAAATGGTTTGATCCTCAGCATCTCGTCAGTGATCGCTGCCTTTGCTTCCGCAGGCTCGCACCGGCGGGTATAGTTGCTGCCCGGCAGAAGAAGGCCCGGCCCCAACTTGTCGTAAGCAGAATTGAACTCCCATCCGCCGTTGAGATCGTGAAAACCCGCCAGCGTAATCGTATTCTGCCCACCCTTGGCGATTTCCTGGGCGACCCAGGCATGACGCTCATTGTAGATGGACCATAGGTTAGCCAATTGTCCGAGCTCCTCCGTTTCATCGGGATTCTCCACCACCTCGTCGCCTGGAGAGTAGAAGTTGTGGGCGACCGAGAGCAGTTCGGGTGTCGCGAAGAACCCTCTCCAGGTGAGCCTGCCCCTCGCGTCCGTCTCGGGATCAAACAGTTCGTGCCAGTTACAGGAAAGCAGACGCCTCTGGGATCCGTCATCATAATCGTAATACGGCTTCCAGTCGTCCTCTGTCATGTATTTGGCCATGTCCGGGTGGCCGCTGGAATTCCCCGTCTGACCCGGATCGTAAGTCTCCAAGGCGATGGCCCCGTTCACAATAAAGTAATTTGCGACTTCCAATCCGTGGTGCGCGATCGCGTTGCCCGCAACAGAATTGCCCAAACTATGCGCGACAATGGTCAACTCGGACTTCCCGACGAAGGAAAGGGCGTCTCTGAGTTGCATCCCGGTGGTCAACCCATTGTAGACCGCGCGATGATAATCTGGTGGCAATCCCAGATTTAGGCCTGGATTGGGAGGATCCCCGAACCACGAAATTCCGACAAAGCGAGCCCTGCTCCCCAGTTGGTGGAATCGTTTGAAGAGATTCGACTGTGACCCTCGCGCGCTCTCTCCACTCACGCTGAAGCCGTGGATATAGGCGAGATACCTCCCGTTGGTCAGAGCGTCCGGATATGCCGGGCGTTCCCCGGTTTTCTTCTCGTTCCCGCCATCGCCTCCTGTGAGTTTCCTGAGATTAACGTGACGATACATCTTCTCCACTCCGGAGATGCTTACCGGAAACTCGATGGTGGCGACCTCCTTGCCATCGAGATCCTCGATAGTCAGCTTCAGCGGGCTCGTGGTTTCTTTTCTTGCCTCCAGCAGCAGAACTCCTGTGCCTTGGTCCCGCACCGAACGAAGGAAGTGAATCTGGATGGCGGTCCCATCTGCGTCCACCAATCGAACATCGCTGTCGGATAAATGGTTCGCGCGAGCAATGTTGCGCAGGAATGAGCCCGGCCCATCCACCTCGGGATCGCCCACCGGTACGATATTCTCGACTGCGATGAACCCGAACGCCTCCTCGTCGTGCGTAAGACGATACGTGTGCTGTTCAGGTGGAAACGCCTCGAGAACCGATGCGATATCCAGCTTGAGAGGAAAAAAATCGAGAAGATCACGCACTCCATCGACCACGTGATTGGCTGCATGAGTGTCGGGTATACCTCCCTTCGGAATATCGTCCTCGTTCCTGCCTCGGGGTTCGCGCTGATCATTATCATCATTCACCCACCACCTCCACGGGTTTTCCTTGCTCACCCTCCCCCGGTCCTGATTGTCGATTCTGCCGTCCCTGTTGTAATCGGGAACGATCTCCACCGGAAGCAGCACCTCCTCATGCTCTTCCATGACCCGGGAATACAGCGCATCACTCCATTCATCGATCCCGTCCGGAGCGTGCTCGGTATTGTGCCGCAGGTTCGGTTCCAGGTCGATGAACGTGCTGGAGAAGCGTTGCCCGGGCGGGATGGTCAGTGTCTCGATCTTGTATTGATCGACCGACTCGTCGCCGGGGGCAAGCTGGGAAGAATTGACCCGCAGGAATGTTCTGGTCACGGCCTGGTTGCCGGGCTCGCGCCGCATGAGCCAGACACGCTTCTGTTTTACTTGAATCGCTTCATGCTGAAGCCAGGCGATTAGATTGCCATAGTCGTCTCCCCATGAATCCGGCCGGTAGTCCGCCGTGAAGCTGGCGGAGGCTGAGACTTCCGTGATGCTGGTTCCGGGGAATTCCAAGGTCTCGGGGGGGCTGTTCGGAAAAGAATCGGAGGTGATGATCTCGGCGGCTGATACCGGGCCTACGTTGCCCAGACTGTCACTGCCGGGGGGCGGATTATCTGGAAAATCATCGTAGCCAAATGGATCCGGTTCGCTCGCGTAGGGATCCGTATAGTCAAGGTATCCAATGATCGGATCATAATAAAGCGGCGGCACTGGATCATCCGAAGGATAGCCCGGATCCAGCGCGTAAGGTGCATCGGTCCAGCCCGCCCATCGGGTAACCTCCCACGAGAGCCCGCCAAAGAAGACGTCGTAGTGCAGCCAGGCATTCCGCGTATAGCAGACAAGGCCCACCTCGCTGGAACCCTCGGGGACGAGTGCCTGTGCCTCAGCGGCTTCGGTGGCGACACTCCGGGAGTGATCGCTTCCCGCGCTGCCCGGCAACAAACTCCCAACGTCGGTCCAGGCAGTAATGATGTCTCTTGCCCCGCTACCCGAGGATCCGCCGACATAGTAGGCTCGCACCAGTCCACCGCTGTCGCTACGCAGACGGAGTTGCCGGACGGGTGAGGAACCGTCCGCCGAGGCCGAGAGCAATCCCCACGACAGTCCGCCATCAGATGCAGTTACGGAGACAATTACCGGTGCCGAGACCGCCGGTGTCCCGTCGGCGTGGCGCACCTTGAAGACGATCGCCTCGGGACTGGCGCTTCCCTGTGCGGCCGTCGGTTCACTGCCGGAGATGATGGCCAGGCTGTGCGTCACGCCATTGAAGTAATCGGTGGCATTGGTCTGCCCGCGGTATTCGGCGGCATTGTCGAGGCCGTCGCCGTCGGGGTCATCGGTGCCGGTGTAGGATTCGGTATCGCCGAACTGCTCGATCTCCCAATTGTCAGGCAGTCCGTCCTGATCATCGTCAATCGTGTCGATCGGGCTGCCACTGCTTTCCTGGTGATACAGGGCACGCACGTGATCCGCACTTAGAGCACGCGAATACAGCCGAATATCATCAAGGTAGCCATCCATAGCCTGCCGCAGTTTCGGGGTTGATGCACTCGGATCGAGAATGCCGATCAACCAAGATCCGGCCCCGGATCCAGTTCCAGTATCAGCGCCGGCACGTATGAGCAAGGAAAGTGCTTGAGCTTTCAAAGGTTGGAGCCTGCGACTTCCTATTTCGCGACCGTCGAGATACAGTACATGCCGCCGTGTATCTCTGTCGATAGTTGCCACCACGTGGTGCCAGTCCCCCGGTCGTGCAGCCAATTTCTTCGGAGCACTGAGCCGTCTCATGACTTTGCGATTGGAACGGCCGTATGCCTCGGTGAGAACACTCTCGAAGCGCGCCTGGCTGTTCAGACGCAGTTGGGCAAATCCTCCTTGAACCTGCAACAGCGACTGTCGGTATGCTGGCGGCATTTGCTGCGCGCGAAACCAGAGGCAGGCACTGTAACTGCCGCCGGCCAATTCCAATAAGTGTGAACTGGCTGGCAGAGCCAGATAATCACTGGAAGCATCCAGCCAGAGCACTGTGCCACGTCCAGTCTCAAACGTGGAGTCTTCCACCAGTGCGGCCTCTGCGCCAATAGGATCATTGATGATAGCCGGATGTTGCAGGTAAGGGCTGGTGTCTTTCAAGCCTGCCTCGATTCCGGCGATTCGCTCGGATCGGGTAAAAGGAATGTGGGCAAGCAGTCCGGGGACAAGAGGTTGCCTGTCGTCAATAGAATCCAAGGGATCGAAACCGTTGGCAACTTCCCAGCCGTCGTTGAACCCACCCCCGTCGCTGTCAGAAAGCAGCGGATTGGTCGGCCCGTTGATTTCAGCGAAGTCGCTGAGCCCGTCATTGTCTGTATCGCGCTTTCCGGGGTCGGTGCCATGCAGCGATTCATCGATGTCTGAAATCCCATCACGGTCGCTGTCAGGGTGCAGGGAGGCCTGCGTACGAGAGGGCAGGAATTCCATCAAGCCGGTCGAATCAGTTGCCCTGCTTCCACTCTCTGTAGTGGATTGCGAACTGGGGGAGAACAGTGTGGCGTATGGTCGGCGCATCCTCTGTCCTGTCGAGGTGCTGATCTTCGCCCCGACTTTGATCCGTGACTTGTCCGGAAAATTGGTAAACCCGGTATCAACCCCGATGAAATGCACTTTTTCCTGCGTGCTTCCATCCCGCGGGCTGCCGACCAACTCCGCTGCGAAGAGCGAGGGCTGTTGATCCCGTATGGCCAACCGATTACTCCCTGTGTCGAATTGGCCGACCAAATTGGCAAAAATCGCTGGCAAACGCCTGAAGGGGGTTTCGAACGGTATCTCGATCTTTTCTCCGGTGGTCGGTACGGTAATCTCTCCAGCCCGCCAGAGTTGTTGGCCGATGCGATAGACACCCGTTTCCATGGCAATCCAGTTAAGGACTTGCGGACTGATGTAACCAGTTTTTGCCGCTTCCCGATCGAGGCGGACCGTAAAGCCCGCAGGTCCTACCTCGACCAAGCGCACCGAGAAGGCTCCTTCCGAATGACTGGAGAGTGGTATACCAACGACTACAATCGGTTGGCGATAGGTCTGGGGGAATGGCACGGACAACTCATCTCCCGGGCTGGAGCTTACGATCTGGCCATGGATGATTCCCGCTGCAGAGACATCATCGATGACTTCCGAAGTTGGAAATGCAAGGTGGGCAATAGATTCACGTTGGTGAGTAGTTTCCCGGTCATGTGACTGCTCCTCCTGCAACCTCAGCCTGAGATCGCCCTTTCTGCTGGTCGGCCGAATTCGGATGGCGGCCGTATCTGGATCAGTAAACGTCTGTGGGGACGCAAAAAATGCCGCCTCTGCAAATTCAGGGCCAAGCCTGACGGTGTTCCAGCGGTGATCGATTTCCCGCAGTGGACGATCGACCTTGAATGATCGCCCATACAGATTGCCGGGTCCTTCCTCGATGACGAGTGCATGGAAAGCCCATCGCGATCGGCTTTCAGCAACCACTGCTGTCGCCTCGATGGCCTCCTGAAATTGCAGCACGAGAGAAGCCGCAGATTCAGAAGGGGGCTCAGAGAGCCGTGCATGAGCCGCAGAGGAAGCACCAGGGTGGTCATCGGAACCGGGTAATCGATAAGCCTGCGGCAGAACGACTGGAACCGAATCAAAACCATCGAAGTCAAGCGTTCGCATTGTTCGGAGCCCATCGAGCGAGCGACTTTCGCCACCCTCGGTGAAAGCAATCAAGCGCAAACCGCCGAAATTGTAGATGCCCGCTTCAATCGCAAGGAAGGACAGGGATTCCGTCTTATGAATGCCATCGAGATACTCCCACTCATTGACCGCCACCTCGAAGCCGAAGCAATCGATATTGCGAGTCACGGCAATAACAGGGTCTCTATCTGCATAAGTCGGTGGAGAGAGTATCACCACCGGAGGCGTAGCGAAGGGTTGCGCAAAGCGGACTCGCTGCCACCGGGGAAATTGCCTCGTGCTTGAGGGCCCGACGTTCGGCGATTCCACTTCCAATCCACCGTCGATGTCGATTACGCCGACCTCGACAAGATGAGCCCCCTCTTCCCCGGTGATCAGGTTTGTGATGGCATGTCCATGCGTTTCACCTGAGGCGCCTGCCAGTGACCAGGTGAGCCACGCGCCTGCCAACAATGGCGCAAAGAATCTCCACCTCAGAAACGGGCTCCGGGGGGTGCATATGAAGGGCGATCGTATCTCCTGCACATTGTGTGCTAACAGATAGCTAGTATTAAATCAAGAAAAAAATAACACTTTTATAATTAAAAAAGAAAGATTGGCATGCCGTCGCCCTGAACAACAACCAGGTTGCTGATACCGAGACCTGTCAGGATCAGCGTCGAAGATCAACGCAGACCGCCCGGCCATCATTGTTGCGACAAAAAAGCAACCCATTGGCAAACGCGGGAGCCGCCCAGACCGGTTTTCTAACTACCTGCACCGTGCCCAGCTCTTCATATCCAGCAGGGGAAAGATTGGCCAGCGCCAGCTCCCCGATCTCTTTCATTATCAGGAACACTCCGCCCACCTGGATGAGTGTACCGAGGTCGCCAGCAAGTTTTTCCGACCACA
>JBDQJG010000148.1:0-7443 GCA_040263955.1 Verrucomicrobiales bacterium
GCCCAACCCGCAGCCCGCCGGTTGTCAGGTGAAGATTCCCCCTCAACCCACCCGGGTCAGCGGGATCTCCTTCGATGCGAATCTGCAACTTCGGTCGCTTCCAATCCGTGAACTCAATGCGTTCAAGCCACTGCTTGACCTGCGCAAGCCTGCCCTGCCATGCCCTGATTCGGGCAGGATCGATTCCACCCCGAACGTTTCCGTTCGCATCATCTTTCCCTGCCGCACTGGTAAACGGCAGGGTTCCGGTAATTTCAAAATCAACGGCACCGATTCTCGCCGTGATCGTTCGCACATCGATGCGATCCGCTTTGAAGTATGCCCGCGCACTCAAATGCCTTACGGCAAAGGCCTCGCCTCCAGCATCATCCGGATCCAGGGGGATCATCAGATCGGCATCATCAAGGTCGACGCTGTTGATGAAATTGCGCCCGCCTACCACCTTGATCAAATCCGCATCGATCTTGAGGCCGGAAATCGAGGCGATCTTCAACAACCGCTTGCGCGAATCATAGACATTCACATTCCGCGCCACCAGGCCCTGGAGGGGATCAATCGTGAGACGCGAGAAATTCAACTCGATGCCCCGCTCACGAAACTCATTGCAAATGAATCTTCGCCACTTCTTCGAGAAGCCCTTGTCGTGCGCGTAGACAGCCAGCCATCCCGCAAACAGCAGACCAAGCGCGAGCACCGGAAACAACCAGGTTCCCAGCGGCGAACGTTTCCACCGTCTCGATGCTGCCACACCACACTGTAGACGATTGCGATCTGCCTTCCAAGCTCCGAAGAAAACGAAATGCATTGCGCGCAATCGCGCCCGCGACCATGATTGCCAATGCCCGCAGAACCCCGAGACGAGGGAGCCCATGACATCGAGTTTTCGGTTCTCAGCAGCGGCAGCTCCGGCAACGCGAGCCTGGTTCGATGCTCCGGGACTACGGTTCTCGTAGATGCTGGCATCAGCTGCCGACAGCTTACCTTGCGTCTGCAATCCCTCGGGCAGGATCCGGCGGCTGTGGATGCTGTGCTTCTCACCCACGAGCATTCCGATCACGTCAAGGGCCTTCCGACTTTCTGCCGACGCAACCCCGGAATTCCCGTCTACGCCACCCGCATGACGCGGCGAATCGTCGCCGAATGCCTCGACAATCCCATCGACTGGCGAGTCATTCCGGGAAACGGCAGCTTCGCTCTCGGCGAGTTCGAAGTATCGACCTTCCCGATACCACACGACGCCATCGAGCCACTCGGGTTTGTTCTACGTAAAGGTCCCACCCAGTTGGGCATGCTGACCGATGCCGGCCACATAACCGAAACGATAAAAACGCGGCTCTCCGGCTCTCACGGTCTGTTTGTCGAGGCAAACTACGACCCGGAACTGCTCGAGGTGGACACCCGCCGCCCATGGGCGGTGAAACAGCGCATCATGGGACTTCACGGGCACCTGTCGAATGCACAGGCGGTCGAACTGATCCGTGAACTCTCCCACGCGGGGCTCCAGCATATCGTCTGCGGACATCTCAGCAGTGACTGCAACACACCCTGCAGAGTCCTAAGTGCAGTCGAAGACTGGCACACCGAAAACGGCAACCACTCTCCTTCCCTCTTGGTATCCGAGCGCGACAAGCCGACGCCACTTTTGCGCATCCGTGGAACGCGAGCGCCTGAAAGTGCCAGGGAGAGCACGCCTCCCGCCGGTCACGGCAACCCGCATGCGGTTCAAGGAGAACTTTTCGGCGTTCTCTGAATGGTGATCGCCCGCTTCCAGCTTATCGGCTCAATTCCTCTTGGCAAAGGACCTTGAATCCATTGCTGCACAACACCGTCTTGCCGAAATCGGCGTCGTCCAGATGAAAGGCCAGCAGAGAACTCTGTCCGGGGTGGGTAATCAGCGGATAACTGAAATGAATATTCACCTCCGCCATCAACAGGGTCAGCAGGCAGCGGCCGAGACTGGCGGCTCCCTGCGGCAGGTCGACCACCAGCAGCTCCACCTCCGTGAACGGAATCAAGTTGCTTTGGAACAGCTCTCTCACCGTGTCCGGTGCGCTCACAACCATACGCACCACCGTTGTATCAACCGAATCAACCACGCTCAGCCCGATGACAATGACATGAGCCTCCTCCAGCAGATTCACCACCGACGAAAGCGCACCGACCCTGTTCTGCAGGAATACCGAAAACTGACGCACTGCCGTGCCCGCTGAAACTAGACTCTCTGGCATCTTTCGCTTTACATACTAACCACAAACCTGTCTGATCGCCCAACAAATAATCGCGCGCCACCCGAGCAGATTCATAGCGCCCCAAAACAAGCCTCATGAGAGAAATCAAGGACTCCCCCCGCTCCTGCGTCCGCATCGGATACGACGGGCGCGTGCACAAGACATTCAGGGGAAAAGGCGCAAAACAACGGTTCCACAACGAGGTTCGTATCCTGCGACTTCTCGAGGAACGGGGATGTGACTATGTTCCGCGCCTTCTCGAGGCACACCCGGATGAGCTGTACATCGTCACCACCAACTGCGGCCAGATGGCCAGACACATGCGCAAAAAGAAGATGGATTCACTCTTCGATCAACTGGAACGAGATTACGGTGTGCGCCACGACGACCCTTTCGAAAAAAACCTCACCTACCGCAAAACCGACGGCCGTTTCTGCATCATCGATTTCGAGCTGGCCGAGGCACTGGACAACTGGGAAAAGCGCGAGGAGACCGAACCATCATGAACCGCAAGGCTCGACGACCCGATGATGCACCATCGACTTTCCCTGCAGCATCGGGCCCGGCAGACCAGTCCCGGCTGCAATGGGCCGCAAAAACGCATGTCGGAAGATTCCGCAAGGTCAATCAGGATGCCTACCTGATGTTCGGTTGCAATGCGCGGGAACTGGTCATTTTTCCCAACAGCGGAAACTACGACCTTAGCCATTCCGATGCGATCTTCGCAGTCAGTGACGGGATGGGCGGAGAGAAGCTGGGACATCGAGCCAGCAAACTCGCTCTGTCAAAACTCGGTGATATCATTCCCCGCTACCTGCAGAACCATCAGGAAGGCTCGACCATCGATCACTGCCAGATCCTCGGTGAGGCACTGCGCGAGGCCCATGACGCGGTCAATCATGAGGCCCGCTTCTACGATGAATGCGATGGCATGGGAGCCACTCTGACCGTCTGCTGGTTCACCCGAACGGCAATCCATCTCGCCCATGTGGGCGACAGTCGTGCCTACCGATCGACCAGTTCCACCCTCGAACAAATCAGCGAGGAGCATACCCTCGTCGGACTCATGCAACGCAGGGGAAAACTCACCGAAATGCAGGCCCGCAGCCATCCCAAGAGACACTGCCTGACCCAGGCGATCGGTGCCAGGGCCAGCACAATCACGCCCCAGCTATGTTCTGCCAACCATGCACCGGGTGATGTCTACATTCTCTGCAGCGATGGCTTCAGTGACGGACTGTGGGACAAGCAGATCGCCCGGGAACTTCGCCGTTATCACGATCTCGGACAGGGCAACCTGGAACAACCTCGGGACGCACTGCTGCAACTCTCACTCGAGGAGGGGGGCCGTGATAACATCACCCTGATCATGATCGAAATTCTCGGTTAACGTAACCGTCATCCGGTCAAATCAGCCGTAGCGGGTCGATTCCACGAATGCCCGCAGAGCATGGCCCCTCCTGCCCCCCATCGGCAAGTGACGAGACCGGGTCAGCCAATCAATCGCACGATTCTTTTTTGCAGCACGTTCGGGACGTTACCGGGCACGCCCACCGATCCATACAGACTACGAGAGTTCGCACGAGGCTTCTGCCCCGACGACAGCAACTCTCGAGAGCCCAGCGGCCCGAACTGACGACCTAGAAGAGCGTGTAGATGAATGGCGCCGCAGCTGAACCCCCGAGAAACAGAAGTGCACCGAGCAGCAACAGACAGATCAGGATCGGAAGGAGCCACCACTTCTTGTTATCCTTCAAAAAGAGGATGAATTCCTTCACGATACCGACCTGCTCATCGCCGATTTCTTCTTCAAACTTTTTCTCCGACATGATTGCTAAGTGGTTGGTATTTTTACTTTCAGAACTTCGCGGATGCCCGCAACTCAAAACTGGCGCACGTAGCGGCTGGCCGGTGGCGTTCCTTCTCTGTGCACCCAGTAGGATGCCGCCTGCTTGTCGATTCTTCTCTCAAGGGCATCCCTGCCCGCCAAGCGAAACACGATCGCCAGCGGCGTGAACATGAGAAAATACAGCAAACCGAGCACGATGTGGCTGATGGTCCAGCCGATAGGAAAAGCCACCGCCATCCAAAAAATATAGATCGGCCGAACGGCCTTGGTCGAGATCAGGCTCAGAATCCAGATCACCAGGCCCACGCCCAGCAGCACCTGGCTGATTTTCCAATTCCAGTTCATCCACAGGACTGCTTCTTCGGCCCCAAGGCCATGCAGCCACCGTAGTGAGGGCAGAAACAAAAACCCGATTACAGAGAACCCGATGGCCGATACCCAGCCGAATTCCTTGAGCTTTTTGTTGTCGGGATTCCAATCGACGTCAATGGCCATAGACTACTGGGTTGCTGAATTTGAAACGATACACCTGGCTACACAGGTTGTGGATAAAACAACTTAATCGAGGGCAAACTGGGCAAGGTATTCCTCGTTATCGGTCTCGCCGGCACCGGGCTGATCCGGCTTGTGCATGACAAGATTCCCAAGCACCAGCACGTCCATATTGGTTCCCATAAAACAGCGGTAGGCGTGAGCGGGATCACAGACGATGGGTTCCCCGCGCACATTGAAACTGGTATTGATCAGCACCGGGCAACCGGTCGCCTCCTTCCAAGCCTTGTGCAGCTTGTAGTATAGCGGGTTGCGCACCGGATCGATGGTCTGCACCCGCGCAGAGAAATCGACGTGCGTGATCGCCTGCACCTCCGAGCGCTTCACGTAGAGCTTGTCGAGGCCACGGGCTTCACTGATCGCTTCAGTGGCGCCCCCGAGGCGCTTGTCCTCCTTCACATCCGCCACCAGCAGCATGTAGGGACTGTCCTCGTTCGGGCGCATTTCGAAATACTCGTCCACGTCATCGATCAGTACGGTGGGCGCGAAGGGCCGGAAGCTTTCGCGGAACTTGATCTTCAGGTTCATCACCTTCTGCATGCTCTCGCTGCGTGCATCTCCGATGATCGAGCGCCGCCCGAGCGCCCGCGGCCCGAACTCCATTCTTCCCTGGAACCAACCAACGACCTTCTCATCCTGCATGGAGGACACGACCTCGGCGACCATCTCGTCCTCGCTTTCAAAGCGGGTGAACACGGCGTCGGTCTCGGTCTTTAGAATCTGCTCGATCTCGTCATCCGTGTATCCAGGTCCGAGCGCGGAAGCCGTCTGCAGATCGGGACGGTCGGCCTTGCGCTCATGATCAAGCAACTGGTACCAGGCAAACAGGGCTCCTCCCAGGGCTCCTCCTGCATCCCCAGCCGCCGGCTGGATCCAGACGTTCTCGAAAGGACCCTCCCGCAGGATACGGCCATTGGCCACGCAGTTGAGGGCCACGCCACCAGCGAGCACCAGATTCTCCGAGCCGGTGACCTCCTTGGCATAGGCGACCGTCTTGAGCACCGCTTCTTCGGTGACCACCTGGACGGATGCGGCCATGTCCATATGGAACTGCTCGAGCTCGCTCTCGGCCCTTCTTGGTTCCCGCCCGAAGAGCTCATGAAACTTCTTCGAGGTCATGGTCAATCCCTGGCAGTAATTGAAATACTGCATATCCAACCTGAAGGATCCATCATCCTTCAGGTCGATGAGATGCTCGCGGATCTTGTCGGCGTAGATCGGCTCGCCGTAGGGTGCCAGCCCCATCAGCTTGTACTCTCCCGAATTGACACGGAACCCGCAGTAATACGTCAGTGCCGAATAGAGCAGGCCGAGGGAATGCGGGAAACGGATCTCGCGCAGCAGCTCGATGCGGTTGTCCTTGCCCCGGCCGATGGTAGTGGTCGCCCACTCGCCCACGCCATCGAGCGTCACCACTGCGGCTTCCTGGAAGGGACTGGGAAAGAAAGCGCTGGCAGCGTGGCTCTCGTGATGCTCAGTGAACAGGTAGCGCCCCTTGAACTCCTTGTTGAGCGCCTTGTCCATCTCGCGCGGCAGGTGAATCTTTTCCTTGAGCCAGATCGGCATCGCCTTGACGAAGCTGCGAAAACCCTGCGGCGCATAGGCCAGATAGGTCTCGAGCAAGCGTTCGAACTTAAGCAGCGGCTTGTCATAAAAGACCACGTAGTCGAGATCCGCCGCGGTGATCTTTCCCTGCCGCAATGCGTAATTGACCGCATTGACCGGAAACTCGTGATCGTGCTTCTTGCGCGTGAAGCGTTCTTCCTGGGCCGCGGCCACGATTTGACCGTCCACCACCAGGGCGGCAGCTGAGTCATGATAAAAAGCTGAAATGCCGAGAATCTTCATGCGCACTTCCGAATTAAAGCAGTGGTACTATACCAACACGACAAATTGTCCATCAACATCTCCGCAGCAAATTGCCTTGCCTCTCATGGGCTGTCGAGGCTTGATTTGCCACCCACGCGCTTTCTGCGCACCGCTTGCTCCACCCGCGTCTCCTGCCGAAAAGTCGACAAATTCGGTCAGTCGTTCAATCTCGGCCTCGGTCTCTCGCCTCCGGCCGATGCTGGGACACAAAGCGATCGGCCCTCTGCTGCAAGGCAGCCAAAAGCGTGCTCCGGGAAGGCGGAGATTCTTCTTGCCTTCCCCTGCGGCCACCTTTCCGTGGAGGATGTCTGAACATTCCACAGCCTACCGAGAGGCCCGAGACGAGTTCATCAGCCAGTGGGGCACAATCGGAACCGGCTGGGGGGTCAACCGCACGGTCGCTAAGATCCATGCCCTGCTGATGACCAGCCCGGAACCCCTCAGTACGGACGAGGTCATGGAAGCCCTTGCCATCAGCCGGGGCAACGCCAACACCAGCCTGAGGGAACTGGTCTCCTGGGGCCTGATCCGACCAAACACAAGGCGCGGCGAGCGCAAGGAATTCTTCGAGGCCGAGAAAGATATCTGGAAGATGGCCTGCACCATCGCCCGCGAGCGTAAACGGCGGGAGATCGAGCCTGCCATCGCCATCGTCCGGGAATGCAAGGAACGCACCGAGCAGAGCCGCGACCCGCATGCCTCCGCCTTCAACCAGCAGATGCGTGAGCTCCTCGAGTTCATGGAATTCGCCTCCTCAATGGTCAACAAGGTGGCCAGTTCCAAGGAGGGGACCATGATGAAACTGGCCGCGAAACTCTTCAGCTGAGTGAACCGGACTTGCCGGCTCGTCCTCAGGAGCACGGGCAGCGGGAAAAATTTCGTAAGACCCCGCCCATCCACGTTATCTTTTCCCGTAAAGGAAATAAATGGCTGCTTTGAAAACAC
>JBDQJG010000149.1:0-7356 GCA_040263955.1 Verrucomicrobiales bacterium
AAATACTAGTTGGTGACCGATAGTGAACAAGTACCGTGAGGGAAAGGTGAAAAGTACCGCTGTGAGCGGAGTGAAATAGAACCTGCAACCATGTGCCTACAAGGTGTGGGAGCCTCCTTGCGAGGTGACCGCGTGCCTTTTGCTTAATGAGTCTGCGAGTTAGTGTCAGTGGCAAGCTTAAGCCCTTCTGGGGTGGAGGCGTAGCGAAAGCGAGTCCGAATAGGGCGATTTAAGTCGCTGGTGCTAGACCCGAAACCGAGGTGACCTACCCATGGCCAGGGTGAAGCGGTAGTAAGATATCGTGGAGGCCCGAACCGTTGCAGGTTGAAAACTGTTCGGATGAGCTGTGGGTCGGAGTGAAAGGCTAATCACACCCGGTGATAGCTGGTTCTCCCCGAAATGCATTTAGGTGCAGCGTCGCATGCTGACCCGTGGGGGTAGAGCACTGAATGAGCTAGGGCCCATACCCGGGTACCAACCTCAACCAAACTCCGAATACCACGGGGTGTAATGCGGCAGTGAGACTGCGGGGGATAAGCTTCGTAGTCGAAAGGGAAACAGCCCAGATCAGCAGCTAAGGTGCCTAAATACCGCTAAGTGGAAAGGAAGTGGAATCTCATAGACAGTGAGGATGTTGGCTTAGAAGCAGCCACCATTTAAACAATGCGTAATAGCTGACTCATCGAGAGGTTCTGCGCCTAAAATGATTGGCGATAAGCGGTATACCGAAGCTCTGGACGCTCTTTATGAGCGTGGTAGGGGAGCATTGTCGTGACGTTGAAGCTGGATGGCGACTGAAAGTGGAGCCACGACAAGAGAGAATGCAGACATGAGTAACGATAAGCCGGGTGAGATCCCCGGCCGCCGTAAACCCAAGGTTTCCTGGGCAATGCTGGTCATCCCAGGGTTAGTCGGGACCTAAGCCGAGGCCGATGGGCGTAGGCGATGGACAGCTGGTTAATATTCCAGCACCACCAACCCTTAAACCACAGGGACGTGGCACGTGATTGATAACGCCGATTGAAAGTGGCGGAAGGAGAGGCTTCGGCCGAACCTCATCTTCGAAATCGTGCCACCAAGAAAAGCTGTGGTGTATGCTAAGGTGCCCGTACCGTAAACCGACACAGGTGGGTGGGTAGAATATACTAAGGCGCAAGAGTGAAACCCTGTTAAGGAACTCGGCAATCTAGCCCCGTAACTTCGGGAGAAGGGGTGCCCCCCTCGGGGGGCCGCAGTGAAAGAGGCCAACCGACTGTTTAGCAAAAACACAGCATTCTGCGAAGGCGTAAGCCGATGTATAGGATGTGACACGTGACCAATGCCAAAAGATTACGGTGAGGGGTTAGCAACACTTCGGTGAAGCGAAGCTCTGACCCTAAGTCCTGGTGAATGTCGGCCGTAACTATAACGGTCCTAAGGTAGCGAAATTCCTTGTCGGGTAAGTTCCGACCTGCACGAATCGTGCAACGAGTTGGCCGCTGTCTCAACAGGGAGCTCAGTGAAATTGTATCCGCGGTGAAGATGCCGCGTACCCGCAGAAGGACGGAAAGACCCTGTGCACCTTAACTGTAAGCTGTCACTGGTTTTCTGATTTTGATGCTCAGTGTAAGTGGGAGGCTTCGAAGCGGACCTTTAGGGGTTCGTGGAGCCGTCAATGAGACACCACCCTTTGAGATTGGGAAATCTAACCCCAGGCCTTTATCAGGATGGGGGACCATGGCAGCCGGTCAGTTTTACTGGGGCGGTATCCTCCTAAAGAGTAACGGAGGAGTGCGAAGGTAGGCTCAGCATGGTCGGCAACCATGTATCGAGTATATAGGCATAAGCCTGCCTAACTGTGAGACCTACAAGTCGAGCAGAGACGAAAGTCGGCCTAAGTGATCCGGCGGTTGAATGTGGAATTGCCGTCGCTCAACGGACAAAAGGTACGCCAGGGATAACAGGCTGATCGCGCCCAAGAGTTCATATCGACGGCGCGGTTTGGCACCTCGATGTCGGCTCGTCACATCCTGGGGCTGGAGAAGGTCCCAAGGGTCCGGCTGTTCGCCGGTTAAAGTGGTACGCGAGCTGGGTTCAGAACGTCGCGAGACAGTTCGGTCCTCTATCCTCTGTGGGCGCAGGAAAATTGAGGGGTTCAAACCCTAGTACGAGAGGACCGGGTTTGACGCACCTCTGGTGCTCCAGTTGTCGTGTCAACGGCATAGCTGGGCAGCTAAGTGCGGAATAGATAAGCGCTGAAAGCATCTAAGCGCCAAGCTACTCCCAAGATTAATTTTCCCTGAAGAATCGTGGAAGACTACCACGTTGATAGGCTGCGGGTGTAAGCATGGTAACATGTTCAGCTTAGCAGTACTAATCATTCGTTCGGCTTGATCCCCGAACCGTCACATCTGGCGCTTTGCGCCGTGTTTTTCGGTGTCGGGCACAGGAAGTGCAGACCTATCTACCCGTTTTGCAGTTGTCAGGGAGTCGATTTGACTCGTTAGTTGAAAGCAATATGCAGTGCACATTCGAGATAAGTGGTTTCATGGAGCCGGTGGTTCCAGTGACGACTTGTTTTCGAGTGTGCTCGGCAGAAAAGCCGCCAAATGCGAGTCTGCGCAAAGACAATTTGGACTTTGTTCGCTAGAGACCCAGTCAGGAATTTCCTGGTTGTCCTCTGGTGACCATAGCAAGGTGGAACCACCCGGCTCCATTCCGAACCCGGAAGTGAAACATCTTTGCGCCGATGGTAGTGTGGCGAAAGGCCATGTGAGAGTAGGGCGTTGCCAGAATTATATACCCGCCGTGGAACTTCTGTTCCCGGCGGGTTTTTTGTGTCTTGCCAAGATTGATATTATCTTGAATTTTGAGAGTAGTTTGTGGAATTTCCGGTGGTTCTATACCGAAGACCAGCAGGTTTTTTCCGAGTAGTTCTGAAACATTGTTGAAATCCCGATGAATCTTTTTTTCCTGGCGAGCGTCGGTTGCTTCCTGCTTGCTTTCATGGCCATCGTGGTCAGCATGACGCCCAAGCGTTGGCGTCGTCGTTATCAGGCGGTTTTTGAAACGGGGCGGTTGCGCCGGATCAATCGCAATAAGAGGATTGATGAGGCAGTCGCCGTCATCTCGATTCGTTTTTCTGTATTGATGCTGGTGTGCGCGATGATTTTTGCGCTGCTGGGCATTTTCAGTCCCAAGTTCACCGAATTTTTTCAGCCACCCCAATTACAACCGCTCTTTCCCGGGACGATACAAGGTAATTGATGCGGCTGAGTGCGCGTGGGTTGGACGGCGTTCGGCGCGGGTCATAGGGAATCAAAACTGGAAAATGCACTTGATCTTTTGGTCGCCATTCCCTGCTGGAATCAGGCGGGTTTTGCCACCACTGTAAGGGCGTATCATTAGGATAGAACTCGACTTATGCTTAAAGGAATCTCTCCCCTGCTTTCACCTGAACTTCTGGCAACCCTTTACCGAATGGGACACGGTGAGGAGCTCATACTCGCGGATGCGCATTTTCCTGGGCACCAGTTCAATTCGTATGTGATTCGGGCAGACGGTTTGGCGATACCGCCACTGTTGGATGCCATCTTGCCTTTGTTTGAGCTGGATGCCTATGATGCGGCGCCGGTACTGACCATGGAAGCAGTCGCGGGTGACAGCCTGGATCCGGCGGTCGAGGCAGCATATGCCGCCGCGATCTCGCGCCACAGCGCACTTAATCCACCGATCAGCAGGTTGGAGCGCTTCGCTTTTTATGAGCGAGCTCGCAATGCGCATGTGGTGGTGGCGACTGGCGACGTTCACAAGTATGCCAACGTCATTCTCAAGAAAGGCGTGACGCCGGTTCAGGAGGTGAGTAGTCATTAGGGAAGCTCTGATCAATTCCGCCACCCGCCACATGGGATTGGATAGGTTTGGAGGTCGCGTCGCTGCGCTCCGGTCTTGGTAGTGAAGCCCTCCGGGTTGCCGCCCGCATCTAGAGTGGCTTTGTTGCTCGTTGGTCGCGGATGCTCATCCACTTCCGCCGCGCGCCGCGCCACACAGAATTCAGACAGCAATGGCGAGCAGCGTCTTTAATCAGAGATTCCTTAGGCATTGGGGATGGCCGCGCTCGGGGCCGGATTGAAGATGCCAGTCTCCGATTTCTGTGGCTTCGCGGGACGCACACTGTTGCGCCGGTCATCCGGGAGTGGTAGGTGATGCGGGTGCGCATGATTGAAGTGCGGATTCCCACTTTCCGGCGTCCTGAGTTTTTGCGCAGGGCGCTTGATTCTCTCCTGGCACAGGATGCCGTGGAATGGCGAGCTGTCGTGCTGGATGATGATCCTGAAGGCTCCGCACGTGCGGTGGTCGAGGATCATCCCGCCCATTCTCGCGTGTCGTATCGGGAAAATCCCGTGCGGTTGGGTATCACCGGCAATATCAGTGCAGCGTTTCAGCCTGAAGCGTTTTTCGAGGGTGCCGGGTTTGCTTGCGTGTTGGAAGACGACAACCGCTTTCTCCCTGAGCTTCTTGCGAGAAATATCGCGAAACTCGAGGAGTCCGGGCGGGATGTGCTGCTGCGCAACGCCATGGTGCACGATTTCGTGAATGGAGAAGATAAGGGACCGATCGGTGACAGTCTCGGCCCAACGCTTGGAAGGCGAAGACGCGAGGTGCCCTACACTGAGCGGTTACTGCGCTCATTTTACCAGACGCCGATGTCAAACTTGGGCCTTTGCTGGCGTCTCGGAGTTGGTCTGAATCTAAGCGTCGCGGAGGAAGGACATAATTCACTGACCGCCGAGAAAATGCGTGGTCTGCTGCTGCGGGGCGATCTGCTGTACCTGTCAGAGCCACTTGCAATACACACACATTTTCGAGGGCGGGCCTATGGGACGGAAAAAACTGCCAGAGACAATCGTTTGTTCCGGTTGGGTGAGATGCGCTTTGATCGATTGCTGTGGGCGAGGTTTTCGCAGAACGAGCGTGCCGAGGTGCGCGCAGAGATGCGATTGCTCGGCCGCGAGGCTGAATTAAGTTCCAGGTTGATCCAGGCTGGTTTTTTCGCTGAGGTTCTGCAACAGCGTGGCCGTGGACTGGGGCGGATGCTGCGGGCGTTCCTGCTGCGGACATGCTATGGCCGCAAGCTGGAACCGTTGCCGTTGCTTTTGAAAGTCTGAGGCTGGTGAAGGGATGCGTCGCGCTTTGATGGAGAGCGGCGGCGCGCAGAACGGGGAGATCCGCCGGGTAAAGCGGGCTTGCACAGGGATGGGGTCATCCCCTTTCAGGTGAGGCAGAACCGAGCTGAGCACAAAGAGCGAATGCCTCGATCAGGCTTGAAGGGCTGGCGATTCCCTGCCAGGCGATATCGAAGGCGGTCCCATGGTCGACCGAAGTGCGGGTCACGGGCAGGCCGAGGGTGGTATTGACGGCGGTGTCGAATGCGAGGGCCTTGAGCGGAATGTGGCCCTGGTCGTGGTACATGCAGACAGCAGCGTCGAAGCGGGCCCGGTTGCGGGGAATGAATACGGTGTCCGGGGGCAGGGGACCGGTGATGGTGATGGCGCGGTTGCGGGCCTCTTCGATGGCGGGCAGGATGAGGCGTTCCTCCTCCCCTGTACCGAAAATTCCGTGTTCGCCCGCGTGCGGGTTGAGACCGCAGACCGCAAGGTGCGGGGGGCGGCCCCTGATGCGTAGCAGCGCTTCATGGGTGAGCTCAATCACCTCGAGGATGCGCGCGGTGGTCAACAGAGCCGGGACCTCGGCGTAGCCGCAGTGGCAGGTCACGAAGCTGGCGGTGACTTCCTCGGAAATCTGCAGCATGCAGGAGCGCTCGGCTTTCATGCGGTCGGCAAAGATCTCCGTGTGGCCGGGGTAAGTGATTCCTGCGGCGTGCAATGCCGCCTTGTTGATCGGGGCGGTGCAGACACCGATGACCTCGCCGGCAAGTGCATCGTCGATGGCTTGCGAGATGTATGCGAAAGCAGCGGCCCCGGTGGCAGCCTCGACCCGCCCCGGGGTGATGGCGCCGATTTCGAAATGTGAGAGTTCTCGGACAAGGCCTGGTTCCGGAAGCGGCAACGACAACTTTTCGGCAACCTCTCGAAGAATTCCGAGGTCACCGTAGATAATCGGCCGGGCATTGGCAGGGCCCCCCGATCTGGCCAGCAGGTGCAGGCAGATCTCAGGCCCGATTCCGGCTGGATCTCCCATGGTGACCGCGATGTTCTTCATGGATCTCTGCTGTGCATGAGGTTGCTTGCCGGCAGGAAAAGGCGGTGGACCCGGAGGTTTGTTGCGAGCAGGTGCTGGGCAGGTCAAACGCGAGTCCGATTTACTTGGTGGCAGCGATGCCTCTTTCAAGGTCCTCGAGAATGTCGTCGATGTGCTCGATGCCGACCGACAGGCGGACGAGTTCCGGGGTGATACCCCCGGCGGCCTGCTGCTCGGCATTAAGCTGCGAGTGCGTGGTAGTGGCCGGGTGGATGGCCAGTGACTTGGCATCGCCGACGTTGGCCAGGTGGCTGAAGAGCTCGAGCCCCTCGATAAACTTGCAGCCCGCAGCAGCCCCACCCTTGATGCCGAAAACCACCATCGGTCCGCCTTTTCCTTTCAGATACTTGCAGTTCTTTTCGAATTCCGGGTCATTTTCGAGTCCGGGAAACCGCACCCATTCGACATCGGAGTGACCTTGCAGGTGTCGGGCCACGGCGAGAGCATTTTCGCAGTGCCTGTCCATGCGCAGTGGCAGGGTCTCGATGCCTTGCAGGAACTGCCAGGAGTTATCCGGCGAGATGCAGGCACCGAGGTTGCGCAGTGGCACGGTGCGCATGCGCAGGATGTAGGCGAGCGGAGCAAGCATATCGGGCAGGTCATGGCCCCAGCGCAGCCCGTGGTAGGAACCATCCGACTCATCGAAGAGCGGGTGCTTGCCGGCAGCCCAGTTGAAGCGCCCGGAGTCGACCACCACGCCGCCGATTCCGGTGCCGTGGCCCCCCAGCCACTTGGTCAAGGAGTGGACCACGATGTCGGCACCGTGGGAGATCGGGTTATTGAGGTAGGGAGTTGCAAAAGTGTTGTCGACGATAACGGGAACGCCGCAGTCAGCGGCATGGTGGCCGATGGTGTCGAGGTCGGCAATCTCGAGAGCGGGATTGGAGACAGTCTCCACGAAAAAGGCGCGGGTGTTCGCGTCTGCGGCGGCCGCAAAGTTTGCGGGATCCCGGGAATCCACGAAGCGGACCTCGATGCCGAGCTTGGGCAGGATGTCGTTGAATTGGGTGTATGACCCACCATAGAGGTTGCGCGCGGAGATGATGTTGTCGCCCTGACTGGCAAGGTTGATGATGGCATTGAAGACGGCGGCGGTTCCCGACGAGTGTCCGAGGC
>JBDQJG010000150.1:0-7217 GCA_040263955.1 Verrucomicrobiales bacterium
CTTTTCTCTGCCCGCTCCGTGGCATGCGGGAGCCGTGTTCGCTCGCGTATCCCATCGACGTTTTCTGTCGCGGCAACCGAAAGACCGGCCCTCGCCCTCCCTAAATCTGCACTTCCTACCGCAGGATCATGAAGCCATCTCATTTCGAGCTTGCCAAATGCTCCGGCCTCATTATCCTCACGACCCAGATTTATTGGTCGTTCAACCCTCAGCACATCCAACCAGAAGCGAGTCATGTCTCAACATCCCAGTCTCAAAGCAGCCGGCACCGTCGGGGCCAAGCGCAGCGTCCTGAAACGTTTCGAGCGCATCAAGCTGCTCAAAAAGCGCGGTAAGTGGAAAGAGGGCATGGGCTACGTGGGTCTTCCCAAGACCGAGCCTGACGCCTGAGTCTCTTTGTGCCTGCCGCGCGCGGACGCAGGGGCCTTGAATCCCGAGCTGCGAAGTGTCCTGCGGGGGAATGCTCTGATTAGGCGCAGGTCAACTGGCAGGCTGAAAGGCAGTTCCCAATGCGCCTCAATCGCTTCCTTGCAAGCTGTGGGCTCGGTTCGCGCCGTGGATGTGAACAACTCATCCGGGACGGGCGTGTCCGGATCAACGGTGATCCCTGCACGGAACTCTCCCGCAGGGTAAGCGCCGATGATCTGGTTACTGTCGACAGCCGTGCTGTCCACCCCGCACCCGCCCAGACCGTGGCGCTGTTCAAGACCCGGGGATTGGTCACCTCGAGGGAGGACGAACACGGCCGCAGCACGATCTATGAGTCGCTCCCGGCGCACCTTGCAGACCTGCATCATGCGGGTCGTCTGGATCGCGACAGCGAGGGCCTGCTGATCCTCACTCGGGATGGATCCCTGTCCCAGAGACTCACCAGGCCCTCTGCGGGCATCGAGAAAGAATACCTGGTGACGCTGAACCACGCCTTTGACACCCAACACGGCGAGCGCTTGCTCGAGGGAATCGCACTGGAGGAGGGAACTGCTTCCGCTGCCTCTTTCATCCACCTGTCACCCCGACGACTGCAGGTCGTGCTGACTCAGGGGATGAAACGCCAACTGCGGCGCATGTTCGAGGAACTCGGCTACCAAGTGAAAAAACTCGTCCGCGTGCGGATCGGCAGCATGGTCATCGGCACGCTGAAACCCGGGCGCTGGCGGGCACTCGAAGACAGTGAAATCACACTCCTGCAGCGCAATCCTGTGCGCCGACCGACAGCGGATGGCAAGCGCGGGCAGCGACCGTCCCGCCGACCGGGAAGACGGTAAAGCGATCAAGGGCGGCCATTTATTTGCGCGCTGCCGGCATTCGCAAGATTGCAGGTGCCTCGGCTTTTTTCTTGCGCATCGGATTCGCAGGTCATCACATTGCCCTGCTTTTTTTTTTGATAAGCAGTCCTGCAGACGGCGTCCAAAAAGGAACCCAACCCTTCGCTCTATGAATCGATTCCTGCTCCGCCTGCTGGCCGCTGCTACCCTGGCTGGCGCGCCGTTTTCGGGTTCTGCACAGAATCTGGATCTACCTCCCGACCCGCAGGCCGCGATGATCTGCCTGGATGGATCGCCGGCGGCAAGCCTGCTCAACCAATGGTTCGCGCAACGAACCGCCGCCGGGTTCGAAGGGGTCCACTACGACAACCGGGATGGCGGCCACTCGGATATCAAGCTGGAAACCTACCAGGGCCTTCAACGCGTCCCCTACCCGGACGATGCGCGCCAACAGAAGCTCCACCTCGGGCTGCCCAATACGCTGCTGCCACCGATTACGATCGGTAACTGCTCGATGGCATCCGGGGTGCACAGGGCAGGATCGCTGCCGCGTATTTTCTACACCACGCCGCAGGGCATGCGACTGCTGTTTGCGCAGTATCTTTCCGACAATCTGCATGTCTATCCCGAGCACCGCGATCATGACCCGGGCACGAATGGCTCACCCGGCTACGGCGACCTGTATCCGGCCAATACCCCCTACCTGATCATTTCCCAGGGCTCATCGCACTCGGATCGACCGTTCGTCCACGCGCTGATCAAGACTGTCGGCGCGTTCCGCCCCGAGGTGCGGCACCGACTCGAGGAGCGGCGTCTCATAGCGCCGACCCTGCAACAGATCCTGAGGTCCCACTACGGGCCCGCCGGACAACCCTTCGATTACCTCTCCGGCAGAAGTCATCCCACCGTCTTCGAGGCGGGGTTTCTCGATGAAACCGCGATGGTGCAGGCGGCGCACGACATGGAGATCGAGACCCTGCCGCCATTGATGCATCTCTCGGTCATTCGCGAGGACTCGGCGACTGCCGGCATCGATTACTTCGAGCCTGAACATCTACGCTCCGAAACCCTGTTCGATACCAACTCGGCCATCGCACGCATCTACCGCACCCGTGCCGGCACACGCTCGATCACTGTGTCTGCGCGCCAGAGTATCGACATCAACAACCATGAACTCACCTACCACTGGGCCCTGCTGCGCGGTGATCCCGAACGCGTGCGCATCCGCTGTTCCAGGGACCTGGGCCAGGCGGAAATCACGGTTGCCCACCACGGGCGACGAGCGATCCACGAGGGCGCACCGATCAGTTCAGGCAGGGTCGACATCGGGGTGTTCGCCCACAACGGCCACCATTTTTCAGCTCCGGGATTCGTGACTTTTTTCTTTCTTCCCAATGAAACACGCATCTACGACACGGAGGAGCGCCTGCTGGAAATCCACTATGGCACCGAGAGCCAGCAATACGGGCTGCGCCCGGTAACTGCCGAGCCATGGATGCACATGCTGACGAAGCTGCACAGCAGAGAACAACCCCACCCGCTTGCCGAACTTCTCAAGGGAACCTGCGACCAGTTCACGATCGACAGGCTGGCTGCCATCCACGCGGATCTGGAGGCAAGCTCCAACGAGATGAGCGCGCTTACACATCGAATCCAGGCGCGCTTGTCCGAGCTCGACAATGCAATGGACACTGCCAGCAAACGCCTGAAAGGCCTGCAAGAATCGCAAGCCGATACCACGCAACTCACCCGGGCGGAGGCTGAACTGAATCGTGCGCAGGCAGCCCGTCACGCGGCACAACCAGAAATCGACATTCTCGAGAAAGATCGCAACCTGCTCGCACACGCCCTCGAGGAAAGTCTGCAATCGGGGGAACCCGGCTCCAATGCGGCAACTCTTTTCATCGAGGAACTCATCCCGGAAATCATCGCCAACCCGCGATTTTTCGTCGGAAACCAGGCCAAAATCGCACGCCTGAGGGCCGATCCGGGCCACGACAGCCCGGCAATCGACAGCCTGCTGCGTGAACTCGTCGCCATGAATGTCCTGGCCAAGGTCGCGGGATCCTACCAACTGACCGAGGACGCGCACAGCCTGCGCCCCAATGATTACCACCACCTGCGCAGATTGCATCTCGTGCTGGCGACGGATGCCTTGTTTCCCGAAATCATTGAGAGGCCAAAAGGCCACAATTATTTCGATCCGCGCGTCACCTCCGACAAGAGATGGCGGGACATTTACCAGCATGACGGGAACGGAGAAATCACCGGCTGGCGACGTATCGAGCACGGCAGGATTACCCGATATGATGCCATGGGCAGAATTCTTGCACCAATCGAAGAACAGAATCCCCAGGAGGTCGACTACCGGATCGACATCTCGACCGGGCAGTTGTCCGCCACGCCTCGCGTCGAACCGACTGCATCTCCTTCCCCGGCGCCGAACTGATCACGGCCGGCGGGCCGGCTTCATATCGACTTCTCAGCATTGCCCGACCAACAAACAGTCGCGCAAAATCATCAGGAATAACGCTTGTAAATACCGGGAACAGTCGCATTTTCTCCGCTGAGGAAGGCAATCTGCTTCATCCAACTTAAAAAACGCACCCGACTTTGAGCCCACCTAGAGGACAGAACAGAAGAGGCGGCCGCGGACGTTCGTTCCGGGGCGGTCGGTCACGCAATTCCGGTGGTGGCAGAAGACAGGATGACGATGGATCCTCGAAAGAGGCCAAAGCCATTGAACTGGAGGGGACGATCCGGGAAGTTCTCGCGGGAACCATGTTCCGCGTCGAACTGGACAACAGTCCGGGTCACGTGGTTCTCGCCCACATCTCCGGCAAAATGCGCAAGCGCTTTATCCGCCTTGTGGTCGGTGACCGGGTCAAGATGGAAATGTCTCCCTACGATACGGACAAGGCTCGGATCGTCTTCCGCCTTCGCTGAATTACTTGCAAATCTGGTCGGATTGCCAGGTGCCCCCGAGCACATCCGCAAGCAGCAAGCCGCATTTCTTGCGCCACAGAGCACATCCGGAGGCATCAGCTTCTCTGCTGCAGCATGGTCACAGCTGGAGGTAAACCGCCGAAAGCGGTGGTAACACCATCGAGACAGAGAACGGCTGGCCTTGCCACGCCTGCTCCCCGGCATCGAGTCCACCGCCATTACCCATTCCGGAACCCCCATAGCAGGCTGCATCGGAGTTGAAGACTTCCCTCCAGTAACCGCCGGCGGGAAGGCCGATCCGGTAATCGGTGCGAGGAACCGGTGTGGCATTGACCGCCACGGCCACGCAGGAACCGTCCTCGCCAAAGCGCAGGAAGGAAAAGACACTTTCCTCTGCCGCCGAGTGCTCCAACCAGGAGAAACCGGACGGATCGTGATCCCGCTGGTGGAGCGCCGGCACCTCGCGGTGCAAGTGATTGACGTCGCTGACCAGCTGCCGCAGCCCCTCGTGCTCCGGATTCTGCAACAAGTGCCAGTCGAGGCTGTGCGCGTGATTCCATTCGTGCCACATGCCGAACTCGCTGCCCATGAACAGCAGCTTTTTTCCCGGATGCGCATACATCCACGCCAGGAACATGCGCAGGTTGGCGAATTTCTGCCATCGATCGCCCGGCATCTTGTCCAGTAGCGACCCCTTGCCGTGGACTACCTCGTCATGGCTCAGAACGAGCATGAAATTCTCATCGAAGGCGTAAATCATCGAGAATGTCGCCTCACCGTGATGGTGCCGGCGATGCACCGGATCCTTCTCGATGTAGGACAGTGAGTCATTCATCCAGCCCATGTTCCATTTGAAGCCGAAGCCAAGACCCCCAAGGTCCGTCGGCTTGGAGACACCCGGCCAGGCAGTGGATTCCTCAGCGATCGTCATCACCCCGGGGTAACGCGCATAGCACTCGTGATTGAGCACCTTCATGAACTCGATCGCATCCAGGTTTTCCCGTCCGCCATGTTGATTGGGAATCCAATCCCCATCCTCGCGTGAATAGTCCAAATAGAGCATCGAGGCCACGGCATCGACCCGCAAACCATCGATGTGATACTGCTCCAGCCAGAACAGCGCATTGCAGATGAGAAAATTGCGCACCTCGTTCCTGCCGAAGTTGTAGATCAGCGTTCCCCAGTCCCGGTGCTCTCCCTGGCGCGGGTCGGAATGCTCGAACAACGCCGTGCCGTCAAAACGCGCCAGACCATGCGAATCCTTGGGGAAATGGGCGGGCACCCAATCGACGATCACGCCGATACCCTCCTGGTGGCAACGGTCGATAAAATACCGGAAATCATCGGGATTTCCGAAGCGACTTGTGGGGGCGAAATAGCCTCCCACCTGATACCCCCAGCTGCCATCGAATGGAAACTCGGACACCGGCATCAACTCGATGTGGGTGAACCCCATCTCGCGCACGTAGGCCGGCAGTTGATCCGCCAATTCCCGGTAGGAGAGGAAGCGGTTGCCGTCCTCAGTGACCCTCTTCCAAGAACCGAGATGCACCTCATAAATCGACAGCGGACTGCGATAAGGATCATAGGTTTTGCGCTTTTTCATCCACGCATCATCACCCCAGCCATACTTGCCGAGATCAAAGGTGATCGAGGCGGTCTGTTCCTGATTCTGCGAAAAACGCGCGAAGGGATCACTCTTGACGATGAACTCGCCACCCGCACCCAACAGCTCGAACTTGTAGTGGGAGCCGTATTCAACACCCGGAACGAACAATTCCCAGACCCCCCCCTCGATGCGCTTTTTCATCGGATGCGTCCTGCCATCCCAGCCATTGAAATCGCCAACCACGCTCACCCGGCGCGCATTCGGCGCCCACACCGCGAATACGAAACCCGCCACACCATCGACCTCTCTGCGGTTCGCACCCAGGGTTTCATGCAGCGTCCAGTTGCGCCCCTCTCCGAAATAATACAGCTCATCGCCGGTGATCAGGTTGCCGAAACTATAAGGGTCACGCGTTTCCCAGGAGTTCCTGCCTCCACCATGAAGCGTGAAGCACAGGGTGTATCCGTCTCGGGGATGCCACCCGCTGGACGCGGGAATCTCAGCCACGAAAAAACCTGCAGCATCAATGCGTTCGGCGACCAGGTCCCCTGACTTGCCGATACCACGCACCACCAGCTTCTCGGCATCGGGACGCAACACCCTGATCAACCAGGCTCCCTGCACCTCGTGCGGCCCCAGGAATGCAAAGGGATCACCATGGCGCGCCTCGACAGCAGCACGCACCTCATCGGGATGCGTATGCGCATGCCATGCTGGAGCCGCGATCCGCGCCGCATCGGTTGCTTTTGCTTTTTTCATTGAACAGTGACTAAAGGCGCTGCCCGCGTCGGAGCAACTCCGACGTGCTGTAGTGCACAAAGGTTCTCGTTTTCACAGGTTTCCATGAAAGGATTTCGGCTGTGCCCTCCATCTATGGAACCACCTCCCCCGAGCCGGTGTAGATCCACTTGCGCACCTTGCCATGCCTCATCAGTGCCTGCGCTTCCGACTGGATCTTGCCGAACAACGTCATTGCTGAGTAGGAAACTGTCGCCGTCCAGTAGGGCTCGCCATCGATCTCTTCCTGGACGATGGGACCCCATTCCTCGATGATTTCGGGGCTGATCTCGGTTACATCTCCATTAAACATGCTCTCGAGCATGAGCGGCACTTTGCCATCCTCTTCCTGCACGGGGCGATCACCAGCACCCTCCAAAGCGCTGATGTCACCACTGGCCTCAAGCCTCGCGATCCGATCACGCTGAGCGATCTGGTGTTCATGCCGCGCCCGGGCCTTGGCCACCATCTGCGTCGTCCACGCATCATAAGCGGCCCCAATCGTCTCCTTGAAATCCGTGTCGTCGATAGGAAGCGTGGCACGAATCGGCGACGTCGCGCTCGGCGCCAGCGTGAGCTCACTATTTTCCCCAAGCGAAAGCGCATAGACTTTGCGCCCA
>JBDQJG010000151.1:0-7060 GCA_040263955.1 Verrucomicrobiales bacterium
GCGCGCGGTGGACTTACAACCGGCCCACGTCGCGGGAACCCACGGGCTGGCAGAGTTTGCCGGCGAGTTCGCTCGGCGGTCCATCGACCTGGAGCGTGATGCCGGGGAAGATGCTGTTGGTTCAGCTGAAAGGGGCGGCGATGTGGTCGGTGAATTGCGCGCCGATGCCTTGGCCTTGATTTCCCGAGATGATCCGAACAGCATCATTGTCTGGGAGCGTTTCCTGCGCATGCACCTGGCGGAATTCAGTGATATTGATCGGTGTGACTATGCGGTTTCGCTTTGCGAAAACGGCATGCTTTTTGAGGGGGGCGAACTTATCAACTTGCTCGTTTATCGCCTTGATGAGAGCCCTGACCTGCATGCCGCCGCGGGACGTTGCGCGTTCTTACGTGGCAAAGAACAGGAAGCCTGGTGGCATCTGAGCCAGGCATTGGAGATGGATCCTGAGCACGCGCATGCCGGGCGGTGGTTCAAGAGAATGACCGACTCCAATGTGCTGGCTCCGGTATTGCTGGCCTCACCGAAAAATGGTGGCAGGCAAGGGAGCTAGGGTGCAAAAGGAGTTGTTGCTTTACCTGATCAAGGCAATCTGGTAGTCCTTCGTGGCGTTTGGTTGAACGTCGAGAGCGGTCAGATTTCGCGGTAGTCAGGCTTCGTCTTGCTGCTCCTCGGATTCTTTTTTCCTCGGTCTCTTTTTTTTCGGTTCTTCCTCGGCAGCATCTTTTTGTCTTTTATTCAGGGCAATTGCGACAAGAATAATGAGAGCCGGCGCCAGAATGAAGGGTAGTTTCCCGCCGAGGAATCCGCCGGTTTTGCTCTCGTTGGTTGGAGCTTTCTGATCGCTTTGAGATGGCGTGTCGGCTGTCGAGCTGGTGGCGGTAGATGTGATTTCCCGTTCGAGCTTCTGCGGCTGTGCCGGGATTGCATTTGCGGCACTGTTTTCTCGGGATTCCTCTGCCTGAGTGTTGGTGGGCTCATCAGTTGCATCGCCCGGTGTTTCTTGGTCTGTGGCTGACTTTTCTGAGCTCTCGGAATCAGCGGATTCTGTCTGAGGCTCCCCGCTGGTGGTCGATTCGTCACCGGTATTTTCGGTCGCTGTGGCTTCAGCTCTTACTTGAGCTGCAGTCTCGATGCCTTCCTGCAAAACGCCCTCTGTGAAGGCGATTTTTTCCTTCAATTGATCGACAAATTGCAGGTCAGCGCCCGCATCAATCGCCTTAGACAGGGCCGCGCTGGCCTCGGCGAATTCTTTTTTCTCGATATGTTCGAGAGCCGTCGCGATGTAGACCAGGCTGTTGCGTAAAATCTCAAGATCTATGTTGCCAAGCCGCTCGATTTCGGCCTCCACTGTGGCGCGCTGCTCGGTGAGGCCCTGCAGGTCATATGGATAGAGTGTTTTCCATTTTTCACCTTCCTCGGCTTCCTGTTTGCGGCGTGCTTGGTACTCGGCGAGCTCTTCTTTCAGGGCCTGTTTGATCGTGGCTTGCTTGCGGATATCGATCAAGTGCATGCCCTCTTCGCGTTTTTGTGCCAGGATAGGCTGCTTGATAATCATCGCGTCGATTTGCTTGCCGTAGGTGTCAAGCACCTCCAGAGAACTGACAACTGCCTCAGGGTAGGCGATGGCATGCTTATATTTTGACTCCATTTTCTCGAAGGCCTGAAGTGCTTTTTTGTATGCACGTTCTTCGATCAGTCGTTCGATCGCCACGTGGGAGATCCGGGCTTCGAGATTGTAACGTTGATTGTTGTATTCCCTCGCAGAATACCATTGCCCATCGAGTTTTCGGTGCCCTGACTGAACCAGTTTGCGCTCCTCCTCGGCCTCGGCGAGGAACTTTTCGACTTCTTCAAGATAGTCGCTTTCGGGAAAGGTGTGGATGAACGGATTCAGGTGGGATCTGATGATTTCATCGTAGTCCGAGGGAGACATGAGATCGGGAAACGGAAACAGGGTCTCGATTGCCTTGAAGGCTGCCTGATCGGGAGTGGTTTTGACGATCTTCGCGATCTTGTCGATCGGAATCTTCTTTTCGTCGATAATCCCGCGCACGGGAGAATACTCAATGCGAACGCTCGCGGCGTTCTGTTGCAGGATTTTGCCTTCAATGGTCTGCCCGGATCTCAGGAAAATCTTGTCAGCTTGCACCGTGCAGAGAGGCAGGAACAAGGCGATCAAGCAGAGAAACGAAGAACGTAGACCCTGTGTTTCTGCAGCGGCCTTGGTTCGCGAGCACCTGCGAACAGAGTCATTCATGGGATCCTTTAGCAATATTAGAGGTCAAGCGCAATAAAAAGTATGGGAAGATGAACGAGTGATCTTCGAAGATGCGGGCTGAACCTGTGAGAATTTGAGTTGTCATTTGTGAGTCGTAGTGAATAGGACAGGCCTATGGCATCAAAGTTTTCTCGATTTTTATTCGGCGCTGCTGCCGCCGGTGTCGCTTTATTGGTATCCTGCTCTGGTGATGCCGAGAAGTCGGTTGCGGTTTCCGCAGAGGAGGGCGGCTCGCGGCCTTCTGGAAACGTCCTGCGGTTTTCTGCGATCCCTGATCAGGATAAAACCGAATTGCAGGAGAAATTTGCCGCGTTGGCCGACTACCTGAGCCGGGAATTGGGAGTTCAGGTCGAGTATGTGCCTTCGTCCGATTACAAGGCCTCGGTCGAGATGTTCAAGAACAGCGACATTCAGTTGTCGTGGTTCGGTGGCTTGACTGGAGTGCAGGCGCGCGCTGCCGTGCCCGGATCTCTGGCGATTGTGCAGGGCAGAGAAGATCCTGAATATCTCTCGTATTTTATTGCCCACCGAGATACAGGCATTGAGCCTTCGGACAGCTTTCCGAAGGCAATTGCGCAGAAGAGTTTCACGTTCGGTTCGGAGTCATCGACTTCCGGCAGACTCATGCCCGCATATTTCATTCGGCAGGAGACCGGCAAGTCCCCTGAGGCTTTTTTTGCCGCGGCGCCGGGGTTTTCCGGATCACATGATAAGACGGCGTTACTGGTGGCGAGTGGGCAGGTGGAGGCCGGAGTGCTCAGTTATACGACATTTGATAAACTGGTGGCCGAGGGAAAAATCAATCCCGAGGTGGTGCGGATCATCTGGCGGACCCCGACATATGCGGATTACAATTTTACGGCCCACCCGGCCCTCGAGGAGATGTTCGGGATTGGCTTCATCGACAGGCTTCAGAAAGTACTCATAGAAATCGACGATCCCGACCTGCTCTCTGCTTTTCCGCGGAAGGCGCTAATTTCGGCGAAGAATTCAGATTACAGCAGCATCGAAAAGGTAGCCGTTGAGCTTGGTTTTCTGCGTTGATCGGGGTGTGCGGATTGCGCTGTTTCAGGTTCATCCCGCTGGGATGACAGGGCGGCTGATTGAGAGATTAGGGCGCAGCGTTGGATTGATTGCCAGGCGGAGGGTTTTTTGATGAAAAGCCCTGTTTTTCGGTGGGAATCGGCATAGAAGTATTCGGGTATGCGTCCACATGCGGGCGCCGGAGAAGATGGATGAGCAATTTCGCCTGGAGAAAGTGGATGTCTCGTACCGTGAAGTGGCGGCCTTGAGGCAGGTTGATTTGTCGATCGCACGGGGTGAGCTCGTGGGGTTGGTGGGCCCGAGCGGATCCGGGAAAACGACACTGCTGCGTTGCCTGAATGCCATGGTGACACCGTCGTCTGGCGGAGTGAGGATCCTGGGAGTGGATGCGGCAGGATTGGGGGAGAATAAGCTGCGAATACTGCGCGCGAGAATCGGATTCGTAGCGCAGGATCTGGGTCTGGTGCCCAATCTGCGGGTTGTGCAGAACGTGGTTGCGGGAGGCTTTGGCCGGCAGGGGTTTTTCGGGGCATTGCGCAGCAGCATGGTTCCCCGCGAGCGTGAAAAGCAGCGGGTGCATGCGATTCTCCAGCGCGTCGGGATCGGGGAGAAAATCTTCGCGCGGACGGATCGACTCTCAGGGGGGCAGCAACAGCGGGTTGCTGTTGCTCGGGCCCTCTACCAGTCACCGGAAGCGATTCTTGCCGATGAACCTGTTTCCAGCGTGGATCCGGCGAGGGCGCGGGATACGATCAGCCTGCTGACCGAATTAGCCCGCGAAGAGGGCATGACGCTGGTGATGAGCCTGCACAACCTTGAATTGGCGCGTGAGTTTTTTCCGAGATTGATCGGGCTGCGCGGAGGGCGGCTTGTTTTCGACGCGCCTGCGCGAGCCCTGCCTGATGGAGCGTTTGATCAGTTGTTCAGTCTAACTGAGGAGGAGCTGTTGGGTTAATGCATGCAATTCGCCCCATCGGAATGAATCAATCGCGTCTCTTGGAGGGCTCGATCCGCTGGTTTTTCGTGGTGATCGCGGCGGTGGTGGTGGCTGCCGGATGGGGATTGGGGCTTCGTTTCGGGGATCTCATGCCCGGCGAGGGGGGATGGCGACTGGTGCGCGAGTTTTTCGCCGCCGCTCTGGTTCCGGCTTTTGATTATGAGGCAGCCTCGGTGCCGGAGGATGCCTGCCCGTTCTGGATCAAGGTTGCCCGTGCCGCCCTCGAGACCGTGAGGATAGCGGCCGCGGGCATGGCGGTTTCCTTGTTGGTTGGGATACCTTTGGGTTTTGCCGCCTCGCGTCACGTCTGTGGATCACGGCGCAGTTTCTGTCTGCGGCGGCGCATCGTGTGCATCGTGGTGGCACTTATGCGGTCCGTGCACGAACTGGTCTGGGCGGTGGTGTTTCTGGCGGCAGTCGGGCTGTCGGAAATTGTGGCAGTGATCGCCATCGCGATTCCTTATGCTGGCACCTTTGCCAAGATCTTCGCGGAGATGTTGGACGAGAGCCCGGATGAACCGGCGGATGCGCTGGCTGCGATTGGCGCTTCCAGGCATCAGCTGGCCGTGCTTGCTCGGCTTCCCGGTGTGATCGGGGAGGTGGTCGCGTATGCATTCTATCGTTTCGAGTGTGCGGTGCGGTCTTCCGCAGTGCTCGGCTTTCTGGGCATACCGACGATTGGTTACCATCTCAGGCTGTCCTTTGAGGAGACCCACTTTCGTGAGGTTTGGAGTTATTTGATCATTCTTCTGGTCATCGTGGTGTTGCTCGACCACTGGAGTCACGCGTTGCGAAGGAGGTTGGTATGATCGCTGAGCAACCGTCCCTGGGTGAACTTTGGCGGGGTAGGGACAGGCCCCGCTATGTTTTCTGGAGCATTCTGCTGGCCTCCTGCGGAGCTTTGATCGCCCTGGTCAGTTGCCTGATTGATGCGGGGGGATTTTTCTCCGGGCACCGGCTGTCTAATATCGAACGTTTTATCGGTGAGATCACTCCCTACCCGCTGGCTCACCCCGATCGTGCGAATGAGACGATCGGAGAGTGGGCAATCAGGCTGGGCAGCCAGAAAGTGATACCCGGCAGCTGGAAAACCTTGCTGCTTTCGGTGGTGGCTGGTGGATTGGCAGGTGCATTAGCGTTGCTTTCCCTTGGCGGATCAGCTCGCAATCTTGCCTGCAGCAGACCTTTACGGGTCAATGATGGGGGTGTCGGTGGCTGGCAGGACTATTGGTGGAGGGGGGTTGTCGTGGTGACGCGGGGAGCGCAGATTCTCTTTCGTGCACTACCGGAGTATGTGCTCGCTTTTCTGCTGGTGGGTTTGCTGGGGCTGGGCTATTGGCCGGTTATTCTGGCGCTGGCAGTTCACAATGTCGGCATTCTCGGGCGCCTCGGCGCTGAGGTTGTCGAGAACGCCTCCCCGACGTTGCCGCGCGTAATGCGTGCGACGGGCTCTGGAAGGGCGCAGCTGCTGTGGCTGGGTCTTCTTCCTGAGTTACTGGGGAGGTTCCTGGTGTTTTTCTTCTATCGTTGGGAGACCTGCGTGCGAGAGGCAACGGTTCTGGGATTCGTGGGTGTAAGTTCGCTGGGCTTTTATATTCAGGATGCGCGTGCGCGTGACCTTTATGACGAAATGATTGTGCTGGTAATTGCCGGTGCCGTGCTCGTTGTGGCGGGAGACCTGGTCTCTGCCGCGGTGCGCGCCAGGCTCGGAGGCGGAGGTGGTCGGCGTTGCTGATTCTTCCGCCCGGTGCGTTCAGAGTTGTCCGGGCAGTGCGGGCAGGAAAAGTGAAAGCCGTGCAGTTTGCTTTCGGCTGCCTTTTTATGCTGTTACCCGGCAACGTTGTCCAGAGTCACCAAGCAAGTCATGTCCAAGCCGGTTGTCGCCAGTTATCGTACGACTTTTGTCAGGTCGGAGATGCTGCATCTCTATCGGCAGGTGACCGGCTTGCGATGAGTTGATCCCTTCGTCGTATAGCGGGAACGCCGCTGCGAGGAGCTTTTTCCTTTTGCCAATACATGCCTTCGGGGCGGAGATACCTGCCTCCTATGGGCTGGGTTGATCGCACCACGTGGGCCATGGATGAACGGCGAGATGGGTATTCAGGTAGCGCGGGTCGTTGGTTACCTCTTCACCCAGCCAATCGGGGTGATTGAAGACGGTGCCGTGTTCGGGGATTTCAATCTCAGCCAGCAGGAGTCCGGAATTGGCGCCGTGAAAGACATCGACCTCCCAGGTGAGTCCGTTGCCGGCGGGCAGGTGATGGCGGGTTTTTTCGATGATGCGACTGCCGGCGATCTCTCCGAGAAGTTGCTGCGCCTCGGTGCAAGGGATCGGAAACTCGAATTCTGCTCGTTCGGTTGTCGAGAGTCGTCGCTTGATGCCGATTTCAGCGTGTTCCCCATCAGTGATACGGACGCGGACAGAGACATCATTTTCACGGGCCAGGTAGCCTTGCACGAGATGCAGGCGGTTGACTGCGGCGGAGAGCGGAGCGCCGTTGACGAGGAACTTGTGTTCGATTTCTCGGCTCATGAATTGAATTGGGGGAGACGTTTTTTCCTGGCTGAGGATTGCTGGAGTGCCTGAAGTTGTTGGGGCTTCGAGCGGTTGTGAGGATGCCAAAGCATGGCGCGCGCCGGTGCCAACGGGCAAGGCTTTTTTTGGAGCATCGGGCCCTTGGCTCACGCAGTTGCTTGCATTTGGAGGAAGGCCGGTCGGGAGGCATGGCAGGGTATGA
>JBDQJG010000152.1:0-6989 GCA_040263955.1 Verrucomicrobiales bacterium
GAAAGCCTTGCCTCGATGTAGCGGGCAGCGGCAGCCCGATCACCTGTCAGGATATTGCCCCAGTTGCCCTGGGTATCGATCAGCAGATCTTTTTGTCCCAACTGAATCATGGCATCGCCGATCGAGGCATCACCGTGAGGGTGATACTTCATCGTATTGCCTACGACATTAGCCACCTTGTTATAGCGACCGTCCTCCAGTTCCCTCAGCGAATGCATGATGCGCCGTTGCACAGGTTTGAAGCCGTCGTCGATATGAGGAACCGCCCTCTCAAGGATCACGTAACTCGCATAATCGAGAAACCAGTCGCCATACATTTCATGCACGTGGTGCGAACGAGAAGTCACTCGAGAAGCAACCGGAGGGTCAGCCGCGCCCTCACCAGAAGGAGCATCGAATGGAAGCTCCGGTTCAAGCGCGTAATGCTTATCCTCTTCGGACTGCTTGCTATCCTCTTTTCCTTTCTTGCCGGCCATCAGACTCCCTTATAAACCAAGGTTCTTAGGATCAATTCGGCAGTTCGGCAACTCCTGCTTTCCGCACTTGAGCAAATCGCTTGCCACGAAGAGACCATACGATGGGATACCACGCGCCTTGAACACGATCATGCGCCGTCGGCTGACCCGTCAACCCGGCGAACCTGACGGATCAGGTCTTCCACTAATCCGAGGTCTTTGATTCCCGTCACGGACTCGACGCCACTGGCGACATCGACTCCGGCGGGCTGGGCCACTGTAATCGCCTCCATGGCGTTACCCGGATTGATACCACCTGCCAACAGAAACCGCTTATCCGGCCATGCCTGGATGATTTCTGCTGCGATCTTCCAATTAAAAGCCAATCCCCCGCCACCGAAACCGCCTTGAGCCCGGTCCAGCAGCAGATAATCGGTTCCAAACCGATCGAGGTCACCCAGATCGGCATGATCGGTTACACCCAGTGCCTTGATAAAAGGAATTTCCCGGTCTTCGAGGTGACGGCAGAACTCCGGAGACTCATCGCCATGAAGTTGGGCAACCCCGAAGAGTTCGTTTTCAAAATGCCCGATTACCTCATCGATATCCGGATTGACAAACAACCCCACGACCGTTGTGCGGTAACACATGTCAGGCACCCATTCCTGCGCATCTTCGGGGTCAAGGAATCGCTTCGACGAAGGCCAGAAATTCACTCCGATCAAATCGGCGCCAAGTCCGACGATCGCCTGCGCATCGCGCGCAGTGCGAATGCCACAGATCTTGATAAGCGTTCGAGCCGTCTCTTCAAGGATATTGATCATGGCAAATTGCTACACGTTGAGCCTGTTTCTTCACAGCTCTTGAGGCTGCTGAACCTTAAAAAAACCATTGACGCATTTCACAGTGCCAGCAAGTCGGGTTCCCGCCCCAGGTAGTACTTTCCTGCTTGCAACTCCCCGCACAGTTCAGCGATGCGGAGTATCTGTGACCCGCGCACAGAAGTATCCCGTGATGCACATCGTCTCCCAACTGCCACAACCCGATCGTGCAACCACGAAGCTTCGCTAACCCCGGCGGGGGTCAGCTTCGCCCCCGCTGGTCATGCGGTGAGTTGGTTCAGGCATGCCTGGTCGAAAATGCTCAACGTGCCGTATTCTGACCCCGATCCCGGGAGTTCTTTCCTGCAGATCCCTGACAGCTGTCTGCAGGGCGTCCTCCAACAGATCCGGGCTCGTTTCAGCCCGTATATTGACTAACATTCTCCCGTCAATCAGCGGATCGACAAGGCGATGGGAAAGCTCCGGCTGAGCCTCTCTGGTGACGAGATGAACGGCTGCAACCTCGTATGGATCATGCCTCGGTGTAAGAGTCAGCTTGAGGTGAGCGATTTCCGACTCGTCCTTTTCAAGCGTGGACTGGATCTTTGAGGCAAAACTCAAAAGCATTCTGTTGCCATCAAATTCGATCTCTCCATCCTCCGGGATCAGTTCAAGTTCGGCATTGAGCCAACCGAGCAAAGCCTCCCCCGCGCCGTAGCGGCCATAGTCGAGATCCATATCACCCGGCCGCGCATGGACCTCATCGGAGAGCACCATTGAAAACCACGGCTCCAGCCCTTTGCGCTCCCGGGCAGAGACTTCAAACAGAGGAGTATCAGGATAGCGTTCATGAAGCTTATAACGAAGAAGATCAAGACGCTCCGGTGCAAGCAGATCAGTCTTGTTGATCACCAGCAACTCGGCCTCCTCAAGCTGCTTGAGATAAATGTAGCGCACGTTGGAAGAAAACCGCTTGCCGTCCTCCAACCCGAGGATTCGCAGTGCTCTGACGGGATCAACGAGCACACTGAATGGTGCAACGTGAAACTGGTCGCCATAAATCTGTCGCAGTGGTGTCCCGACGGTAGCCACAAGATCCGTACAACTACCCACGGGCTCTGCCAGCAGCAAGTCGGGGCGATTCTTCTCGGTGAGATTCCGTGCTGCATCAAGCAGGCTGTTGAAGCGGCAACAAAAACACCCTCCCCCGATCTCCTCGACTGGAAAAGCATTTGCCCGACCGATGGTAGAATCCACAAGGCCCCAACCCTGGTCATTGGTAATGAGACCGACCCGCAATCCCTGCTCCACAAGATAGCTGCCGAAAGCCTGAATACTGGTGGTCTTTCCAGCGCCTAAGAATCCGCCAATCATGATGTAACGGGCCTTCTTCATGCTACTCTTGTGCATAGCGAGGATCCTGCCTCATTTTCGAGATAGTATCTCCCAGCAGGTCAAGATACTGATGCGCATTCATTGCATCCTTTTCGGGATTACCTGCAGCACGGTACAACCACCCATCGATATACGGATCAGAGCGGACGATGCACGCATCCTCGTCCAGTAGCGGATTGCCACCTAGAAACGTGCCATCCATGCACGCAAATACGTCACTGGCGGCCTTGAATCCCTCTACCCATCCGATTTGATCACCGGCGTGTATCGCACCGTGCAGCGGAGCCTGCCACTCTACCTCCACAAGTTCACCGAGCATCCGAGTGGCAAACTTTGTCAATCCCACTTTCCACTTGTCAGCACCATCTTCAGCCATCCAGTAATGGGATCGCGAATACGTGAACCCTGCCGGAAATCTGGCTGAAAAGTGCACATCCTTGAAACGAACGAATTCCATGCAATTGCTTCGTTTGCTCGGCAGTGGTGCCTGACCGAAAACATGGAAAACCACTATCTACCGAGCCGCCCGGGAAGGGTGGCGGAGCGGACGGGACTTGAACCCGCGACCTCCGGCGTGACAGGCCGGCGCTCTAACCAACTGAGCTACCGCTCCGATAGCCCCGTTTAAGGGACGGCGAACCTATGCGGATGGTCGGTTTGGCGCAACGACTTTTTAATCGCTCCTTTCGGTTTTTCGCTCCCTATCCGTTGTTGCCTTTTCTGTTTCAGACCGATGGCCCATCCGGAACCCGGGCGAGAATTCTTCCCAATTCCGGAAAGAGCTGTTTTTTACGGCTCACAACACCATTCATCCGAAAAACATGCGGCCTGATCTCAGGATAAGTAATCGCATCAATGATGAATCTGTCGCCAGCCGTCAACAGAATGCTGTTATGTCGTGTGATATCGGTGATCATCACGCAGGCGAAATCAAGATTTGTTTCTCGCAGAAGACGCTCGAGCTCGGCGCCAAGTTCTGCCTCGAGTTCCCAGAAACGCTCAAGACCAATCTCTTCGATCTGCGAAATACTGATCTGCCACGGTCCTTCCATGTATTCCTTGCGATCCAGCTTGATTGCTTCGGCAGGATTCATCTCCCTCAGTGCCGAACCTTCGGAGAAGAAGCTCTTTGCAAACTCATCAGGATTGATGCCGGCGAGTGTGCCCAGCCAGCCCAACAAGTCGCGATCCACATCGGTGGTCGTTGGTGATGTCAGGTTCAGCGTGTCTGAAATAATTCCCGATGCCAGGCAGATTGCGGCACTCCGCGAAGGCTCAAGATCACGATGCCGAAAACTGGAAGCAACCATGGTACAGGTCGAGCCGACAGGTTCGTTGATGAATCGCACTGGCTCCTTGGAAACAAGGTTCCCACTGAGGCGATGATGATCGAGAACCTCCACGATTTCAGCTTCTTCAGCACCGACTACGGCCTGAGAAAATTCATTGTGGTCAACCAGAACGAGTCGCTGACGGGGATAGTCCACCAAGTCGGATTTTGCCAAGACTCCAATGAGCATGCCGTTTTCAGGGTCGACAATTGGATAAATCGGCTGAGGCGAACGTCGCGCCTCCTCGGCGACTTTCGTGGCGAGATCCGATGGGGAGAAGGACAGGCTGTTGCGCTCGATGGCTTTGGCTAATTTCCGCGAGCAACGAATCAGCTGCACGGTACTGCCGGTGTCGCTATTGGTAGACAATACATTGATTGCAGCCCCCTCAGCCTCGCAGGCCAGCTCGGGATCCATGCTTGCCCCACCGGTAAGGACGATCAAGCGAACCTGACGCCGGATCGCCCACTTTTGAATCTTCGGACGATTGCCCACGATAACCACGAGTTGACTGCTATCAAATTTCGCCGTCCTCTCGGCCATCACCTCCAGGCTTGAGCCGGCAACTGTCATGATCAGGGACGTCTCGAGGGTTGGGTCGCGCCCCTTGACGAGAGTCTCCGCCAGTAGCGTGCGACGAACATTCTCGACACTGGTCTCTACTGTTCGCGCCGCGTCTGACGTATCCATTGATGGCATCACCAGTTCAAGCAGGGCACTCAGTTGAATAATGCCGACGAGTCTTCGCTCATCATCGATGACTGGCAGAGCACGAATGCCATGTTCATTCATCCGACCGTAGACATTATAGAACGTCTCATTGGGATGGGCAGTGACCACCTCCCGGCGACAGATGGATGCCGCAGTGGGGCGCACATCCATAATCACTCGACACGGAGCGCTGCCTGCCTGGCGCAATGCCCAAGCCGTACGTGGGTTCATCACTCCACAACAGGCAGCTACCGCCTCCGGCATTCCTGTCCTTTGGAGATACTCGGCATATCCAATGGCAGAGCAGATGGCATCCGTATCGGGATTTCGATGCCCGATCACATAACAATTCTGTTCGAGGTCATGCATGGTGCGAGGCAACGACTGACGATTGACCGAATCTTCCGGCTTTGAAAACTCGCAAAGGCCTACTGCGTGAGCAATTGCTCTTGCCAGAGCCGAGCTTCTCCCGGCATCCCTTGCAGATCCAACTGCCGAGCCACAGCATCCGGATGCGGTATGCGAATGTGTTCGTGCTCGATCTGCTGCTGGTCAAACGGGAATTCATCTTCAGGCAGGCGCCCATGACACAGCCAGCAGCAGGCCCAGCTTCGCCAGATTCTCAGCTCGCGGAGTGAACCCGACATGCGCGTGGCATAATGCTGCCAGTGACGACGAGGATTACCGAGAAACAACCCCGTTCGATCCGGTCGTGCATCCAAAATCCATGCCACGGCTGCATACGGCAACGGCCAACGCTTCAAAATCTCGGCGTCTGGGCCCAGGTCAGCCGAAAAGGCGCGATTGAGCTGGAGAATGGCTTGAGCGGGAAGGCCATCGGCCAGTTTGGATTGAGCATAAGCGAGACGAAACTCATAACACGTTACCGCGTCTGCAGTCGAATCGAGCATCTGCGCATCCGCAGCCGTAATACGAGATGCCGGGACGGGTAAAAACGGGCAGACTTTCATGGTTGGCTTCCAGTCATGTATCCGGGTTTTTCTGCATCAAGATGCAGCTAACAGGCGCCGGCGGTAAACACTGAATGCAACCAAACTCACAGGCTGTCCGCGATTGATTTCCTCGCAGTCGATCAGGGAATCAACCACGAAGGGGAAATAACGCCGATAATTTCCACTTGGCGCGATGCGCCTGCATTTCTAGGGTATCGAATCTTGAGAACCATGGCTCTCTTTCTATCGCTGCCTTGCACGAAATCACCGAGTGCCTCCTGCAGCTGACGATACACGATGGTTCCGCGCTCGGCGTATCCGACCAACGATTTATCCTCGAGAACTCGACTCAAGGAAAAGGCGGCAAAATTGCTCCTGTCCGCATAAGGCTTGTTATAATCATTACTCGGCTCGACAACAACTCGCACAGTCATGTCGCCAGCCTGGCTTCTCTCGAGGACATGCTCCCAGGGCATCGGCAGATAATGAACGAAACTCTCCCAGTCCAGCTTGTATTTTCCTTCCTCATCCATCAACAGAAAAGCGACACGGGATTCGAAAGAGGACAGATCGACGTCACAGCGAAGTATTTCCATCCCCCGCCACTCAATATAATGGACGGACGTTGGCTCAGGCCTCACCAACTCCGGGAGATTCGTACTGCCATCAAAATAGTAAACCTCCATTTTCGGCAACACATGCTGAGGATCTCGCACGAGTACAGTATATTGTTTCCAGTCGCTGAGTTTCCCGAGAGCAATATAGGCTTTGAAGAAACCCGTCGCGGCCTTGATCTGCCCCTGATTCGCCTTTCGTACCCTGAGCACGTCGGTTCCTGATTTGCTGCCCACTCCGGCTAGACTGTCTGAGTAGTTATCTTGATTCGATACCGCTGCACCTTGATCTCCCTGCTCCCCATCATAGAGCCTCGCTCGCAGATCATCGCTAAGTTTCAGAACCTCACTCTGTTTTTGGCTTCTTTGCTCATTGATGCTCTGCACATCACCTTTGCCAAGAGACTTCTGTGCGGTGACCCCCCGACTGAGAGACAGGTCCCCACCCTCGCGCTTGGCAACTCCCAAGCTGTTCGTCGCTGCTACGCCCGGTTGCTTTTTTGTCTCCCCATCCTGCTCAGTGTCTACGGCACCCTGTTCCGCATCATTCTTTTTTGTCGTAACGTCTTTTTCGGACTGCTGCTGTGCCCCTGAGCTGCCCACGCCTTCGTCTTTGAGCAGATGACGGAGGGAAACACTGACGCCGATCCCGGCCGCAATGATAACAAAAATGGTCAGTCCTTTAAGGAGCTTTTGAGAGCGCCTGGCC
>JBDQJG010000153.1:0-6928 GCA_040263955.1 Verrucomicrobiales bacterium
CGCGCTGCTGCTCGGTGGCCTGTGGTAAAAGATCGCCGGCGATCTGTTCGACCGCGAACTCGTCGAAACGCTTATTGGTAAGAAAAGCATGGAGCACCCAGTCGCGCCAGATCCACATGTCGCGGTGGTCATCGATCGAGTAACCGTTGGTATCCGCATAGCGCGCGCCATCGAGCCAATCGACCGTGAGCCGTTCAGCAGTCGCGGGCGACGCAAGCAGCCGGTCAACCACCCGCTCGTATGCACCCGGTTTTTGATCGGCCAGGAAGACATCAATCTCCTCAGGCGTCGGGGGCAATCCGGTTAAGTCCTGAGTGAGCCGGCGCAACAAAGTCTCCCGGTTCGCGGGCGAAGCAGGCCGCAAGCCACTCTCCTCGAACTGCGCACGGATCAATGAATCGATCGAGGCTCCCTTTGGGGCAGCTACCGTTTGGAAGGACCAGTGTCCTTCATACCCGGCGCCCTGATCGATCCAACGTCCCAGGAGTTCGATTTGCTCCGGGGAGAGCCGGTGGTTCGAATCGGGCGGCGGCATGATTTCCTCCGGGTTCTTCGAGCGGACGCGTTTCCACAGCTCGCTTGCTCCCCGGTCTCCGGGAACCAGAGCCTGGCGATCCTTTCCTTTGCCGAGCGGGGCCGTCGCCGCTTCGAACGAATGCAGTTGCAGTCCTGCCTTCGCATCGTGTGCATCCGTTCCATGGCAACCGAAGCAGTTGTCCGATAGGATCGGGCGGATGTCGCGGTTAAAGCTAAGCGCCACTTCATCCGCGGGCAATGCGGAGGAAGCGAATAGCGCTGAGAAAATTCCTCTTAAGTGTTTCACCAATTGGTTTCCTAACGGAGAGCTAAGCCATTCCTCTCTCTAGTCCTTACCACCCGAGAAATAGTGATGGTCTTTATCTCCGGCAGAAAAGATGTAGGCAATCAAGTCACTCAGTTCATCAGAGTTGAGCCCATTGATAAGCGAAGGTGGCATGTGTGAGACTTCATGGGGTTTTCTGCTCTTCACATCTGCGGCCTTGATTTGCACGTTGCTGTCAGCAGAGAAGGGATTGGTCATGAGATGAAGCATCCCGTCTTTTTCTTTGGCAATACGGCCAATGACAGTGGAACCATCCTTCATAGCAAACCCAGTGCTGATGTATTGATCTGAAATCACCTTGGATGGTTCAACAATGTTCTCCATCATGTCCCGTAAAGCGTAACGATTGGCGGAGCCAGTGAGATCCGGGCCGATCCCCATCCCCTCCCCGGCAAAGCGGTGGCACGACGCACATGCGGTAGCGTGGAAGAGGTTTTCTCCTCTAGCGAAATTTCGGCCTTTCATATTCCCTTCAACCGCCGAGACCGCGCTTTGCACAGTCCACGAACGACCCGGGCCTTTGGGAGTTTGGATTGCCCGAGCTGGCATCATGGATTTGGCGGAAGCGGCTTCGTATTTTTTGCGGGCTCCTTCATTCGTAACATTAGCGAGCGCTTGCTTGCGGGAGTTTTCAATGAAGGCCCCATAGCTGTTTCCGCCCTGCCAGGTTTTTGCTCGAGGGAACCATGAGAAATAGCTCGCATGGTCGGCGGCGCTCCAACCCTCTTTGATCGAGCGGAGTGAGAAGGCCAGGGCGAATTGTTGCACATTCGGACGGAATTGTTCGGTCCGCTGAGCCGCTTTGGCATAATTGTCATTTCGCTGCAGGACTTTGTCGTCGAGAATCTTCTCCTGAATGTCAGTGGCATTAAGAACCAGCTGCACGGTCTTGGACACCGCGCCAGGGGCATTCAAATAGAGTAGAATCTGACTGAGTTCGCGATTCACGAAATTATCCTCGTGTGGGTATAAACCATTCAAGGCCCCAATCACTGAGGCTGCATCACCAGAGCTCGGTTTATCGAGTCGAGTGAAGGCCAATTGGTACGCGCGCAGAGCGGCCAAAAACTGCTTCGCTTCCATGTTTTTGAAATCCAACTGATTCAATGCCGCAAGGATCTTAGGCTGTTGGTCTTTTGTGCCCATGCGTGCCAGCGCAGTGGAAAGTTCGATCACGCCCCAGGGAGATTTCTCTTTGGTGAGATGCTGTTGCCACTTTGTTGCCGGCTGCTTCTCGAGAGCCACGCGTGCCGCATATCGGATGAACCGGTCTTGGTGTTTCAGGTATGGCAGCGCTTTGGCAATCGCCTCTTCACCAACACCGTTCTCATGAAGAGTTTCAATTTTACGACGAAGGGTGAGATCCGTATCGACCGCACCAGCTTTCACCCGAGCAGTTGATTCGTCACCCACGTAAGTGAGCTTATAGAGAGCCGAAGTGGTCCGGCGTCCACCAACCATAAAGTACATATCGCCATCTGGATGAATGGTGACATCGGTTAAAGGAAGAGGTTTTCCGGAGACAAATTCTTCCTTGGTTGCTTTGTAGCTCGCTCCGTCCTGCTCAAGATGGATCGCATACATCGTTCCATAGGTCCAGTCGTTGATGTAGATCGCTTTTTGGTATTTCGCGGGAAAGCGGGCTCCCAGTCCATTACTGACTCCGGTCGGACTACCAGGTCCAATGTCGATCGTTGCCGGTAAAGTATCGGTGTAATAGTTCGGCCATTTGCCAGTGCCATGGCGCCAGCCCCAGTCCACGCCAGAAACGACATGATTCACGCGGGTGGGACGATACCATGGAGCACCGATGTCGTATTCCATATCTGCATCGAACGCGAAGAGTTCACCATCCAGATTGAAGGCCGCGTCAAATTCATTACGGAAGCCGTGGCAGATCATTTCCTGGGTTTTACCGTCTGGGCTAACCTTCATGATGAAACCGCCAGGAGCCATCCGCCCATTATTGTGACCCCGTCCGTCGGGCATGCGCGGAAGAATATGATCTTCTTTCCAGGCTTTTGCCATCCGGTATGAAGTCACGGAGGGTGGCATATCCGTGTTATTACCTCCCACCATGTAAATCGACTTTTTATCCGGGCTCAGCACCAGGCTATGCGATCCGTGCTCGCCACCAGCCTTGAGCGGAATAAGATATTCCTCTTTATCATACTGGTCGTCGCCATTGGTATCGCGCAAGCGGTAGAGGCCACGCTTCCCCTCGCCAACCATGATATAGAGGCTATCAAAAGCATAGAGCGCACCATGGCCGCCGCTCACATTGACCTTAAGCCTTTCAACCGAAACTTTCGGGTTCAGCGTCACCCGGTAAATTCCACCATATTGGTCCGTTGTGATGAGCCGCCCCTTGGGATCGACCGTCATCCCTACCCATGAACCCTGCGATGCCTTATTTACGTCATAAATCTTCTCCGCCTTGAAACCCGGTAAGGTGGTCACCGGGATTGACTTAGGCGAATTCGTGGCTTTAGCAATTTGGCCAGGGCCTGCCGCTTGGTTGAAAACATTCCCCCAGGGTTCTGCTCCATACTTCTTCAGCTCAACGGCTTGGTGCCATTCGCCCTCATGCGACTGCGCCATCCAGCTCTTATTGGTGACCAGTTTTTGCTTTCCAGCCTTCAGCGACATGATGAAACCGGCCATCGAACCTTCATTATCGGCCTCAACGAGCACGTAATTCTTTCCAGCCTGAAGAAACTTCGCAACATCCATCCTGACTGGCGTCTCCCAATTTTTAGAAGCGGTGACTTTTTTACCATTGATGCTGAGTTTAAAGGAATTGTCACAGGTAATGATCAAGGGAGCCTTGGCTGGCTTTGCCTTAAGCGTCAGAGTTGTTTTAAAGTTCGCCTCTTCGCTTGCGATGGTGCCGGCCTTCCAAATCCACATGGGATCGGCAGCAAAGGCCTTCGGGCACAAAAGGCTCAAAATGGTGAGGTGAATCAGGTAATGTTTCATTAGGTATTTACTACGGTAATTTTGATGTGAGCTTTCCAGAATTTTGCCCCAAGTGGAGCGCAAAGACTATGATGTCAGAGGGAGAGAAGAGCAAGATGGTTAATTGACCCTAAGAAATACCTGTGCATTTTAATTCGTCGTTTATCCAAGAAAATAACCAGACCACCTTTCATTCTTATGCCAGTATCCGCCATCATGAAACTTTCGCTGGTCGTCCTTCCTTCCCTCCTGCTGGTCTCGATCGCTTTTGGTGAACCACCGGTGGATTTCAACCGGGACATCCGGCCAATCCTCTCGGCGAACTGCTTCGCCTGTCATGGACCAGACAAGGAGGCCCGTGAAGGTGATCTGCGGCTTGATACCGCAAAGGGGGCTAGGAAAATGCTCGGACCGGTAGAGGATAGCGAGTTGGTCTATCGGATTGAGACTGACGATCCCGACGACCTCATGCCGCCAGAGGACACGGGGCATGTTCTCACCGAGACTCAAAAGCAATTGCTGCGGGCTTGGGTCGCTTCAGGGGGGGAATACGATACGCACTGGTCCTTTGAACCGCCCGTTAAGGCGGCCGTGCCAGAGGGCAGGCATCCCATCGATCACTTTGTCGGTAAGCAACTGAAAAAGACGACCGGGCTTGCACCTGCAGACGAGGCGGATCGTTACGCGTTGATCCGCCGGGTGTCGCTCGACCTTACTGGTTTGCCTCCGACGATTGAGGACACAGACACCTTTGTAAAATCGGGTGATTTCGAAGCGGTGGTTGATCGCTTGTTGGGGGCTGAAGATTTCGGTGAACATTGGGCACGAATGTGGCTCGACTTGGCGCGTTTTGCGGACACGAAAGGTTACGAGAAAGATCGTCACCGCGACATGTGGCGCTTCCGCGATTGGGTGATCGAGGCACTCAACCGCGACCTGCCCTACGACCAGTTCACGATTGAACAACTCGCTGGCGACCTCTTGCCCAAGCCTACGACCGAGCAGATTCTGGCAACCGCTTTCCACCGCAACACGATGGAAAATGACGAGGGAGGCACAGACGATGAGGAGTTCCGCGTCGCTGCCGTCAAGGACCGAGCGGACACCACAATGCAGGTTTGGATGGGGCTCACAATGGGCTGTGCCAAGTGTCACTCACACAAGTATGATCCGATCAGTATCGGAGATTACTACTCGTTCTACAGCTTCTTCAACCAAACCGAGGATGCCGACCGACCTGCGCCCGTCATGCTAACTCCCACGGCCGAGCAAAGCGAACAGGTCGCGAAGTTCGAAGCGGAAATTAAGGCGCTCGATCAAAAGCTAAAGGCAAAGCCAGCAGGCTACGCAGAGGCTTTTTCCAAATGGAAAGCGGCCTTTAAAAAGACGCCGCCCTGGCAACCGTTAAAGCTGGCCGGGATGGAGTCCAAACAGGGCGTAAAGCTGACTCAAGCAAAAGACGGGACGCTCAAGGTCAGCTCGGAAAATCCGGAGAAAGACACCTGGACCCTGACCCTTAATCTGCCAGCGGGGGAAACCTTGACCGCACTGCGCATTGACGCGCTGCCAAAAAAAGAGGGTGGTAAGTGGCCAGACAAGAACGTGGCCTTGCGTGAGCTCACAGCAGAGTTTCTCGCCCCGGGCGCCAAACCCGTGAAGCTCAAACTTGCCAACCCGCGCGCTGATTTTTCGCAACGCGGCTGGGAAGTCGCCAGGGCGATTGATGGCAAGCCTAAAGCAGGCTGGGCATTCTCCCCCAAGGCCGCCGAGCCGCACGTTGCAGTGTTCGATTTTGCCAAGCCGATCTCGGGCGGGCAACTACGCCTGACTTTGGACATGGAATACGGCCTCGGGCTGATTTTCGAATCGTTCCGCTTGTCAGCAAGCACACATCCGGTGAAATGGTTGACCGCGAACCTCGATCCGATCGCGGGTCTCGAAAAAATGTTTACCGAACAAGTCTACGGACCGACGCGCGAACTGAAGGCGAAATTGGAGACAACACAGAAAGCGCTCAAGGGTGTGCAATCGAGGATTTCCAAGACCGCGATCATGCGAGAGCTTGCTGGAGAGAAGCGTCGCAAAACTCGTATTCACAATCGCGGTAATTTTCTCGATCAGGGCGACGAAGTCGAAGCGGGCGTGCCGGAGATCTTCGGCAAGTTGCCCGGCGAATCGCCAGCGAACAGATTAGGCGTTGCACAATGGCTGATGCAGCCGGAGAACCCACTCACCGCGCGAGTCATGGTGAACCGGGTTTGGGCGCGGCTTTTCGGCATCGGAATCGTCGAGACCGAGGAGGATTTCGGCTCACAAGGAGCGGTGCCATCGCATCCCGAATTACTCGATTGGCTGGCGGTGGACTACCGCGTGAAGGGATGGTCGCTCAAACAACTGCTGAAGACTATCGTGATGTCCGGGACCTACCGGCAAAGCGCGGTGGTGACGCCCGAAAGACTTGCGGCGGACCCACGCAATCGGCTCCTCAGCCGAGGGTCGCGCTTTCGTCTCTCAGCGGAAATGGTGCGCGATCAATCACTCGCCGCGTCCGGCTTGCTAACGCGTAAACTTGGTGGCCCATCAGTGATGCCACCGCAACCAGATGGCGTTTGGAAGTCAACCTACAGCGGTGAGCGATGGAAAAACGCAACCGGACCGGACCGCTACCGGCGCGGGCTTTACACCTACGCCAAGCGCACCAGCCCACATCCAGCAATGCTCTCCTTTGATGCCGGCAGCGGCGAAGTTTGCCAAATCCGCCGGGTCCGCACCAATACGCCCTTGCAAGCACTCGTGACCCTAAACGACACAGCCTTCATCGAAGCAGCCGGTGCCTTGGCAAAGCGGATGACCAACATCGAACACGGTTTCCGGCTTGTCCTAACACGCCTGCCGACCGCGGAGGAAGCGAAACGACTGAACGCGCTTTACGAGACGATGAAAGCCGACTTCGCATCGAAACCGGAGGAGGCTCAGGCACTGCTTCAGTCCGCCGGACTCAAAGAAGGCGACGCGGCCCGGGTGTGCGTGGCGAGCGTCATTCTCAACCTTGATGAAACTTTGATGAAACCATGAACCTCAAACTCGAACAACTTCGCGCAAATACAC
>JBDQJG010000154.1:0-6842 GCA_040263955.1 Verrucomicrobiales bacterium
GTCGGTACCCTGGGTGACGGTGTCGTTCTGGTTGACCTCGAAGGTGGCCCCAGCGGCAACACTGATGGCACTACTGGTTGAAAGTGAGCCATCGGCTCCACCGTTGCCCAGCTGCAGTGTACCGCCATCGATATCCGTGGCGCCGGTGTAGTTGTTGGTGCCGGAAAGCGTCAGCGTGCCGGTGTTATCCTTTTCCACAGCACCCGTGCCGCCGATCGCCCCGCTGATGGTCTGGTCCTGAGTGGTATTGTGCTTGAAGACACCCTCGTTGTTGATCGTGTTGGTAACAATGCCGCTGCCAAAGGCTTGACCGACGGTTCTGATCTGGCCACTGCCACCAACCTGGAACGTACCGGCGTTGATGTTGAGGTCTCCGCCAAGCCTCATGTCAGATGCATCGAAGGAGAGGGTTCCTGCCCCATCCTTGCGCCATGTTCCTTGCGTGATGGTGACAGCCACAGACAAATCCACGTCATCCGTGCCATCCGCGACATCAAACCTGACATGGTTGCCAGTTCCCTGGGGGTTGATGTAGCCACCCGAGCTTGTGATGGTGTTTTGGGATCCACCGGTGGTGACAAAACGTGCGGTGCCGGAGGTGCCGGTCTGGGCCAGATGGTTACCACTGACGAAATCGATATTACCGCCACCGTTGCTGTCGAAGGTGAAGATGGAGTCACTGAGCAGGGTGCTGCGGTTGGCGCCACCCACCGAGGATTCGATTTCCAGATTGGAACCGTTGTTGATGAAAAAGTTGTCGCTGGTCATGCCAGCGAGGTCGGCGGTGTTGACCAGCCTCAAGGTGCCGCTGTTGACCGTGGTGTTACCTGCATGCCCTCCCTTGATTTTCAGGTCCAACCTGCCCGCACCATTCATGAACACATCACCGCTGCCATTGAGCGTATCACTGAAGTCCGTGCCTTGGGCGACGGTGTCGCTCTGGTTGACGATGAAGCTCGAACCAGGATCCACGGTAATGGCACTACTGGTGGAAAGTGATCCGGTGGTGCCTCCATTACCGAGTACCAGGGTGCTGCTGTTCTGGATAAGAGTCGTTCCGGTATAGGTATTTGCTCCGGAGAATACCCAGTAGCCGGCCTCTCCGGCTACTCCCACGGCACCCGTGCTGTTGACACGCACCGCAAGCGTACCGGAACCGTTGTTTTGCAACACCCCGGATACTTCATTGGTTCCAGTGTCCGCTGTTCCACTGAGGTAGAGATTATAGGTCGTTGCCCCGGAGCCACTCCTGACGATGCCGGAAAGATCCAGCGCACCATTCTGGGCGATGATACCGCCACCGCCAGTGGTATTCACGGTCAATGTCCGGTTCGTGGAGGTGGCAGTGCCACCCGTATAGACGAGCCTGGGGGTCTGCCCGCCACCGCCGCCCATCGAAATTGAAGAACCCGCCCCAAAAGAAGACGCCACACCTGAGTCGGCGAGGGTATTAACGTTATACTGCCCGGTAACCAGGCCCACATTGCCGGTGAAGGTGTTGAGGCCGTTGAGAGTGAGCACGCTGGTGCCGTTTTGCATACGGCCATCCAGACTGAAGCCACCGCTCAAGACCCCGTTGACAACGTATTTTTCGCCGTTCGTATTCTGGGTGCCAAAACGCAGGCTTCCGGAGATCTTGCTGATGTCATTGTTGATGGTGTGCGTGGCAGTGGTGCTACCCCCGCCGGAGGAGGCTTGAATGACCGACTGCCCACCGTCCATTGCAATATCCCCGCCAGTCAGCGTGATGTCGCCGCTCGCCTTGCCGAACTTGATGCTGCCGACATTCACAGCCACCGCCCCGATATCCACCGTGCCAGAGGCCAGGCCAACGGTGTCTGTCCCGAAAAAGACGGTGTCCGAGGTCGTGGTCGTTACCGAGCCAATGGCGCTCCCTCCAGTGGCATCCGTGGACCACCCTGTCGTGCCACCGGGAGTGGGATTGAGCCAGGTGCCTGACGCGGTGCCGAAGCCAGCCGTGCTGCCATCCGTATCCCAATACAATGTCGCCGCGTGGGCCGACGGACCGGACAAAGCAAGGAACAACCCACCCACAACCGCGCCGAGCACTGCGGCCACGCTCCACCGATCATTTTCCTGACGGCACAGTGTGCTGGAGACGCCTCGTGAACGAGTTGCCCTCTTCCTGTATGGCGCGATCGCGAACAAAATTTTCGGGGAGTTGACGATGACTTTTTGGCTGGTGTGTACGAACTTTTTGGCTGGTGTGTACGAAAATCGTGGGGAGGACCGGTGGACCCAATCCTTCCACTGTATGAAATATGACGAAAAATTGGGGCTTCTGCAAGATAAAATAAATTAGTTTTTCTCTAAGAAAGGTAAAGCAAATCACGACGTGATGCGCCCGCCGCGGGGGCGAAAAACCACCTGAAAAAAGGCTGCTCAAGGGCCACTTCCCGGAGCGGGGCCGGGACGCACAATCACCTCGCCTGAAACGACAGGAAACCGCGCTCGAGGCACCCACCGCACGAGCGTGGCAGGGCCGCTTCGCCAAAGTCACCAACCGGGCCGTCTTCACACCTGCATGCCATGGATACCGCGCACGGCGGGCAATGGCCGGCAACGCTGGCCCAGGCGTCACCTCTGTCCTGGTGGCTCCCAGCTCCTCGGCGATCCGAGCACCGAGCATTTGGTTCCCTGCCCTTCCGTGGTTCTCCTTCGCCGCTAGCTGAAGAGCTCCCGGAATGGGACGGCGACCATCCTGTCGCCGAAGGTAAGGGAACTCTCCCCGTCGAAGAAGACAACCCCGAGGGCGAAGCGGTCGCTCTCGACGGCGGCGAGTTTGCGGAGGCCCGAAAAATCCCTGGCGGTGACGGTGGCGGCGGCCTTGACCTCGACCCCTACAACCCGACCCCCGCACTCCATGACGATGTCGACCTCTGCGCCGTCCTTGTCCCGCAGGTGATGGAAATACACCGGTTCCTCTTCCGCGCTGGCCAGACGACGAAGTTCCTGGAAGACGGCGGTCTCGAGGATGCGCCCGAAGGCGGTGCGGTCCCGCCACAGGGCCTCCGGAGTGAGGCCGAGCAAGGCAGTGGCCAACCCGGAATCGCCAAGGTGGATCTTCGGGGTCTTAACCAGCCGCTTGAGCCGGTTGTGGTGCCATGCGGGAAGCTCGTCGACGAGGAAGATCCGCCGCAGCAGGGTCAAATAATCGCGGATAGTCGGACGGCTGAGCTGGAACGGGGCGGCCAGGTCGGCCACGTTGAGCAGGGTGGCGGTATGCGCTGCGGCCAGCGAGAGCAAGCGCGGCAGGGCATCGAGCGAGCTGATCCGCGACATCTCCCGGACATCGCGCTGCACCAGGGTCTCGATGAAATCGCGATACCAGGTCGCCCGGCGGCGCGCGGTGGCGCGTGCGTGTGCCGCCGGGTAGCCCCCGGAGGCGAGCATCTCGGCCAGACCTTCACCAAGACGACTTCCTGCCTGCCCCGCAGAGTCGGGGGGAGTCCCGGCGAACAACGAGACCAGCAAGTCACTCTGCCGGCGGCCGAACTCGGCTGAGGACAAGGGATGAAGGCGGAGGATCTCCATGCGGCCGGCCAGGGAATCCCCCAAGCGGGGCAAGAGAAGGACATTGGCGGAACCGGTAAGCAGGAACCGCCCGGGGCGGCGGTCGCGATCCACCGCCATCTTGAGAGCCGTGAACAGCCCGGGAACGCGCTGCACCTCATCGAGCACGACGCGCTCGGGAAAGGAATCCACCAGGCCGATCGGGTCGGCCTCGGCGGCGGCCCGGTGGTTGTCGTCGTCGAAGCTGATGTAGTGGTGGCCTCGAGAACTTCCGGCCTCGCGAGCCAGCGTGGTCTTGCCGCACTGGCGCGGGCCGTGAATGAGCACGACCGGAGAGTCCTCGAGGGCCTCCTCGAGCCGCGGCAGGATGGCTCGTGGATAAAGGGAAGACTCGCTACGCATATGGAAAGCGTCCCACGAGGCACGTCCAATGTAAAGGTTTTATTGCGTCTGATCGAAAGGTTTTATATCGTCTGATCGAAAAGTTTATACCAGCGAATCGCCGCGAATCGGGCGCAAATGAAGGCGGCCGGACATCCGAACACCGTGTACTTGGTTCCGTTCCTTTCCGTGCCTTTGGTGGTTCTCCCTCGTCGTTTCAAGCCCTTGAATCTTGAATCTGAACCCTTGAACCTGAAAACGAGAACAGGAAGCACGGAAACTCACGGAACAAGAAGGCATTACAAAGATTTAGCTGCTCACCTGAAAAGTGATATTCGAATGCTGTGGAAAAGGTCAACTACTGTCTTAATTTCCGTCTCTTCCGTTAATTCCGTGGTTAGATCATTGCGGTATTCAGGTTGAAACTCGCGGAGCCACAGGCTCCGCGCAGCACCGAACACTGAGTTCCGTGCATTCCGCATTTTCCCCTCACCCGAGAACGCGGGTGCCGGGCAGGCGGGAGGCCTTTTTCTCGAAGGTCACCATGGCTTCGCAATGCCTCTCGTACTCAGCGTGGATGAGCCGATCGACGAAACCGGGTCTGGCAGTCGCCAGCCGCCCGGTGGCGAGCACCGCGGCCGCCGCTCCGGTGGAAACGATTTCGCCGGATTGCAGCAGCGCTGCCAGGGCTTCGAGGGCGCTCGCCTTGGGAACCGCGTAGTGATGCTGCAAGGCGAAATAGACCTCGCTGATCACCAGGTCGGAAACCACCGCCTGATCACCGGCGGCGAAAAGTTCGTCAAGAAAAGCGCTGGCCTTTTCAGCCTGGTCAGCAGGCATGCCGATAAGCAGCCTGAGCACCACCGAGGTATCCAGTCCCACTTCCATGATCCTAAAAACGAGAATAGGAACCACGGAAAGCACGGAAATCCACGGAACAAGAGGCGCTTACAAAGATTTGGCTGCTCACCTGAAAAGTGATGTTCGAAAGATGTGAATAAGGTGAACGACCATCTCAATTTCCGTCTCTTCCGTTGATTCCGTGGTTAAACCATTGCGGCATTTAGGCTGATTCACTCACTCCGCCCTGCCCTTGCGAATGCTCTCGCGAACCGCCTCGATCGAATGGTCCTCGGCGTTCCCGGCGTAGTCGTGCAGAACCCCAAGCCACGGCCGCTCGGGCGCCGAGCGCTTGCGCAGGACCCAGAGTCGCTCCCCTTCCTCGACCCTTGGAACGAGTTCGATCTCGTCCCCCGGCCCGACCCCGAGGTTCTCGCAGACCTCGACAGGAAAGGTGGCCTGGCGCTTCGATGTGAGCTTGACGGTGGCAGCCATACTTTACCTTACGATACAATATATGGGTAAGGCAACTGGAAAGGCGGCGGGGGCGTACTGAAGAGTGAAAGCCGGGCAGACGAGATTTTTGCCCACCAATGTCCGCGAATAAAACGCGAATAAAGCGCAAATACAGGGCAATCGAAATCGGGATCGGGATCGAAATCGAAGGGCGCCGGCCCGGGACAGCGGACGAGACCCGATAGCGATCCCGATCCCGATAGCGATCCCGATGAACCCGCGAACTCGGTACGAGGCGCGGATCAGGATCGCTGGTCGGAGGTAGCCGCTACGGTCCTTGAATCTTGAATCTGAACACTTCCAACTCGCGGAGCCAAAGGCTCCGCGCAGCACCTAACACCGATCAGCCGGAAACCCCTGGAATCCCCCGCAGCTGGCCGATCAATGCAGGCAGATCATCTTCCAATACCCGTTCCACGATCTCCAGATCCACCGAATCGTAACCGTGGATCAGTCGATTGCGCAGACCCACGATCTGAGCCCACGGAATCTCCCGGTGCTGCTCGGTGACTTCCGGCGGAAGCCGTGTGACAGCTTCCCCGATCATCTCGAGAAGTCTCAGGACGGCGAGTTCGAGCAGGCGGTTCTCCTCGAGCCGCGACGTCTGCGCGCCTGCGATCAGCTCACGGATTTCCTCCGCGTGTTGCAGGATCTGACGCAGAATAATCCCGGAATCATGCCTGCTCATAGACCACCTCCGCCTCCCCGAGCACCATATCCCGGAAATGCCGGGAGAGAAACCCGGGGGTATTGAGGTCGACATGTATGCCGAGCATCCGACCGAGGGTCTCCTGGATTTCGAAGAATTTCAGTCCCGGCTTCCTTCCGGGGACGAACTCGACCAGCATGTCGAGATCGCTCTCCGCGGTGGCTTCGCCATGCAGAACCGAGCCGAACACGGCAAGCCTGCATATTCCCAGCGCCTCAAGCACATCCACGTTTCGCGACAGAACGTCACGAATTTCGCCAACTCTCAACCCGGTGCAAACCGCCTGCATGGTCAGAAGATACCACTTCAAGTTTGTCATGTAAACGCTCTCTCACACAACCGAGGAAGGGCGGCGCAAACCGGCGGTGCTCAGCGCTCCGTCCGAGGTCGCTGCACTGAGGAGTGAAAAGTGAATGGTGAAGAGTTAAAGCCAAGCAGACGAGGGTTTGCCCACTAATGTCCGCGAATAAAACGCGAATACCGGGCAATCGAAATCGGGATCGAAATCGAAGGGCGGCGGCCCGGGACAGCGGACGAGACCCGATAGCGATCCCGATCCCGATAGCGATCCCGATGAACCCGCGAACTCGGTACGCGGCGCGGATCAGGATCGCTAGTCGGAGGTCTCTTCGCGATTGATTGACTCCTTCGCGCCCCACGCTCGGTCACCCTTCGGGCTGCGCTTCGCGCAGTCCATCTCCGGTCGCACCGCTCCCTTCGATTCTTGAATCTGAACCCTTGAACCTGAAAACGAGAACAGGAAGCACGGAAACTCACGGAACAAGAAGGCATTACAAAGATTTAGCTGCTCACCTGAAAAGTGATATTCGAATGCTGTGGAAAAGGTCAACTACTGTCTTAA
>JBDQJG010000155.1:0-6811 GCA_040263955.1 Verrucomicrobiales bacterium
ATGTGCACCAGGGACCATCCGGTCTGCTCGCTGATACCGATCTCGAGCCGCTTGTGGATGGCCACCTCGAAAGCCTTGAAAAGATCCGGATCGGAGGTGGGGGTGACCTCGTGTCCGGGAAAGACAGGGTAGATGTGCGACTGGTGGCGGTGGTGGTAGTTGTCCTTGAAAGCCGGGTGCATCCACTCCTTCACGGCACCGTCCTCATTGATGTGATAGGGGGCGATCCTGCCGAGCATTTTCCGCCACTTGCCCACCTCTTCCTCGTCCTCGTGCCTGAGGATCCGCGACGCTTCGAGCAGGTTGCTCAGAACCTCCTTGGCCAGAGCGAAGTCCATGGTCGCATTGACGACGGTCTCCATCCTCGCTCCCATTCCCTCGCCGTCATAGAAATTGCCCGGCGTGTTTTCCGGCGAGTTCGACGGCGCGCTCACGTAAGAACCGTCCTCACCGACAGTGAAGAAATCCTCATAGAACAGGGCGACCTCGCGCAGGAACGGGAAGGCCCGCTCACGCAGGAACTTCTCGTCCCCGGTGTAGGAGTAGTAGTCGTAAAAGTGCTGCCCCACCCACGCTGCGCCTCCGGTCCAGTGAATGATGTGCGGCTTGATCGTCTTGAGCAGGCCCGATCCCGGGGTGGTAACCGCCGGAATGAAAATGCCCCTGCAACCGTAGAGATTACGGGCGTTGGTCCGAAAATCGTCCATCATGCCCTCGAAATAATCGAACACCGGATGCACCGTCTCCGAGAGCTGACCGGAGAGCGCCTGCCAGTAAATCATCTGCAGGTTCTCATTGACCATGTGGAACGCCCAGAACCCCACATACTCGCCACTCCACTTGCCCAGCAAGGGACACGGCATCCCGCCCGGGCGCGAACTCGAAATAAGCAGGTATCTGCCAAACGACCACATCTTTTCCACCAACGCCGTGCACGCCTCTTCCTCGTACGCATCGAGCAGCAACTCCTCGTTGGAGAGAGCGTGATGCCCGGCATCGCCACCCAGGTCGAGTGTTGCACGTGAAAACAGCTCACCGTGCTCCGCAGCGTGGGGCGCCAGCAATGCCTCGTAGTCCATTTCCATGGCCTCGAGTTGCTCGACAAGTTTCGGCCATGCCGACTTTCTTTTGCCTCCCGTAAACAATTTCACCACGATGAGAACGCTGCCGGCATTACTGACGCACAGCGCACCATCCTTCACCGCCATGATCGGTTCGCTGTCCTCCCCAGCGACATCCGCCCTGGGAAATGGCACCACCCGGGCCACCGCACCGAAATCCGTGTCATCGTCATTGTGGGCCGCGTAGCGGATCCAGCCGGTGGCCGCAACCTTGGACTCGAGATACTCGGGCAACTCGGCGATCTGACCACGCGCGGACCAGAGATTGTCCTCACGATCGTGCAGGTCCAGTGCGACATTGCACTCCACCGGGACACCCTCACAGGTGATTTCCATGACCACTACATCAGCTGGTCGCGAGACGAAGAGCTTGCGCTGGCAGGCACAATCCCCATCCTTCCAACTGACCGTCACCTCGCCGGTCTCCATATCCAGCGTCCGGCCGTAGCGACGGAAACCGTGCTTCACCGGCATCTTGATCTTGAGATCCCCGAGGGGCAGCGGGGTGCCCGAATGCGGGTGGTAGCCCCGGTAATACAATTCATCAGCGAGCACACGCTCGGCCTTGAAAAAATCGCCCCCGTCAAGCAACCGCCTGACCTCCGGCAACTTATCACTGACATCCGGCAGCTCCGGAGACCTCACCCGGTGCCAGAGATCCTCGTGGTTGAGCAGAATGGTTTCCTCATGGACACCCCCGTAAACCGCGGCGGTGATGGCACCATTGCCGGAGGGAACAGCATCCCTCCACCTCGAACCCCACCAGGAAGCGGGGTATTTCATGACCATCCTGTTTTTCATAAGGGGGTTTCCTGAACGCATTCGGAACGACGCCGGGTTTTGCTTGTTTAAAATGATTAAAAATGGGCTTCGAACCGCGGGCCATCCGCATCAACTGAAGCCAGCAACACCTAACCTTTCACCTCATACCATCTGTCGTAAGAATCTTGCTTCCGGTATCAGTGCTGCGGTGCCTTCTTATGCATCAGCATGGGCGCTTGTCGATAACCAAAATTGAATTTTTGCAGCTTCGGCGATCCCTTGGGCGGCACAAATGCGGCCCGATCTCACTTCCCTCGCTCGCCGAGCGCGCTGGCGATTTTCTCAATCCCAACACCGAGGACCTGCCGGGCAATCGGATCCAGCAGGCTGCCCGCACCCTCCAGGTGCAACGTCCACTGCACGTGGCGCATGGCCTCGCCCGGCTGTAGGGCCGCCGCGGGCGAGGAAGTCTCGAGTTCGTAAAACGGACCGAGCGGCGGTTCACCCGGAGCCGGCGACCCGTCGTTATAGGAATTGATGACGTCCCCGGAATACGGTGCCTCCTGCAATTCCCACATCGAGTTGACGAACCCATGCGGTGCTTCCTGCACGTTGTAACCCACCAGGGTCAGCACACCACCCTGTGCATCGAAACTGCCCGCCACTCCCTTCGATCGTTGTGCCGCCACGCCGATCTTGCCACGCCGCGTTCCATCCCCACGAAAGAACAGCACCCCGTCGGCAATGCTCAAATGATCGGCGGGAACCTTGCCGAAATACGTGTCATTGACCACCGGCCCCCGCTCCGCCTGCTCACCCTCGATGAAGGGTATTACCACCGTTGTTCCGGGCGAGGGATTGTACATTCCAAGCAACCAGATAGAGAGCAGTCCGGTTTCCTGATTCCATGCCGCGTCGCCTTCGTTGATGATCCGGTTGTCAGTCTCGTAGCCGACACCCCGGACACCCGGTGGCAGGGCAGTGTGTAGACGGTCAGCGATCGATTCTGCATCGAGTATCCGCACGGCACGCTCGATGCCCACATCGAAACGCGTGCCGGAAAAATTTTCCAACCGGCAATGATGCCGAAACAGCACGTGCTGTGGCGTCGACTCCACCAACTCGAAGGCCTCGGTGTCGATAGCCGCTGGCGTGCGCCAATGGGAAAATTCAAACTTCGATCCCGGTGGAAAAAAGATTCCGAACTGCCCGCCTTCCGGCCCCAACCAGAACCGCTCCTCACCACCGAAAATATGAATGTGCTCCTCGAGGCGGCCCTTGCGCTCCGCCTGCGAGAGCACCCCGCGCTCCACAACCGGTCGATTGATCCACCCGAAGCCCGGGCCGGCATCCTGGTCACAGGTGCTGGTCATCACCCGTCCCTGGTAGGCCGGCGCGATCGCAACGGCGGCCGATCCGCTCTCGAGAACGACAACAGGGGTATGCCGGCGCAGAAATGCGACATCCTCGGCAAAATTCGAAGCATCTGCAAAACAGGTGCCGGTATTCAGCACCACCATGGCCGCAAGCAGAGCAACCCCGGAACCCCGTGCGCCACCTCGTTGTCCGCTCCGGTCCTCTCTCATCTGCTCTGTGCGCTTGACCGCGGACTGCTCGAGTTGCTGGATCTACCAGCAGAATACCGTCAATTTTTTTGGTCCATGCGCCCCCAGAACAAGGATCCGCTCGATATCACCGGTGCGACTCGGACCGGTGATAAACGAAATGAAACTTGGATAGTTCGGCGCGTAGCGCTGCTCGAGCAGGGTGAATGCTGCCGGCATGTCCGGCAGCAACTGGTCACGTCGCACCAGCACCACGTGATGAGGTGGCAAAACGGAAAGGGCCCGGCCGCCGGCGCTCCGGGCAGTCACCAGAACACTGCCGGTCTGCGCGACCAGCGCATCGCATTCGGTGATCCCCACGTCGCATTGCTCGAGGTCGGTGGCCTCGTAGCCCCCGTCGGTGACCAACAGGGGCAGATTCAACTTATCGCGGAAACGATCCGTCAATGCGCCCTCATGGATGGCGACTTTCTGCCAGTTTTCCGTCTTCGCCAAACCGGCAAGCTGCTCGAGCACTTCCTCCTCGGAATCGAGCAGGCGGAAGTCGGTCCGCAAATCCATGGAGTTTTTCTCAAACAACTCGAAACGTTCCGCCTCCGACTCGCTGACCTCCGGCAACCATTGCGAGATCGTCGGCGCCGCCTCTGCTTCGGAAACCGGAAACCCCGTGGACTCACCGTGATGGCTGCCTGGAATCGGCGCCGGATCGCGCAGTGCCTCACGCACCCGCTGCAAGATATTCTCCCGCTCACTCATGACCGCTTTTTCCAGTAATCTCGAAACGACTCTCCGGCCACTTCCGGCAATTCACGGGTTTTCGTCCACGCCCGCGCCGGATCGAGGACACTGCCTTTCACCAGGCCATGCAACGGCTGGGCAAGATGCGCGACCTTCAATCCCAACTGGAAGAGTGCCGGACGATTCATCGCGAATCCGGCCAGCTTGAAGGCGATTTTTTCCCACCATACCGGTTTTTCAGAGCTTGCATTGCGCCGGTTCTGCAACAGGTGCTCGTGCAGGTTGATCTTCACCGGACAGGTCTGGGTGCAGGCACCGCACAATGAAGACGCACCGGAAAGGTGCTTCCAATCCTGCAGGCCACGCAGGTGCGGGGTGATCACCGAACCGATCGGCCCCTGGTAGGTCGTGCCGTAGGCGTGGCCGCCGATATTACGATAGATCGGGCAGACGTTGAGGCAGGCTCCGCAGCGAATGCAATGCAGGGCGTCGCGCTGCTCCGGATCTGCCAGCAGCTCGGTGCGGCGATTATCCAACAGCACGACGTGAAATTCCTCCGGACCATCTGACTCACCCTCAGCCCGTGGGCCTCTATACATGGAATTGTAGCCGGTGAGCGCCTGCCCGGACCCCGCAGTGGCGAGCATGGGAAGAAAAATCGCCAGGTCCCGCAGTTTCGGCAGCACCTTCTCGATCCCCATCAGGGAAATGTGAACATTCGGCATGGCGCAGGTCAGGCGCGCATTGCCCTCGTTCTCGGTGATCGAGATCATGCCGGTTTCCGCTACCCCGAAATTCGCCCCGCTGATACCGATATCGGCGGTAATGTATTTCTCACGAATCGCCCTCCGGGCGATCATGGTCAATTCCTCCGGGTTGTCCGTCGGTGCGGAACCGAGTTCGCGCTCGAAAAGGTCGCTGATCTCGCCGCGCGCCAGGTGCATGGCGGGGAACACGAAATGGTAGGGCTCCTCGTGGCGCAGCTGGACGATGTATTCGCCGAGGTCGGACTCGACCACATCATAACCTTCCTTCTCCAATGCCTGGTTGAGGTGGATCTCCTCGCCGGTCATCACCTTCGACTTGACGATCGAGCGCGCGCCCTTGTCGCGGACAATACCCATAATGATGTCGCGGGCCTGCTGCGCGTTGCTCGCCCAATGCACCTTCGCTCCATTGGCCTCGAGCTTGTCGGCGAACTCCACAAGGTGTGTGTCGAGGTGATTGATTGCATCCCACTTGATCTCTGCAGCCGTCTGCCGGGCGGACTGCCAGTCCTTGAATGCGGATTGACGCACTCCGCGAGACGCCTCGTATTTCTTCATCCCGGTGTGGATGAGATTAAGGCGCTGATCGTCTCCGGTGATCCGGATGGCGTCCTGCTTGAACTGGGTGGAAGGGGCGATCATCGGTGGAATTTACCTGCTGGCGAGGATCTCTGCCAGGTGGATTGTCTTCAGGGACTGCCCCTGGCGGTCGAGCAGACCCTGGATGTGCATCAGGCAGCTGGAATCATTGGACACGATAAATTCCGCCTCGGTATCGCCCGCATTCCCGCACTTCCTGTCTCCCATGGCAGTGGAAATCATCGGGAACTTGGCAGCGAACGTGCCACCGAACCCGCAACAGGTTTCGGCATCCTCCATCTCGACAAGCTCGAGGCCCTCCACCTCGGCGAGCAACGCTCGTGGCTGGTCCTTGATCCCGAGTTCACGCAATCCGTGGCAACCATCGTGGAAGGTGACCTTAGCTGGAAAACGCGCACCCAGATTGGTCACCCCAAGCTTGGAAACAAGGAAATCGCTGAACTCGGAAGTTTTGGAAGCCAGCGTCTTGGCGGCCTGCTCGCGTTCGGTGCCGGCGAAAAGCTCGGGATAAAAATTATGCAGCATGGCCCCACAGGAACCCGATGCCACGACTACCGCGTCGGCATCCACCAGGCGGTCGACAACCCGCTCCGCAACATCCCGCGCCTCCGCCCAGCATCCCGAATTGAATGCCGGCTGCCCGCAGCAGGTCAGTTCCTCAGGGTAATCGATGCTGTGACCCAGCTGCTCGAGGATCTCGACCATGCTGATGCCGGCCCTTGGGAAACAGGCATCGATGAAGCAGGGAATGAACAGGGTGACCTTCATCGTAACAAATTAAATCGTGTGCGGCGTGCCTCGTCAAATGGCTGTGGGTTGCACCTTACCAATCACAGGGAATCTTACACGCTATCTTTCGGAAAACAATTACGTCCCTTGTGACTCATCAGACTTGAGGAATTGCACTGCTCGACCTCCGGGTCTTCTCTCAAGAGGTTCAAGAGGCCGTTCCAAACCCGGCAAGACGCTCTCCAGCCTGTTTCCAGGAATCCCCGTCGCGCGGCTCGAACACCTCGATCGGGAAGGAATTGCGTACCACTGCGCGCAGTTCACCCAGCGACTCGAGGTCTCCCAGCGCGGTCGCCTGCAGGAGCACATTACCCACCGCGGTGGCTTCCACCGGTCCTGCCAGGACATTTCGCCCCGTCGCACTCGCCGCGAACTGGTTGAGCAGCGCACTCTGGCTGCCGCCGCCGACGATGTGCAGCTTGGTGATACTGCGCCCGGTCAACTCCTCCACCGTCGCCAGTGCCTTGGC
>JBDQJG010000156.1:0-6799 GCA_040263955.1 Verrucomicrobiales bacterium
CCCCTATGTTGTTCCTCCAAAATCCCCGCCCGGTACGCGAAGATTGCTCTCCTCTTCCAGATGGAGCCGGCATCCGGCACCGGATGGTTGCATTATCGGATGGAAAAGTCGCCATCTGCCTCGCCTTGCTGCTACCGCTCATCCTGATCGGTTGTGCCGGAAAGAAATCAGGGCAGGAGGAGCTCGCAGCCATCACCGGGCTTACCATTCATCCCCCCGCATCGGATGACGAGTGGCGCTCGATCCGAACAGAATACTCGCAATTCTACGTCACTACTCGTGATCAGCTCTACGACGAAGATCTCATCGCTCTTTTCATCGAAATTGTCCCACTGATGCGAAGCGTCGACAATGAGGAGGAACTCCTTGCGTATATTCGGCAGAGCCTGGGACCAAACCTCAAGGATGTCGGCATGGATTCTTTGATGGGCCGGCCAGTGCTGCGCTTCGACACAGTATCCCAGCGCGTGGAAAATCCGGCTCGCTTCCGACAACTCTTCCGCCTCAAACCGCGCCTCGCCGATGCGGTCTACACCAAACGCTCCAAGGGCGTTCTGTTCTGCCACCCGGAAAACAAGACTCAGGCCATCCGAATCGGCATCTGGCGAAACAGCTACCATGGCCAGATCGGCGAATACTTCGAATCAATCGCCAGCGACTTTGCCGCCTCATTTCTCGTCGCCAACGGGCTGGTCAAGGAACTCCGATAAGGCTGCGACTCGCCCCGATAGCAGCTCTGGCTATCCGATACGTAATTCCACCGCCTCCAGCACGCGAGAGAACGGATAGCCACGCAGGGCTGCGAAGCATTCATGCATCTGCAACCGCGCCGCCCGCGCCGCAGGACTGCTGATGCCACAAAGAAATCTCGCCAGCTGCCTGGGCGACCGCAACGCGGCATGCGACTCCAGCAGCACCTGCTGCACCACGGCCAACGCCGCTGCATCAAGTTCATCGGGAAGGCTCTGCGGCAGTAGGACTGATCCGGATAACCCGCCTGCAGACGAAGCACAACGACTGCACAGCCCACACCGTTCACCAGGGTCCTGCTCCCCGAAATAGCGAGCCAATTCCCTCTGAAGACAACCCTCGTGTCGTGCAAAATCGAGCATCGAGCGGACCCGGTCGATATCCCGCTCCTCACGCGTGGAAAAGAGCCGCTGCAGTCTTGCCACGATGCGCGGAATGGCCGCCGTTCCAGTCCCCTTCCCGAGTCGATAACCGTGCCGTTGACCCACGGAACGCAAGCGAATATCGCCATGGCGCTCCAATACACGGATCGCCTCGGTCACTGTGGAGCGGCCGACTGCTATTGCGCTGGCGGCCTGCTCCACGTCAACGGTCAACCAGCGCCGCCCCTGTTTTCCCACGGCAAGGAGACGGACCAGGAAATCTCCATATTCACTGTCGTGGCCATCAAGGATACGCTCGATTGGCCGCAGCAACTCCAGCTGGAAGCCTGCTTGGAATCGACCCGTGGGACACAGGATTCCGTCGAGTTCAAGGCAGGTCAGCAGGGTTGCGAGGACGGTCGGTCGCACATCGCAGGCCCGGGAAAGCTCGTGGCGGGAAATCGAAAAAGTTTCGCCCTGTCGTAACAGGTGATCAAGGACGTTGGCGATCGCCCGGGGTGAGGGTGTGTCCCCATAGATGAAATTCTCCAGCACGATCCGGTCATCGGCACAAGCCAGCATCTCGCAGTGCGCCTCCTGCCCATCCCTGCCGGCACGACCGGTCTCCTGCGCGTAATTCTCGATGCTTTTGGGAAGGTTATAATGAAACACAGCGCCGATGTCCGCCTTATCGATCCCCATCCCGAATGCAATGGTGGCTGCAACCACATCAATCCTTCCATCCATGAATCCCTGCTGCACCTCGCTGCGCACCCCTGCCGGCAGGCCGGCGTGATAGGCACGCACGGACAGGCCCTCACGGGCCAGGAAGGTGGCAACATGCTCAGCAGTCTCCTGCAGCGTCACGTAAACGATGGCACTGGAACCCGATCGATCCCGCAATCGCGCGAGCAACACCGCCTTTTTATCAACACTCTCGCAGGGAGAGATGATAAAGCGCAGATTCGGCCGACGGAAACTCGTCTGCACATGATCCTCATTGGTTACGCCGAATGCTTTACAGATCTCCTTGGAGACCTCGGGCGTTGCGGTAGCAGTGAGGCACAGTACCCGACTGACGCGAAAATCCCGCGCGAAACCCGGAAGTTTGAGGTAATCCGGCCGAAAATTATGCCCCCAATCGGAAATACAGTGCGCCTCGTCAATGGCAAGCAAAGCAATCGATACTCCACTCAAAAAGCGCAAAAAGCCCTCATTGGCGAGTCGTTCCGGGGCCACGTAAAGAAAGCGCAACTCACCTGCCCTCGCCCGCTTGCAGGTTGTCTCTATCTCCTCCGAACTCCTTGTGGAATCAAGCCGCTCGGCGGCAATGCCCCGCCCCTGCAGCACCTTTACCTGGTCCTCCATCAAGGCGATCAAAGGTGAAACCACCAGCGTCAATCCCTCGAGCAGGACTCCGGGAAGCTGGTAGCAGAGGCTTTTACCAGCACCAGTAGGGAACACCGCCAGCGCCGAGCGGCCGGCAAGCACTGCCTCCACCACTGCTTGCTGCCCGGGACGAAACGAGGCGAAACCGAAGTGTTCCTGTAGCTGCTGCTTCAGCGCAGTCCCCGTGGCGGATGTTCGCATTTGTGGGGCCACGGTTTTCAGCGCTGTGGCCCGCCTGCCTCTGACTCCAGCAAGGCAAGGAATTCCTGGTTGCCATCCGCGCCGGTAATCGACGAGGGGGTAAAGCCGATCCAGTTCAGGGACATCTCCTCGGAGACAAAGCACCGGATGCTGTCCACCGCCTGCTCGTGCAGGGCCGCGTCACGCACGATGCCTCCCTTGCCGACCTCGTGCCGCGCCAGCTCGAACTGGGGCTTGATCAGCGCCACGATGCGTCCCCCGGGAACCAGCACCGCGGCCGCCGCTGGGAGGATCTTTTTCAATGAAATAAACGACACGTCGATCACCACCAGGTCGATCCGCTCGCCACCCAGGTCACCCAGCACCAGCTGGCGGGCATTAAATTTTTCCCTGACCACGACCCGCGGGTCACTACGGATCTTCCAGGCAAGCTGGTTGGTGCCGACGTCAATCGCATGCACGCGGCGCGCGCCTGCCTGCAGGAGACAATCAGTAAAGCCCCCTGTCGAGGCACCGATATCCAGGCAGGTGAAACCGCTTGGATCGATTCTGAAATGCTCCAATGCCCCCTCGAGCTTCAGTCCCCCGCGCCCCACGTAACGCGGCTTCTCGCGCACGGCGATTGCTGTATCAACCGACACCTTGGTAGCCGGCTTGTCACAGGGGTGCCCTGCCACAAGCACCTCTCCCGCCAGGATCAACCGCTTCGCCTGCTCACGGGAATCGCAGTGACCTGCCTCGACAAGCAGCTGGTCGAGCCGCATCTTCCCCCCGGCCGAGGGTGTCCTGCCCCACACCTCGTTCAAATTTCAGGGAAGCGGACTGTGAATGATTTCGTCGCCAGCAAGCACCTCCATCCCCGGATCGAGTGACCCCGGCACCAGGTTGGCAATGGCCTGACCTTCCTTGACCTCGCTGACTTCCACGCTGCATACGACATAGTGACTTCTTCTCACCGCAAAACGATCGCCTTCCTCCACCCCAGCCTCGGTCCCGGCCCCGATGACGACGAATGCCCACTCGGAATCATAATGCTCGACCACCCCGATGGAACCCGCATTTTTCACCTTGCGTTGCATTGGTGTCAGATCGGACTCGCCGGAGATCGCTGATGAAAAAGAGGACGAAGCAGATAACAACCCCTCACCCCCCGGGAGAGTCCCTTGCGGAAGCAGGTTCAGCGGCGGCGGCTCCAAACCGACGCTGCGATCCGCATCAACTGCACTGGAACCACTCCCGAGTGGAGGCAGAGAATCATCCTCGCCACCGGCGACACCGCTTCCGACCGAACCGCCTGCACTATCCGCATCCAAAGAAGCAATCGACTCCCCTTCAAGCTGCCCAATGCGACTGTCGATGATATCTCTCTCGGCCAGCAGCAACTCCCTCTCGATCTGTTCTGCAGCTGCCTCGGATGGATCGATACCCACTGCCCGCTCTACATTCTCCACCCGCCCGCCGATGGCACTCTGCCGCCGCTCACCCTCCTCGACACGCCCCTCGATGCTGGCGAAGCGCTTGCGATCCAGCTGCCCCACATAAAAAAGATAACCCGTGAGCGCAAACAGCACGACAGTAAGGGCGAGGGCAAGGTGATTGAGCTTCATGACCGTTCCGAATGCGGAGCTTAACAACCCCCGGACAACTTTTCCATCCCCAATTCACTGTCTGCCGGCAGTGAGTCCCCCGCAAGCATCAGAGACCATGTCGCAAAAGCCACCAGCCTGTCTTTGGACTTAACCCGCCAGGCCCCCTGCTCGCCTGAGCTGAGTTCTTACAAGAACGCCCGGGAATTATTTTCATTTGCCTCATCTCCATTCCCTTCCCGTCCCAGGAAGGAGCTCCTACCACCGAGGTCCACAAGGATACCGAAGGCAAGCAGTGCCGAGAGGTTCACGTCTCTCGACTCGCGATCCACGAGGACCCGCTCCGTGGCATCGGTAAGCTCAACCACGGGGAAACTCGGCAACGCCAGCAGCGGGACCGTGGCTTCTTGCGTATTCACAAGCTCACCAGCAGGCTCACCGATCCTCACTGAATCAGGTTGCTCAAGATCCGCGGCATCGCCGTGCAACAGCGAGAACCCGGCAGCCTCGGCCGCTAAGTGCACGAGACCGGCCGTATCCTGGCCAACGAAGCCGTTGTGCGAGGGCATCAGCGACACAGTCGCAAACGAGAAGCCGGACTCCCGGGCCTCCAGCACACCGGCATCCAGCACCCGGAAGGTGTTCGCCTCGGCAAGCTCCAAGGCAGCCAGCCTGGCCTCATCCGGTCCGGCAATTGAGGCCAGCGAGGTCATCGGAGTTGCCAGGGCTACTGAACGGAACATGGCGGTCTGTACAGGCGGCTCGGCACGGAAGGCAGGCTGAGCATCCGCATCGCTGGTCTTGACAGACTGGCGCACATCCTTGGCCTTGATCAGGCCCTGGCCCTGTGCGTCAGAAGCTCGGCCAGGAAGCTTTTCGTCTACTTGGAATGACAGTTTCGCCTCCTGCTCAACTCTTCGGTCTCCGGCAGACACGGCCACGCTGAATACCTGGGAACTGGTTTCCACAGTGGATGCCAACTGGGTCCCGCCACCAGCGACCGGTACCGGGTTGCCTCCATCAGCAATACTGTGCCAGCCCATGTCCTTCATCATACCCATTTCGAAATCGGCAAACAGGTGCTTGGCGACGCCGTTATAGAGAGCGGGCGACATGACGGCCGTGTTGCCATAGGTGTCCTGATCGACATGGCTGATGCTGCTGCCGAGCTCAACCGGGTTGGGCGCATACATTTTTACCCGTGAGCCGCTATTGGCAGTGGTCGCGTTCGTGCCATTCCAATAGAGATCGTCACTGACGATGGCGGAAGCGCGTTGCGAATTGTCCATCTCACCCACCACATCGGTGCCATTACCCCGCTCGAGGAACTTGTCAAAGATGCCCGGAACTCCGTAATAGAAGCTGCCATTCGTGCTCAGGCCATCATAGAAGTTGAGACCATGGCCGACCTCGTGGACGACAGTGGTCACAAAATCCCAGGAACTGCCCGGCGTATTGCCATCGGTTCCGTAATACCAGTCCGCGAAGCTTGAATTGAGCGCGATGCCGATTTCCGCATCATTGGTATCAAGATCATAACCGACAAGGTGGTTGGCCAAGGCCGCCCCGGTTGCGTAGCCTGAGACATCCCAGATCGACAGTGGCGATGCCCCACCGAGCACTCCTCCACCCATCGGATCCATCGCTGCATCCACGGTGATCGTCTCACCCGCGTAGGACGCACTGAGCTGTCCCTCGAGGATATCAAGGGCATACTCGAGGGCGGCGCGTCGCGTCTGGCCGAGCGTCGGGTCATTGAAGCCCTCGCTGGCGCCGTCGGTGTAATTGACGACGAAGATCACATTGAAGATGTCATCATCGATCACTGTCACCGTGAGATCCGCAATCCCGAGACTCGTCGGGTAGTTCACCGTATCGGCACTACTGGTGATCGCATGGCTGATCGTGCTCGAGTGGCTGCCTTCACCGTCCGCATCATCCACCGCCCGCACCGTCACCGTCTGCGGTGTGGTGCCGTTCGCATTGGTGAAGGTCAATGCCACCGAAGAGGAGAAGTTTGTCCCGTCCAAGCTGACTTCCGTCTCCGCATCTGCTGTTACCGTGACCTCGACGTCGCCAGTCGGCATGTCGCTGAGCGCAATGTCGTAGGTGTCGGTATTGCCACCCTCCGTGACACTGGTGTCGGAGTCGGTTTGGGTGAGGAGGACGGCGGGGGGAGCTAATCCTACCTCCAGTCCCTGAATGGCCAGGAAGGGATTGGCTCCACCCAGGTCGTCCAGCAGCACATCCAGCACACCGTCGCTGACCGTAACTTGATAGGCATTGCTCACCACCTGACCCTGCACAGTGCTGACCGTGTCAACTTGCGCACCTTCCAGGAAGACTCCCATTTGGTCCTTACCACTCGAGGAACCCTGCGTATCTCCAAGAATCACTGTCACCTCATACGTGCCGTTGGGAACCGCAACGCTGAACGTGCCGACTTCCAGGTAAGTGAAGTCCCGCTCGAGGTCATCTCCAATACTGCGCTCAGTATCACCCAAACCAACC
>JBDQJG010000157.1:0-6690 GCA_040263955.1 Verrucomicrobiales bacterium
GATATGGTCTGCGGACATTGACTCCGTGCCCGGAGTGTCGGTGACCGAGAGTGATGAGTTGGTGGCGACTCCCCCGGTGCCGATGCGGATGGCGGGCGCATCCCTGGGCGCGAGCACCAGGGTCAGCTCCGGTGGCACGGGATCGGAGGCGTGTTTTTTGGCAAGAGTCAGCGTGGTGGACGACCCGTCGACCGTGATTCCCGGGGCCTTGGTCATGTCGATCACACCGGGAGTTTCCGCAAACACCACCAATCCCTCGGGATCGAGCGCTACGGGAACGGTTATCAGCAGCTCAGATCCGGCTTCGGTCACGGCAAGTACGCTGCCGGGTAATGCAACCGGTATTCTCGTTGCAGTAATGGCCGGTGCATCCGTGGTGGCGGTGATCTTTCCGGCAGCTTTTACGGGCAGTGTGATTTCCAGGGAGGCATCGCCCGGTATGCAACTCTGCGGGTCGCAGGCCAGCCACTGTGCGGTGGCTCGGAGGGTGACGCTCGATCCGATTGGTACGGACGAGGGAACCCGGATGCTCACCAAGTGATAAACCGTGCCCTCGTAGCCGAAACCGAGGATTTCGGCGGTGGTGAACGATGTTGGCACCGGGAAAAGCAAAGGGCCCGCCGAGAAGCCCTCGGGGAGTTGCCATGCCAGCGTAGTGGGGAAACCTGTCTCGCCCGGATTGCTCCAATAGGTATGCCAGTGCTCGGCAATTTCCAGTTTGAGGGCGAAGGTGGCTGTTGTGCCGGGTGCCAACCCGTCCTGTGCACTGACCAAGTTGGCTCGCACGGTCTCTTCACAGCGCAGCGCAGGCGTGGTTCCAAGCAGGACGCCGAGAAGCAAGAAGATGAGCAGTGTCCGGTTCATGGGAGAGGAAGACGGGTGAGGTTAGCACGCTGCCGGCGCAATGTGCCTGCCAGCTGCTCGAGAAACTTACTCGTTTTCTACATGGAATCAGGGCAATCTTCGCACCGGCAGCGATATTGGTTGGCCGCAGTCCGGCAGATCAAGTTGCGCTTGATAGTTTAGAAGAGGAAACGAGAATCTGCAGCCAATGAAACTCACTTTCTGTGGAGCGGCCGGCACCACCACCGGCTCGCAGCATCTCCTCGAAGTCAATGGCCGCAGGATCCTGCTCGATTGCGGCCTCTACCAGGGGCGACGCAGTGACGCGCACGAACGCAATCAGCATTTTCGCTTCAAGCCTTCGGAGGTCGATTGCGTGGTACTCTCGCACGCGCACATCGATCACAGTGGCAACCTGCCCAACCTCGTGCGCCAGGGATTTGCCGGCAACATCTATACGACTTTCGCCACACGTGACCTGTGCAGTATCATGCTTGTGGACAGTGCCAAAATCCAGGCAAGCGACTGCGATTACCTCAATCGAAAGCGCAAGCGCAGTGGGGAGTCGCCGATCGAGCCACTCTACAGCCAGCAGGATGCAGAGCGCTGTCTGCGCCAGTTTGTGAATATCGGCTACGGGCGTCCGATACCGGTCACTGATGGGGTGACGGTTACTTTCGTCGATGCCGGCCACATCCTCGGTTCGGCCCAGGTGGTGCTCGATATCCACGAGTTCGAGAGTGACCGCAGCTGCCGCCTGTTGTTCTCGGGAGATGTTGGTCGCTGCGGCAATGCGTTACTGCGCGATCCTGAGGCAGTCGAGGGGGTCGATTACCTGATCATGGAGAGCACCTACGGGGGACGCGAGCACGAGCAGGATACCTTTGCCGATGAACACATCGGCGCGATCCTGCGGGGTGCCCTCGAACGTAAAGGCAAAGTAATCATTCCCTCATTCGCGGTCGAGCGCACCCAGCAACTGCTTTTCGTGCTCCACAAGTTGCGCGAGTCGGGCAAAATCAAGCAGGTGCCGATCTATGTGGACAGTCCGCTGGCGGTGAACGCCACGGAGATTTTTCGACTGCACCCGGAATGCTTCAATGAGGAAGTCTACGGTGCCTTGTTCGAGAAGCAGAACCCGTTTGGGTTCGATGGCTTGACGCTGATTCGAAATGTCAGTGGCTCGAAGGCCCTCAATGAGAGTGATCAGTCATGCATCATTATTTCGGCCTCGGGAATGTGCGAGTCCGGTCGCATTCTGCATCACCTGAAAAACAACATCGGTGATCCGGACAACACGATTCTTTTCGTTGGTTACTGCGCCGAGCAGACACTCGGATGGAAGATTCGCGAAGGATGGCAGGAGGTGAAAATTTTCGGTCAGCCTCACCAGGTGCGGGCGACCGTGGAAATCATGGATGGGTTCTCCGGCCACGCCGATCATAGCGAGTTGCTGGAGTATTTCAGCGCCATGGGGGGGCGCAGGGAGAAGGTTTTTCTCGTCCACGGCGAGCGCTCCCGTTCGGAGCAGTTGCAACGGGCACTGGCCGACAGTTTCTCTGCCAGCGAGGTCATCGTTCCCGCGCTCGGGGACAGTATTGAATTTTGATTGGCAATATCCGGTATGATGCTTTTCCTGCAGCAGGATCCAATGTCCGCATTTGCACGCAGCGAACCTTTGAATTGATTTCCCATCACATCGATCACCATGGACAAAAAGAAGCCGTCTCAACCCGAAGCAAACCAGCAACTGCATATTGTCGGCAGTGAGGAGTGGTGCGCGTTGCCCCTGCTCAAACTGCCGGCATTGAAAGCGAGGGTGGATTCCGGCGCGAAGACGAGCGCTCTGCATGCCTTCAATATTCGCACCTCAAAGCGCCAGGGCGTGACTTGGGTCACCTTCGATGTGCATCCCCTGCAGGATGACATGAAGACCGTGGTGACCTGTTCTGCCAAGGTCAAGGGACGCCGCACGGTGAAGAGTTCCAGTGGCATTTCCGAGCGCCGCCATGTCATCGAGACACCGGTGCAATTGGGTGACATGTCGTGGGACATCGAGATCACGCTGACCAATCGCGATGCGATGGGCTATCGGATGTTGCTGGGCAGGGAGGCGATGGAAGGGCGACTGCTCATCAACCCGGGACAGGAACTGGCGCTGGGTGCGGAGGGATTTGTCAACCCGCGCAGCTTGTATCAAGAGGAAGTGCCGGATCGGACGGGCCTCAAGATCGCCCTGCTGGCGAGTAATCCCGAGCTGTATTCGAATCGTCGGTTGATGGAGGCCGGCAAGCAGGCGGGTCACGAGATGGTTTTTGTCAATGTGCAGAATTGCCACATGGTGATCGAAAAGGGTAATCCCAAGCTGTACAATCGCTATGGTGACAGCCTGGAAGATATTGATGCGGTCATTCCCCGTATTCGGCCAAGCCTGACGTTTTATGGGTGCGCCGTCATCCGGCAGTTCCAGTCCCTGGGCAAACCGGTGCAGAATTCCGCCAAGGCGATTGCCAGTGCGCGTGACAAGCTGCTCTCCCTGCAACTGCTCGTTGCCAAGGGGCTCCCCATTCCGCAGACCGGCTTCGCCAATTCGCCGCTGGATACCGAGGACGTCATCGAGAGTGTCGGCGGCGCACCCGTGGTGGTCAAACTGCTCGAAGGAACACAAGGCAAGGGGGTGGTGCTGGCCGAGACGAAGCAGGCGGCCGAGTCGGTGGTCAATGCCTTCAAGAGCCTGAAGGCGAATATCCTCGTGCAGGAGTTCGTCAAGTATGCCAATGGCAGCGATTTGCGCCTGTTCGTGATCGGCGGGAAGGTCGTTGCCGCGATGCGTCGCACTGCACCTCCCGGAGAATTCCGTGCCAACGTGCATCTCGGGGCCTCGGTGGATATCGTCAAGACCTCGGCGGTCGAACGCCGTATCGCGATCAAGGCCGCTCGTGAACTGGGTCTCGATGTGGCCGGTGTGGATATCATCCGTGCGGGATCCGGATCCCAGATTCTCGAGGTGAACTCTTCTCCCGGTCTGGAGGGGATCGAAAGCGCCACCGGGATCGATGTGGCCGGCGCCATGATCGAGAACATCGAGGCGATGATCGCGCGCAAGCGTCGTACTTCAAGGAAACGGTCGAAATAGTGCAATCGGGCTGAGATTCCCTCTTGCCAATGGATGGAAATTCGCTCCCGTGCCGGCGGTGAAGACGATTTTGTTCAGCAACGAATTTCCACCTTATGTCTATGGTGGAGCGGGGGTCCACGTCGACTATCTTTCTCGGGAACTGGCGAAACTCTGTGATGTCGAGGTGCGTTGTTTCGGGGACCAGGATGGCGTGACCGGGCACGGCGTCCGAGTCAAGGGGTTCGGCTTGGACCAGGCAGGATGGACGGCACCCGCTGCACTGCAGTCGGTCTTCGGGGCCCTCGATCGGGGGCTGCAGTTCAATACCTCTGATATCGACGCTGATCTCGTGCACCTGCACACTTGGTACACGCATTTCGGCGGCATCGCCGCGAAGCTCAATTATGGCATCCCCATGGTGCTTACCGTGCACTCGTTGGAGCCCTTGCGGCCGTGGAAGCGCGAGCAACTTGGTGGTGGATACGATTTTTCATTGTGGATCGAGAAGACCGCCATCGAGATGGCCGACGCCGTGGTGGCCGTTTCCGAGGGGACCAAGGCGGATATTCTGGCGCATTTCGATGTCGATCCGGATAAGGTTCCGGTCATTTACAATGGCATCGACCCTTCCGAGTACTGCAAACGGGAAAATCCGGATACCCTGCGGCGACTTGGGGTCGATCCGGAGCGTCCCTACGTGTTGTTTGTCGGCCGGATCACGCGTCAGAAAGGCATTGTACACCTGGCCAATGCCATCCGCCACATGGATCCGTCCTACCAGGTGGTGCTCTGCGCCGGCGCTCCCGACACCCCGGAGATCAGCGCCGAAATGGAGGCCGCGGTGAGGGCCAATTCCCGGCACCGCGACGGAGTGATCTGGATTCGCGAGATGCTTGATGATACAACCAAGATCGCCCTGTATTCCGGGGCCGATGTGTTCTGCTGTCCTTCCATTTACGAACCTTTCGGGATCATCAACCTTGAGGCGATGGCCTGCGAGACCGCAGTCGTCTGTTCCGCGGTCGGTGGCATGGTAGAGGTGGTGGTCGACGGGGAGACCGGTTTCCTGGTGCCGCTCGAGCAGCAGTCGGAGAGCCCGTTCGAGGCACTTGACCCGGAGCAGTTCAGCCGGGACCTGGCAGCCCGCATCAACCAGCTGATGGCGGATCCGCAGCTGTGCGCCGGGATGGCCGCTGCCGGGCGACAGCGCGCGGTCGAGGTGTTCAGCTGGGAGGCAATCGGCAGGCGCACCTTCGAGTTGTACCAGTCGCTGCTCGGATCTTGAAAAAGCGCCCTGCCGGCTGCCGTTCCAATAGCGAATCCGATGCCTTCGGCGTGAGCATTCGGCTTGATTGTGGCTCCTCGACAAGGTGGGTAAGTGTGTCCGGTGAGCGGGAATTTCGACATTACAAGTGGCCTCTCATCGGATACCCTGCAGCATCGACGTCGTTTTTTGATGCAGCGATTTTTCAGACAAAGCATGGATTTGCAGCATGCGCGCCCTAGTGCGCGAAGTCCTGTCTCGTGGTGGATTGCCGCGGTGGCAGTCGTGTCTTTGGGTGGTTTTCCTGCACGATTGCCGGGGAAATCGAATGCCGAGGAACCTGATCGGGCAGGCAGTTCTTCGCAGGTCGCCGGTGGTGTCAGGGCCGTGGCAGAAAATGAGCTCGGTCGCCGCGCTGCTCTGGTCAAGGATGCGACTGCTCTGATTGGCGAGGGTGACCTGCTGGCTGCCGAGGGGAGCCTGGACGGTGCAATCGCCAGTTACTCGGATGCCGCGTTGATGCTTCCGGTGGCACCGGTGACCCACGAGTTGAGGCAAACGGCGATCGACCGATTTTCTATCGTCTCTGTCAGAAGAGCTGAGGAACTCTTCAAGGAGGGAGATATCGAGGAAGCTGCGCAGCTGCTCGAGGCAGTTATCGACCCGGCAATGAATCCGGATTACCAACCGGCTGCGAAGTTGCTTGCAGACCTGGCGGATCCGGAAGTTGTTAATCCGGCGAAAACGCCGCAACACGTGCGCGAAGTTGGCGAAGTGCAGTCGCTTTTGCTGCTGGCCAAGGACCTGACAGATACCGGGCAGTTCGACCTGGCAGCCGAGTCCTACCAGCGGATTCTGCGTATTGATCGCTACAATTCTGCGGCGCGCAGGGGCATGATGCGGGTATTGGAGTTGAAGAACCGCTATCTGCAGGATGCGCGGGAACAGACCAGGGCACGTGCGTTGCGAGAGGTCGATGCGGCATGGGAGTCTGCACTGCCGGACCCATCGGGCAATTTGGCGGGGCTTTTCGGTGCCAGCAAGAGTGCGCCAGGTGGCCGCGGTATGAGTGTCTCCGGGAAGCTTGCGAACATCATTCTGCCGAAAGTGCAGTTTATCGACGTGTCGCTTGCCGAGGCGGTGGAATTCCTGATCCTGCAGAGTAAGCGCTTCGATGTGACCACCACCGACTCCGATCGCAAGGGAGTGAGTATCGTTGTGGCAGGCGGACCGGATTTCAGCACGGCAAAAGTCACTCTGGAGGCCGGTGGGCTGCCGTTGGGAGAGGTGCTGCGTTATCTTGCCGATCAGGCGGGAATGCGGGTGGTCAGTGAGCGTTACGCGGTAAGGCTTGTGCCTCTGAACGCGGTTGCAGAGGGGCTTGTCACGCGGACCTTTCGCGTGCCGCCCGATTTTATCCAGGCCTCTTCTGGCCAGGACGCCGCCGGTGGCGGAGCGATTGATC
>JBDQJG010000158.1:0-6606 GCA_040263955.1 Verrucomicrobiales bacterium
ATCGGGTTCCGCGCCGGAATCCTGACAAGCCGCATCTGCAGCCACTGATGGATGCGCAGCGTGCCATCCGCCTGCTTCGGCACAAAGCGGAGGAACTTGGCATTGATCCGGAAAAGACAGGCATGCTGGGTTTCTCGGCAGGTGGAAATCTCGCCGTGTTTACCGGCGCGAGTGGTGTGGAGATGACCTACGAAAAGATTGACCAGGCGGATGAGCTCTCCGCCCGTCCGGACTTCCTTGTCACAATCTATCCCGCATACATGCAGGAGTCGAAGTCGTTGGCGGTGGACGCATCGACATGGGTTGACGCGAAAACGCCGCCAACCTTTATCGCTGTGTCCCATAATGATGTCTTTGCACCCAGCAGTGTGGCTTTGTACAGCGCTCTGCTGAAGGCAGAGGTGGCGGCCGAGCTGCATATCTACCCGGACGGAGGGCACGGTTACGGGCTGGGCAGGCCCGGTTCCCGGGCTGCGGCTTGGCCTGCAGCGTGCGCCTTGTGGTTGCAGGGAATCGGTGCAGTTTCGCACGCTGAGCGTTAGCGCGGGCAGTGGTGAGAGTGCACGATCGTGGTGGTGCTCAGTCTGGCGGCAAAATGGTCGAGGCTTCAAAGACGCAAGTCAATTTCGACTGCTTGGCACGACTCTACCGGGCTCTGGAGTATGCGGTCTTCGACCGGGCCTTGGAGGAGGCACGTCACGCTTTCCTGGAGGCGCTTCCACGCGCGGGGCGGGTGCTTCTCCTCGGAGATGGAGACGGGCGTTACCTCAAGCGGGCTGTGGATGCGAGACCAGAAGTGCGGTTTGTTTCGCTGGATTCGAGCAGGGCAATGCTGGCGGTGGCCCGTCGCAGACTTGCTGCCGACAAGTGTCGACAAGTGGAGTTTGTGCATGCGGCTGCCGAGGAATGGCTGGTCGGGAAAGTTGGCCGACGGGATCAACGTTTCGATGCGGTAGTCACGCACTTTTTTCTCGACTGTTTTACGGATCGGAACCTTGAGGAACTGGTGACGCGGATAGCTTCGTTGCTGCGTCCGGGCGGGAACTGGGTAGTTTCTGAATTCTCTGTGCCTGCGGGATGCGGCGGGGATGGATCAAGCAGGCGGGTCTTGCTTGCGATCATGTATCTGTTCTTCCGGGTAACGACCGGCCTTCGTGCCCGCGTGCTTCCCGACTACGCCAAGGCATTGCGGTGTGCGGGTTTCGCGCGGCATGCATGCAGAAAGTCCGTTGCCTGGGAAGGCTTCGTTGTCAGCGAGCTCTGGCGGGCGTCGCTGTGATGGCAGGATTGCTGCACGTTGCGTCCAGGTGCAATGCGTTCGCATGCAGCCGCGGGCTGTCTCAGGGGATCCGCAAGCGTTGGCCGATACGGATAGAATCTGATTTCAGGTTGTTAATACTCTTGATCGAGGAGACCGATTTGCCATACTTGCGACCGATACCCCAGAGTGTGTCGCCAGATTTCACGGTGTGAGTTTTGGAGGAGGAGCTGCTGCTCTTGGAGTGGGAGTGGCCGCCGCGGGCAGCTGCCTTGACATAAGCAGGTCGGCCGTATTTGCGTTCACCGGCGGCGGCCCATTCGGTAATGTAGTTGCCGCTTGCATCAAAGGGATACTCTTCCTTCGACATGCTGTGTGCCGGTGTGCGCGTAGAGCTCTTGATGCGTACGGATCCCGGGTTGATCGACGAGACCGACGAGCAGGCCGAGAACGCGAGACCGAACGCTCCAGCAGCGAGCAAGGAGAGGCTGAATCGAGTGGGCGGATTGAGGATTGGTCCGGGCATGCCTGCCGCGGAGATTCCACCCTTATCGAGTAGGGGTCAAGAGCAGTCCGTTGTTGCAATCGCTCCTTGTTGGCTGGTTTGGTTGCGGTTAGTTGCGGCAGGTCGATAGTCGGTCCTGTTTTTTGCCATGCTCAGTCCCGAAGAGTCCCAGCGCTATGCCCGTCATCTGACACTTCCCGAGGTCGGGGAGGCGGGTCAGGTGCGCTTGCGACAGGCGTCCGTGCTGGTGATCGGACTTGGTGGCCTCGGGTGTCCGGTGGCTACGTATCTCGCGGCCTCGGGTGTGGGGAGAATCGGCCTGGTTGATCCTGACAGGATCGAACTGTCCAACCTGCAACGGCAGGTGTTGTATACAACGGGTGATGTCGGCCGGCTGAAAGTGGAGGTGGCCCGGGAACGCCTCAGGGGGCTTGATCCCGGCGTCGAGACCGTTGGCTACGCTGAGCGGTTCCATAAGGACAACGCACTGACTATCGCACGCGGTTATGACCTGATCATTGATGGAACCGACAATTTCGCGACCCGCTATTTGAGTAACGACGTCGCGAAGTTCCTCGCGGTGCCCAATGTCTACGGATCGATTTTCCGCTTCGAAGGGCAATGTTCGGTTTTCGCTCCGCATCGTAACGGCCCGTGCTACCGCTGTCTTTTTCCTCAACCGCCGGAACCGGGACTGGTTCCCAGTTGCGCCGAGGGTGGGGTGCTTGGATTGCTGCCCGCCATGGTTGGGACTCTGCAGGCGACGGAGGCGGTCAAACTGTTGCTCGACGTGGGGGAACCGTTGGTTGGACGCCTGTTGCATTTCGATGCCTTGCGCGTTCGCTTCAAGGAATTTCGTTTGAAGAGAGATCCCCGCTGCCCCTTATGCGGGGATGATCCATCGATTCATGAACTGATCGACTATGATGGGTTTTGCGGGCTCGCTTCGTCTGCGCCGGGATCCACCGGCATCACGGGAGAGGTGTCGGTGCATGAAGTCAACGAGATGCTGCCGCAGATGCGGGAGGGCCGGATCACGTTGCTGGATGTCAGGGAACATTTCGAGGTGGCTATTTGCCGGATAGAGGGTGCGCAACACATTCCCTTGGGAGAGCTGGCCGAGCGCATGGGTGAGATTGCCAGTGGCGGTCGCCTGCTGGTTTATTGCAAGAGCGGGGTGCGCAGTGCGCGGGCAGTGGAGATACTGGCTGCAGCCGGGAGGAATGGCGCGGAAAATATGCTCGGCGGCATCGACTTGTGGAGAGAGTGTATCGAACCAACCATGAGAGCGTATTAGGAATCCGGCAGAATGTCGGGCAGAAAGTATCGTCATGAATGAATCGGATGGGCAGCGGCATGCGCAATTCCATGAATTACTCCGGTGTCCACTCACCAGGGGGAGGCTGCGGGAGGCGAGCCTGGTTGAATGCAGCCGGGCGCGGGTGCTTGGCGGGGCTGATGGAGCATGCGACCGGGGTTTGGTCGATGAGACGGGCAAACATTTTTATCCTATCGAGGAGGGCATTCCCGTGGTTGTTGTCGAGAGGGTGATCACCCTGACATGAGCGCTGATTTCCGGGAAGCTTTGTCGGGCAGGCAAAGCATGTCCTTGTCTGTCACTGCCATGTAGCTTTACCCGAAGCCGGTTAAAAGAGACCGGCAGGGTGCGGGAGACGTGCAGATGGCATTTTGACAAGTCTGGGAAGTTCATTATCCTGCGCGCCACCCAACGATAACCAATACCGACTTTTCATGTCAGAGAAAGCCAAGCACACTTTTCAGGCCGAGGTCCAGCAGGTCCTCGATATCGTTATCAATTCGCTCTACACCGACAAGGATATCTTTGTAAGGGAGCTGGTTTCGAATGCATCCGATGCCCTCGAAAAGCTGCGTCATCTGCAGCATACCGAGAAAAACATCCATGATCCGAAAGCGGAACTGGAGATCAGGATCACGACGGACGAGGAAGCGAAGACCTTGACGATCGAGGACCGAGGTATCGGGATGGATCACGAGGAGCTTGTGGAGAACCTCGGCACCATCGCCCACTCGGGTTCCAAGGCCTTCTTGAAGGCCATGGCCGAGGGAGATCAGAAAAACTCCAATGTCATCGGCCAGTTCGGTGTCGGATTCTATTCGGCGTTCATGGTGGCCGACGAGGTCGAGGTCCACACGCATAGTTGGAAACAGGGCACGGAGCAGTTGGTCTGGAAGTCTGATGGTAAGTCAGGTTACGAAATCGAGTCCGATCCGGAGGAGGGCAGCCGGGGGTCTCGCATCGTGCTCAAGCTGAAAGAAGACTGCGAGGAGTTTGCCAAGGAGTATCGGATCAAGACGATATTGGAAACGTATTCCGCATTCGTGCCGTTCCCGATTTTTCTCAATGAGGAGCGCGTCAACAAGGTCGAGGCACTCTGGCTCAAATCCAAAAGTGAGATTTCCGATGAGGAGTATGCCGAATTCTACAAGTTCCAGGGCAAGGCATTCGATGAACCTCGCTACCGCCTGCATTTCAGCGCCGACGCGCCGTTGGCGATCAATGCGCTGCTCTTCGTGCCGAACGAAAATCCGGAGTTTCCGGGTATGGGAGAGATCGATCCGGGGGTGGCTCTTTATTGCCGCAAGATCCTGATCGATGATAAACCAGAGGGGCTGTTGCCGAAGTGGTTGCGCTTCATCAAGGGAGTGATCGATTCCGAGGACCTGCCACTGAATATCAGTAGGGAGGCGATGCAGGACAGTTCCCTTGTCCGCAAGCTTGGGGAGGTCATCACCAAGCGTTTCCTGAAATTTCTCGATAAGCAGGCAACCGATGATCCTGATGGTTACAAGGAGTTCTACGAACGCTTCAGCCGGTTCCTCAAGGAAGGGGTGGCTGTTGATTTTGCTTATCGTGAACAGCTTGGTAAGCTGCTGCGGTATGAGTCGTCTTTGACCGGTGAGGGGGAAATCATCGGAATGGAGACATACATCGAGCGGGCCAAGGACGGGCAGGAGGAGATTTTTTATCAGATCGCGCCGAACCGGGCTGCGATCGAGGCTGGCCCGTACCTCGAAACGTTCAAGGCGCGCGGGCTCGAGGTGCTTTTCATGTATGAGCCGATAGACGAGTACGTGATGGGATCGCTGCCTGAGTTGCAGGGCAAAAAGCTTGTGGCGGTGGATCGGGCTGATATCGATTTCGACAAATACGAGGCCGACGTTGAGCCCGAGGGTGAACCCCTCGCCGAGAAGGACAGTACTCGACTGGTTGATTTCCTGAAAAAGTCATTGGGAGAGCGTGTCAAGGAGGTGCGTATCTCCAAGCGGTTGGTCGACAGCCCGGTGGCTGCACTCCAGTCCGAAGGGGCCATGAGTCCGCAGATGCGCCAGATGATGCGGGCCATGAACCAGGAAATGCCCGGTCCTGATCCGGTGGAGCTGGAATTGAATCCACGCCATGCCCTGGTCAGGAAGTTGGCGCAAACCTGTTCCCACGACGAGGAACTTGCCGGCTTGGTAGCTGATCAACTCTACGACAATGCACTGCTTTCCGCCGGGCTTCTCGAGGATAGCAAGGACATGGTGAGTCGGCTCAACACATTGCTCGAGAAAGCGATGGGTTGAGGGCAGGGTGCCTGAAGACTGACAATCACCGGTTTACACCAGCCGTCCGTTGGCGTAGGCAGGCAGCATGGAAACTACGAATACGGCTTGTTCCAGCCTGACGATGGCCGAGTTGGCCGCACGCATCTCGGGCGCGCAATTGGTTGGCTCAGGCGAACATCGAGTTTCGGCCCTCGTGCATCCGGCTGAAGTCAAATCTCCGGAGCAGATCTGTCTGCTTATGTCCGCCGGAGCATTGCAGCTTCTCGAGCGCGGAATCATTCGTTGTGCGGTGGTCGGCAGTGATCTTTTCGAGTCGCATCAGGAGGTGCTGGGAAGTCTCGATGCATGTATTCATGTTGCCAGACCACGGCATGCGCTGGGCGCTATCTCGCGACTTTTTCCACGCCAGCGGAGACCGGAACCGGGCATTCATCCCACTGCTTTCGTGGAGGAGGGAGCGCAGGTGGCGGCCACGGCTGTGGTCGGTCCGCAATGCGTTGTGCGCTCGGGTGCGGTGCTCGGAGAAGGTTGTTGGTTGACCGACAGTGTGACGATTGGTGAGGGGAGTGTGGTTGGTGATGACTGTATGTTCCGCAGTGGCGTGCGAGTTGCCGATGGCATCCGCATCGGCAGTCGCTGCATCTTTAATCAGAACTGCGTGATCGGCAGCGATGGTTTCAGTTTCGTCACGCCGGAGCGTGGCAGTGTCGAGGCCGTGCGTGGTGGCGACCGCGGCAAGGTGAAAAGTCGCAACCATGAGATCGAGCGTATCGAATCACTCGGCAGTGTGATCATCGGCGACGATGTGGAGATTGGTTCCTCGAGTTGCATCGATCGTGCTGCACTGGGCAATACCATCATTGGATCGGGAACCAAGATCGATAATCTCTGCCAGATCGCTCACAATGTCGAACTGGGGCGCAATTGTCTACTGGCGTCGCACAATGGTATCGCCGGCAGTACGAAAATAGGTGAGCGTGTTGTGTTCGGCGGGCAGGCAGGCGCCGCTGATCATCTCAATATTGGTGATGATGTGGTCGTGATGGCACGCGGGGGGGTCATTGGTGATATCGAGGAGGGTCGTGTTTATGCGGGTTTTCCCGCACGCCCGGTTATAAAAGCCCTGAAAGGATACGTGCTGATTGATCGACTGGGCGCGATGGCGAAAGACATTCGCCGCTTGAAGAAGGCCCAGGGGCTCGACAGCTGATCCGCAGGCGAGAGGATTCTCGGAAGCGGTTCTTGCAGTGTCGTA
>JBDQJG010000159.1:0-6561 GCA_040263955.1 Verrucomicrobiales bacterium
CCGAGCAGCTTTTGCACGATTCGTTTTCGTATCATGGAAAACTTGCAATAATCAGCGAAACCAGATACTCCTACAGGCTACCAAAACCCTTCTTCTCTTTCCATGAGCACCACTACCGATTCCAAAAGCCACATTCCGGTCGTTCCCCGGCAGTTCATTCTCTCGTTTATCCTGACCACCTGTTGCTTCTCGCTGTGGGGCTTTGCCAACGACTTCACCAATCCGCTGGTCAAGGTCTTCGAGCAGGTCTTCATCATCACCACATCGCAAGCTTCCTGGCTGCAGTTTGCCTTTTATACCGGCTACTTCTGCATGGCCATACCGGCGGTCCTCTTTATCCGAAAGTTTTCCTACAAGTCGGCAATCATGCTCGGCCTCGCCCTGTATGCAGGCGGCGCCCTGATCACCATTCCAGCCAGCCTGACCGCCCAGTTCGCTCTCTTCTGCCTGGCCTCCTACGTCATCACCTACGGCCTCGCCTTTCTCGAGACTGCCTGCAATCCCTACATTCTCGCCATGGGGCCACCGGAGACTGCCACCCAGCGGCTCAACCTCGCCCAGTCTTTCAACCCGATCGGATCGCTCACCGGCATGGCAGTCGCCTCCCTCATTCTTGCTCCAAACCTGGAAGTCACCAAGGTGCGGCAGGAGATCTCGGAGCAGAACCCTGCTCAGATCAAGCACCTCATCACCAACCTCGAGGAACTCCCGGAAGGTGCCACCCTTGATAAAGACGGCGAAAAGGTCACTCTCCGAGACGGTTCTTCAGTCGCCGTCTACACCGACGGGGTTCCGGATTTCGAAACCGTTTCGGGTGCTCTCGACGGTGCCGTGCCCAATGTCCTCAAGGCCATGCGTGCGCATGAACCGGAACAGTTCAATGCGCTCCAGCAGACCGACCTCGGCAACGTCCGCGGACCTTACATGGTCATCGCCGTGATCGTGACCATCTTTTTCCTGATCTTCGCTGCCTCCAAGATGCCAACCTTCAGTGAAGGGAGGGCGGATGCCCCATTCTTCGAGATTGCCGGCAAGCTGCTCAAGCGCGCCCGGTTCGTCGAGGGCGTGCTCGCGCAGCTCTTTTATGTCGGCGCCCAGATCATGTGCTGGACCTTCATCATTCATTACGGGATGGAGCAGGTGGGTCTCAGCCTCGCGCAGGCCCAGAACTACAACATCGCCGCCATGGGGATTTTCCTGAGCAGCAGGTTCGTCTGCACGTTTTTGATGCGCTATCTGCGCCCCAGCCTCATGCTGTTCATCTTCGCAGTTGGAGGATTTGGTTTCACCGTCGGTGCCATTTATCTTGAAGGTCAGGCGGGCCTCATCTCGCTCGTCCTCATCTCGGCCTGCATGTCGCTGATGTTCCCGACCATCTATGGCATCGCCCTCAATGGACTCCGGATCGAGGAAGCCAAGCTGGGATCCGCCCTGCTGATCATGTCGATCGTGGGAGGCGCGGTCCTGACCAAGCTCCAGGGTGGTCTCATCACCAGCCACGGCGTGCGCACCTCCTTCTGGCTGCCCGCGGGTTGCTTTATCCTGATCGCTCTCTACGGCCTGCGCTGCCTGTTCGCCCACGACACCGACCAACGCCTCGAGAACGAAGCATAAGCGAGGCGATACCTGCCGGACCGAGAAACCACCCATGGCATCCGTCACGGGGAGGTCGCCTGCCTGCGGCCGATGTAGTCGCGGGTCAGGCGCTCGTAGCCCGGACTCTTTGAGGCCGACCGTCTTCGCTTCGGCCACCGCCTCTTCCAGCGCGACACCGCCGTCGAGCACCCGGTTGGCAGAGCCGCAGTGCAGGAGGATCGGCCGCTGCGCCGTCTTAAACAGCTCGCGTGCCCGCTCGAAGACCGCATCACTCAGCGCGTTACCGGCAATCGACACCCGGACCAGCTACCGCTTTCCTTGCACGCTCGCCCGGCGTGTGCGAGCGCATCCACCATGCCCGATCACGATATCCTCGTCGTAGGCGCCGGCCACAATGGCCTGGTCTGCGCCTGCTACCTCGCCCAATCCGGAAAACGTGTCCTCGTCCTGGAACGGCGCGATGTCGTCGGCGGTGCCGTCTGCACCGAGGAGATCATTCCCGGTTTCCGTTTCGATGTCGGCTCCTCCGCCCACATCATGATCAAGTCGACCCCGATCATCGAGGAACTCGGCCTCGAGGAGATGGGACTCGACTACATCGAGATGGACCCCTGGGCCTTCTACCCGCTGCCCGACGGCCAGGGGGGCGGCATCTGCTTTTACCGGGACGTGGAGAAGACCGTCGAGAGCATCCGTGCGGTCTCAGCCCAGGACGCGGAGGCCTACCGCCGCTATGTCGAGCACTGGACCGAGATCAACGAAGGAGTCTGGGACGTCTTCCTCAAGCCGCCAACGCCGGGCAAGCTCTTCGGCACCATCTTCAAGCGCAACCTGCTGCGCCCGAAGTCGAGAAAACTCTGGTCCTCGATGGAGACAGTGCGCCAGCTGATGATGCCCTACGGACGGCTCATCGACGAGACCTTCGAAAGCCCGGAAATGCGCTCGGCCATGGGCTGGCTGGCCGCCCAAAGCGGGCCGCCACCCACCGAGCTCGCCTCCGGCGACCTGTTCGGCTGGAACGCCATGATCCACAAGATCGGCGCCTGGCGTGCGCGCGGTGGCTCCGGCGCACTCACCGTGGCCTTGCGAAGACGGCTCGAAGCGCTCGGCGGAGAGGTGATCACCGGTGCCAAGGTCACCCGCATCGGCAAAGAGCAAGGCGCCTTCGAGGTCGAGACCGAGTCCTCGGAAACCCACACAGCTCGCGCCGTGGTCGCCGCCTGCCACGTGCAGGAGACCTTCCTCGACCTGCTCGATGACGAGCTCTGCCCGGCGGAGCTCAAGCAACGCGTCAGCAAGGTCCACGTCGGCAATGGCTTCGGCATGGTGGTGCGCCACGCCGTCGAGGAACTGCCGCACTACCCCGGGGTGGCCATCGACCCGGCCACCGGCTCCGGCGAGTGCCACCACGGCCTGCAGCTGCTCTGTCCGTCGACCGAATACCTGGAGAAGGCCTACCTCGACTTCGCCGCCGGCCGACCGGCTGAGGATCCCGTCGTGCTCGCCATGACCTTCAGCGCGATCGACCCTTCGCTGGCGCCCGAGGGCAAACACGTCCTGTTCAGCTGGTCGCAGTACCAGCCCTACGAGCTCGCCGAGGGCGGGGCCGCACGCTGGGACGAGATCGCCGAGGAATACGCCGACAAGATCTACGACGTGGTGTGCCGCTACGCCCCGAACATGCGCGGCAAGGAGATCGGCCGTTACGTCCAGACCCCGCTGGAGATCGAGCGCAAGCTCGCCCTGCGGCGCGGCAACGTCATGCACGTCGAGATGAGCATCGACCAGATGTTCGCCTTCCGGCCGCTGCCCGAACTGTCCACCTACCGCACCCCGATCGACGGCCTGTATCTGACCGGTGCTTCCACCCATCCCGGCGGCGGCGTCTTCGGCGCCAGCGGACGCAACACCGCCATGGTGGTGCGCAAGGACTTGTGAGACAGCAGCTCCAGCACCGGGCCGCTGTGCACACGCATTTCTGCCAACGAATGAACGCGAATTGACGCTGATTGCAGGAAGCTCCCCCGCGATTCCCATTGCCGCTCGTGGACCTGTGCTATAGTCCCCTTGTGGAGGGCTTCTCCGATCATCTGTTCTGGGATTGCGACCGGGCATCTCTGGATCCAGCAACCCATGCCGGCTTCCTTGTCGGCAGGGTCCTCATGCATGGCACACTCCGCGACTGGAGAGCGCTCAAGGCCCTGCTCGGAAAGCAGCAGATCAAGGCGGAGGTCATCAAACTGCCCTACCTGGATGCCCGCACCCTCGGATTCTGCGCCACTTACTTCCAAATTCCCGTCGACCGCTTCCGATGCTTTACGAAGAACAGGCCCTCAAGCCCGACACCCGCCAGCTGCTAGGAGACCTAGGGCGACTGCTCGGACGAGACTTTTTCCTCGTCGGCGGGACCGCTCTGGCCATCCAGATCGGCCATCGCCTGTCGATCGACCTCGATTTCTTCACCCGCGAGACCTTCGAACCAGATGCCCTCCTCGAAACGCTTCGCGACGGGCTCGGGAGCCGGAATCTGCTGGTGACGGGGCGCGCGCAGAACACACTGAATCTCGTCATCGACGCCGTGAAGGTCGACCTGATCCGCTACCCTTACACGCTGCTGGCCCAACCCCGTGAGATGGAAGGCTACCACCTGCTGGACATTCCCGACATCGCGGCAATGAAACTGGCAGCCGTTACCAACCGCGGATCAAAGAAAGATTTCTTCGATATCGTCATCCTGCTTCGCGATCACTCCCTTGAACAACTGCTGGAGTTCTACACCGAAAAATTTCCCGACCACGACCCGTTCTTTGTCATCCGCAGCCTCGGGTTCTTCGAAGATGCCGACGAGGAACCCGACCCCCGCATGCTCCTGCCTCTTTCGTGGCAGGAGGTGAAGCGCGAAATCGGCAAGCAGCTTCGGAAGACCTGCTGAATACGGGACCGATCGCCAAGGACAAGCCGGTGCTCTCGTAGGGAAAGACGCATGCTTGTCGGCGGGACGGTCCGCCCCGGCTTGATCGTCAGATTGGAGCTCACGCTTTGAGCGTACCGCGATGGTTCAGGGAAGCACGCTGAAGCGTGAGGTCCAACAGCGTGGCGGCCTCGGCGAGGCGCTCCCTACCCGGGACAAAGAGTTACGGATGAGCGGGAAAGGTAGCGCGCTCTCGCCGGGAGCGCTCGCAACCACTCTGCCGACCGAGCACCCACGCCTCAATCCACGTGCTTGATCCTGCCCGAACCCTCACATGAAGGACATTCGGAATCACGATCATACCATACCAGTATCCCGACATATATCAGGCCGGCAGGCACAAGCGAGAGCAGCCCCATGAAAGGAGACAAAAGAATGGTCATACCACCGCAGAAAAGAAATACGGAAAGGATACAACCGCCGATGCTGTAAACAAAAGACATGAGCGAACCGCGACTCTCCTGAATCTTATCCCAATGATAAAATCCACCGAGAAGATAGGGAGGATCGGCTTCTAATTTCCCTTTACCATCACACCACTGGCACTTTTTTACCATCAGCACTTGTCTTGCCGGAAGAACCGTCCCCGACTCTCTTCCGTATTTTACTCTCTGGATCAACACCGCGCACGCGCCATGCTTTTCTCTCTAGATACTGGCAAAATATTAATAAATGTCCCGGGCCTCGCAAGCATAAAATGCTCCGGCTGTTTCCGGCAGACACAGGAATACCCAGGAGCGAGCCCCAAAACGTGGTTCTCGTGCGGGAGTAACATGCAATCAACGGTGATCGGCACTCCGTTTCCGTCCGGGCACATGCTCAACAAAGCCCTCTGCGGCGCGCAGTTCGCTTGCCTCAGCTTTTTCGGCGTCTTTCCCTTCTCTGCTGCTTGAGCCCGAAACTCCACACAAGCGATTCCCACCGCTATTTTCAGGGAGCTACCTGCCCCGGAACAGCTACTTGCCTTTGTCCACCAGGAACGCCATCGAGGCGGTGAACGCGTGCAGATAATTCTGCCCACCCACCGGGGCGATCTCCCCGTTGCAGAAGAAACCGGCCAGGGGCATCGGCCCGACTTGCGCGCGAATCACTCCGGCATCGTGCCCGGCCTCACCGAAGAGCTGGGAACCCCGCCCGGTGCAGGTAAACAGCAACCCGCCGAGAAGCTGATCCCTCATGCCCTCTTTATTCACCACCGCCCGGCAGACCGCCCGCATCTCGTCGTGCGCCGAATCACGATCGCGCAACTGGAACTGCAGGGTCTGGCCCACCTCGGGCTCAGCGGCAATGGCGATCGAGCCGCTCTGCGGATCTCCGGCGAGGATACTGCTAATGAGGAAATCTCCCTTCTCGAAATCCTCCTTGTATTCCGACATGGCGATGCCGACGAGAATGTTCCCGCCTGCGCCCTCGCGTTCCTCCTCGCTGAGCTCGGCATAGGCTTCCTCGAGCAGGTCACAGACATTCTGGTTGGCCAGCGACTCGATAACGTTGCCCTCCACCCCGGTAATGGTCATCGGCTCACCGATCGGGCGACAGCCCTGGCTGACCGCTCCCCGGATACCCACCCGACCTCGCAGGCGGATCAACAGGCTCTCTTCCTCGAGAATACCCGTTTGATCGAAGAGAAAAATATCCTCTTCAACTCTTCCCCCACTGGCGAGTCCACCATACACGGGCATCCCCGGAACCGCATGCCGCCACTCCTCCAGAACATCCTCGACCGGCTGAAACGGATGCACCAGGGCAAGATAACTGTCCTGCGGGCCGGGATCTCCAACAGCCGGTCCAATCTCGGTTTCCTCCAAGCGAAGGAACAGCAGGCTGCACGCCTCACCACCCTCGATCTCCTGCCCGTCACGGATCACGCCATCCGCAGAGCAGCCGAAGACCCGCGGACACCGCGCATGAATCTGCAGCACCTCGCAGAGATCCGAGACGTGCTGTTTCCAGCTGCTGGGCACGAAAGCGATCACCGCGTGGAAGCCACCGCC
>JBDQJG010000160.1:0-6446 GCA_040263955.1 Verrucomicrobiales bacterium
ACGAAGATGTCTTTCCAGCCGTCGTTGTCGAGGTCGGCGATCAGGCCTGCCCAGCTCCAGTCGGTCTTTGCAATGCCCGCGAGCTGGCTGATCTCGCTGAACCGACCGGCGGGGGTGTTGCGCTGCAGGGTGTTGATCATGTACTGGTGATGGTAGCCGAAATCGACCAGGTCCTTGAACTGCCGCGTGTTCATGGTCGCCATGTTGGCTTTGCTGCGGACATGGTCTTCGGCGGCCATTTCCAGTACCAGCAGGTCGGGCAGCAGGTCATTGTCGATGTCTGCATAGTCGCAGCCCATGCTGTTAAAGGAAATGTGTCCGTAGCGGCTCCGTGCCTCGTCGGTAAACGTTCCATCCTGGTTGTTGATGTAGAGAAAATCAGGGGCCAGAAAGTCATTGCAGACGTGGATGTCCGGCCAGTTGTCGCCATTGAAATCGCCGATCGCCGCACTCAGTCCCCAGGCCTTGTTGACCAGACCGGCGGCGTGGGTGATTTCGCTGAAGAACTGGCCGTCGTTGCGGTAGAGCTTGTCCGAAGTGTAGGGCGAAACGCTCGACTCGATGCGCGGGTCCAGCGTGCCGGTATTCTGGAAGTCGGGTCGGTGGTTTACCAGGTAGAGGTCGAGGTCCCCGTCCCGATCGAAGTCGAGGAAATACGACTGGGTGCCGAAGCCGGCGTCATTGACACGCCACTGCATGGCGCTCTCCACGAAAGTGAGGTCTCCTTTGTTGATATAGAGCCGGTTCTGGCGCAGTTGGTCGTTCTGCAGGGATCCGGCTTTGCAGATGTAGAGGTCCGGCAGGCCATCGTTGTTGACATCGGCGACCGACACGCCGGTCGACCAGCCCTCGGCATCCGCCAGGCCGGAATTTTCGGTGACGTCCTCGAAGCGGAAATCGCCCTTGTTAAGATACAGCTGGTTGCCCTGCTGGTTGGCCACGAAGAACAGGTCGACCAGGCCATCCCGGTTGAAATCGGCGGCCGCCACGCCCGCCCCGTTGTAGACATAGGCATAGTTGATCATGTTGAGCGCCGAAGACTCCTCCATGCGGTTGACGAAGGTGACCGAGCAACGGGAGGCCGGGATCAGCGTGAACTGCGCGCCTGCCTTCGGGGTTTCCGGCGGGACTTCTCGAGCGATCTGCAATTGCGGAGTTTCCGCCGGGCACAGGGCCGGCATGACGAGGCAGGCCAGGGAGAGGATCAGGTAGCGGCTCGGCATGGAAAACTTGCAGGGAAGACCAACCAAGGCCGGTTCGTCGGGAGTGTAAAGCTGGAAGGGTGAGGAGGGCTCAGGGGCGGCAGCCGTTCCGAAGGTAAGGTCATGTGCTCAATCCTGTGCGCCGGTATCACCCGGGGATGGACTTTGGTGCATTGTTGTCGGGGCGTTTTTCTCGAGTTGCTCCAGCAGCTCCAGAGCCTCCTCGTTTTCGGGTCGCAGGGAAAGCGCCCCGCGCAGTGCCGCTGCTGCCTCCTTGTTCATATCCTGCTCGGCGAGGACTCGGGCGAGGCGCATCCGGTGGCCGAAGGCGCCGGGAGCAGCCTGAACTGCCTGCCGAAAGTGCTCGGTTGCCCGCGCACGGTCGCCCTTTTGCCAGAGCGAGGAGCCGAGGGCGAAGTGCGTTGGAGCATGGCTGGGCCGCTTCACCAGGGAGCTGCGAAAATGCCTCTCGGCTGCAGCGAACTGCTCTTGATGAGCCAGCAGCATGCCCAGCTGATAGTGAGCTTCCGGCTGCTCAGGATTGGTTTCCAGCAACCTGCGAAGGTGCTCTTCGGCCGCTTTCAGTTTCCCTTGGCGCAGGGCGGCAAGGGCCAGGGCGACGCATGCTCGCGCGTTGCCGGGATCGGCCTCGAGTGCCAGCCGGTAGCGGCTTTCGGCCTCGGCAGATTCTCCATGCATCTCGTGGATCAGCCCCAGGCCGAGATGGCATCCGGGATGCTTCGGTTCATGCTTCAACCCGCTTCGGTAACTGGTTTCCGCCTCCTCGAGGCGGCCCAGTGCGAGGTAGCAGTCAGCTGCGCGGACAAGTGCCTTGTCGTAGTTCGGCTGCAGTTCGAGCGCCCGCTGGTAGCATTGCAGTGCCGCCTCGAGATCGCCGCGCAGTTCGTGCAGCTGGCCGATATTGCGGCACGTCTCGGCGCTCTCGTGGATGGCCTGTGCCTGTTGCCAGAATGCCAGCGCCTCGTCGTATCTGCCCGCTCCAGCTCGTATGGTGCCCAGGTTGTGGTAGGCGGCGAATGCCTGCGGGTTCGCCGCGATTGTCCGTTGCCAGAGGGTTTCCGCGTCGCGGTAGGAGGCGGCTTGCCGGTGGCTCACGAAAGCCAGCATCAGCAGCAGGAGCGCCGCGGCAACCAAGCCAATCAGGGCATGGGGTGGGGGAAGTTTTCTCCATAGCAGGGTGGCTGTGGCCGCCGCCAGCGTGATCGGGCCAAGGCTGGCGAGGTACTGGAAGTGGTCGGCGACGAAGGAAAACCGCATCGGGTAGATGTCGAAGAACCCGAGTGCCGGCAGGAGTGTTCCGCCGAAAAACAGTGCCGCTGCCAGTGGGCCGCGCCCGATGTGCCCGCGCATCTTCCATAGCAGACCGAGAAGAACCAGAGCCGCCGCCGGATAGAAGTATTGCCACGGGACTCCGGCATCGATCGCCCACTTCGGATAGAAAAAGACCAGCGGGTCGGGCCAGGCGAGCTTGCCCAGATAGAACCAGGTGGCACGTCCGGCGACCAGGCAGCGCTCGATCAGGGACAGATCCCAGTCCGGACCGGTCGCGCCGACCCGTACTTTTTCCAGGTAGATGGTGTGCAGGCTGGCGATGGTTCCCAGCAGGAAGAACGCAACCAGCGGCTTCCAGCGGTTTGCCGGAATGCGTCCCTGTTTCCACCAGATGATCACCAGGAGGGCGGCGGGCAGTGAGGCGGTCACCGTTTTGCTCAGCAGAGCCGCTACGAAGAGTGTGAGGGCGCAACTGAAATAGAACCGCGAGCGGGCAGTTTTTTCCGGCAGGGTATTGGTTTCTGCCGGAGCGAAACGGAAATAACACAGCGCCGCGCCGAGGTAAAACACCGCGGAGAGCACGTTCTTGCGCTCCGTGATCCATGCCACGGACTCGACATGCACCGGGTGGAGGGCAAAAAGAGTGGCGGCCAGCGCGGCACCGGGCACGGCGAGCTGTTTGAGTACGCGCCAGGCAAGCAGCGCGGCCAACAGGTGGAGCAGGACATTGCCGAGGTGATAGCCGAGAGGCTCGAGCGCCCACAGGCGGTATTCCAGCCAGTAGGTGGTATGTACCAGCGGGTAGTATTGGGGAACGGCGCCGGGGTCGAGCCAGATCCGGGCCAGTCCGGCGGCGGACCGGAGGTGCAGGTTCTGCGTGACGTAGTCGTCGTCGTCCCAGATGAAACCACCGCGGATCGCCGGATAGTAGGCAGCCAGAGTGACTGCACTGATCAGGACGCACAGCAGGAGCCGTTTCCAGGAACATCCGTCCGGTTCATTCTGCGGCGAGAGGTCTTTGTTCATCTGTATCCTGCCATGCCTGCCCCGGACCCTGCATTGCTGCCGGAAAAAAGAGAAGAGTATCAGGAATAGATCCTGAAGATGTTACAAAAGCAGCAAAAAAGCTGAATAGAAAAGGAATAAGCAGAGCGCGGGAATTTCCGCCTCGCCGGCAGCAAGCAAGCTCCCGGAGTCGGCAGCCGTGTCAGCAAATGGCATCAACCCGGATACGGGAGGCATCCGGAGTGCCGTATCGTAGGCGGCAGCCGGAATTTCTTGGCTGGCAAGCTGGCTGATCGGGGGCAGAGTAGCCGGAGAATGGGACTGCAGAGAATCGGGATCATTGCCAATCCGCACAAGCTGGACGCAGCACAGCGGGTGGCGGAACTCGGCCGCCGCTTCGAGGCCGCCGGGGCATCGGTTGTGCTGGAGGAGGCCACTGCCGGGTTGCTGGGTCAGTCGGGAGTCGCTGCCGGGGAGATCGGGCGGGAGGTAGAGCTGATCGTCGTACTTGGTGGCGATGGCACACTGCTGTTCGCAGCCAATGGGATTCGCCCGCATATTCAGCCGGTGGCCGGCATCAACCTCGGCTCGCTGGGCTTCCTGACCTGTGCCACCCTCGATGCCACCGATGCCTTCGTGGGTAACATTCTTTCGGGTAATTTCAGTGTCAGTGAGCGCGCTGTTCTTTCGGTCACCGTGCATCGACGGGGCCAGGAAAAGGTGGAGCGATTCTACGCGCTCAACGAGGTGACCATCGCGCGGGGCAATGCCCTGCGCATGGTCAAGCTGGAAGTACGCATCGATGGCGAGCGCCTGACCAGTTACCATGCCGACGGGCTGATCATCGCCACGCCGACCGGATCGACCGCCTATGCCCTGTCGGCGGGCGGGCCGATCGTGGCTCCCGGTTCCGATATCTTCACCATCAGCCCGATCTGCCCGCACGCGGTTTCCAATCGACCCTTCGTGATGCCCGATGATCGCGAGATCGAGATCTTCCCCGATCCGTCCATGGTCGACCCGATCGTGCTCACGGTAGACAATCACACCTGCCTGGAACTCGATCCCCGGGAAGTGAGCTTCCACCTGGGACGGGCTCCCTACGATCTGCCGCTCGTCAGCATGGAGGGGCATCGTTTCTTCGAGGTGCTGCGCGACAAGCTCGGCTGGCACGGCAGCAGCCTGAGCCGGTGAGCAGGGGTGGGTGTGGCGACCGGGTTGCCCGTCTAGGCGCATTGGCCGCAGAAGCGAGCCTCCGGCAGAGCCTCGAGCCGGGTGTAAGCGATCGTTGCGCGGCAGCGCTGGCAGGTGCCATACTCACCGTCGTCCATGCGCTGCAGGGCGAGGGTCAGCTCGGTGATGCGGTTTTCGCGCCGGCGTTCCGCATCCATTGCCACCTGCTGCATCTGCATGGCATCGAGCCGGGAAAGGCGCCCGATCGCTTTGTCTGGGGAGACGGCCTCGGTATCTGCGGGTGCTGCGGCGTCGCGCTCGGCCTCCAGAGTCGCCAGAAGTTCCCGGGCAAGGATTTCGAGTTCGATCTGCTGGGCCACTTCGAGCATGGTGGAGTGTAAGGTGGCGGTGCGCAGCATGCCAGCCGGCTTTGTTTCCTCGGTTTTTGCTTGTTGCGCAGCCGCTTCTGCGGAGCGGCAGGTTACCCGTCGGGACCTCGTGAAGTGGACTCAGGCGCTGCGGGCAAGATCGCTGCTCCCACCCGATGCGGCTTTTTCGGGCAGGTGGACGCTTTCGAGGAGCAGATCATCGAGCACACTGGAGCCATCACGCGCGGCGAAAAGCAGTGCCAGCAGCATGGCCCGGGCGCAGGTCTCTCCACCGATCCGGGCATTGTCGTCGAGCATGCCGCGGAAATCGGTCACCGGTCTTTCGGCAAGATACAGGATCAATGGGAAAGCCTCGTGGACTGCTCCGAGTGTGCCGAACTGGCAGGCGGTGCCTTCCAGATCGTCGGGATCAGTGCTCAAGGCTGCGGCCAACATCTCGCCGGAGGGCAGTTGCTGGTAGTTGCCGGATGCCGCCGCGAGGAACAGGGCTTCCGAAAGCTCGATGCCCGAGCGAATCGCGCAGGTCGCCCGCACGAAGAATTCCGCGCAATCCGCGACTCCCGGATCACCGTGGGTCAGCGCACTCTGGCAGCGTGCTGCGCGGATGGTTTCCTCTACCCCGAGGTGCAGGTCCAGCAGCGGCGCGATCCGGGCAGCGCCCCCGATATCGTCGGAGCGGGAAGGCCACAAGCCGTCCTGCTCGAGGGTGAAACTGCTCGCGGCATCGATATGACCCTCGTAGGCGCGCATGCCTTCGAGCCAGTGCTCTCGCCACCGGTTGGTATCGTAGGTGCCGGACTCGGTCAGGGCCTGCTGCAGCCAGCGCATCTGCTCACCGAGATGCGTCAACCGGGCAGCGTCTGCCGGTGGCGCGGGGCAGGCGGTTGCGGCCCCGTTGGCGGAGAGTATCAACTGGCCGGAAGAATCACCCGGGGAAAATCCGAAAAGTTTTCCCCGCTGGCAGGTCCAGTGGGACGCGGCGGACAGGGCGTCGGCAGCCAGGGCCGCTTTGAAGAACAGTGAAGTCTCCATGGCTGGCACACAAGTAATCGTGAAATAATTATTTAGCAAATACTGATATTCAATAATTACTAAATAAAATCCGGCGGCAGAACAGGTGGCTTGCACTCCCTCTTCCAGGTCCCGGAGGCGGCACAGGGATTCGTCCTCGTCGCGTGGCAGTGGCGCGTTTTTGTGGCCCTGGGGCATGTTTGGTGGCGCCTTGAGTTCCGCTTTACAGGGCAGGACTTTGCCGCATTGGTTATGGCCGAAATCATGAATATCCGATCTCTTCCCAGTCTCCCTGCCGTTCTCGTCCTGGTGCAGTTGTGGGCGGCAGGATCGGCGGGAGCAGAACCCCAGGCGGCCTTGCCTTTCGGGATCG
>JBDQJG010000161.1:0-6416 GCA_040263955.1 Verrucomicrobiales bacterium
GTTCACGAGATGCTCGCGGCCCCAGCGGCAGGCGTCAACGCGGCTGCCGCCTTATCTGGTTGCAGTGCCGGGTGGGCGGCAGGCGGTGCCTTCCCGGCCGGTCAGCGTGTCACCGAGTTCCACACGCATGGCTTCCACTTTTTTGAGCAGTGCGGCCACGACCTCCGGGTGATCGGCGGCGCACTTGCGCGTTTCACCGGGGTCGGCAACCAGGTCGTAGAGTTCCGGTTGGGTGATTGCCCGGTTCTCATAGTCGACGGGCATGCCGCCCTTGCCCCCCGGGCGGCCGTTGAGCAAGCGGTAGGAGTGCGACAGCATGAGCTTCCATCTGCCGCTGCGCACGGCGTGCAGCTCGCGATTCCCGGAGTAGAAGAACAGCGCCGCGTGTGGCGAGGTGGCACCGGGCGCCCCGGTCAGCAGTGGCGTGATGTCCTTGCCGTCGAGTTGCTTTTTCGGCAGGGTGCCCCCGATCGCCCGGGCGATGGTGGGCAACAGGTCGATGGTGGCCGCAGGTTCACGGCATACCGAGCCGGCCGGGATCCGGCCCGGCCAGCGCGCGAGGAAGGGCACGCGGATGCCGCCCTCCCAGCAGGTGCCCTTGCCCTCGCGCAGTGGTCCGGCGCTGCCGCCGTGGTTGCCGTAGCTCAGCCACGGCCCGTTGTCGGAGGTGAACAGGACCAGGGTGTTTTGCGAGATCTGGAAAGTATCCAGCGCCTTGAGGATCTCTCCCATCGACCAGTCGATTTCCGCGATGACGTCACCGTAGAGGCCGCGTTCGGTTTTGCCTTTGTAGTTGGCGGATACGAACAGCGGCACATGCGGCTGGGAGTGAGCGAGGTAGAGGAAGAACGGCTGGTCGCGGTTCTGGCGGATGAACCCCACGGCCTTCTGGGTGTAGCGGGTGGTCAGTTGTTCCTGTTCCTGCGGGGTGATTTCCGCATCGATGATCCGGGTGCCCTCGATGAGCGGCAGGTGGGGCCAGCGCTGCAGGCGCTCTTCGGGTAGGAGGTGCCGGACTCCCGGGTGCTGCGGCCACATGTCGTTGGAGTAAGGCAGGCCGAAGTAGGAATCGAAGCCCTGGTTGGTGGGCAGGAATTCCGGCAGATGGCCCAGGTGCCACTTGCCGACGGCGGCGGTGGCGTAGCCTTGTGCACGACACAGCTCGGCGATGGTGGTCTCTTCGGGGTGGAGTCCGGCCGTGCTGTGCGGACCGAGGGCACCCGAGATCCCCACCCGCTCGTGGTAGCACCCGGTCAGCAGGGCCGCACGGGAGGCCGAACACACCGGGCTGGAGACATAGAAGTCGGTGAAGCGCACTCCCTCGGCGGCCAGTCGGTCGAGGTGGGGAGTGCGGAAGCCTTGCGCACCCTGAGAGCCGATATCGGCATATCCCTGGTCGTCCGTGCAGACGATGATGATGTTTGGCGGGCGCGCCTGCCCGCCTGCCTGCGCCGCCGGCAAGGAATCCGGTACGGCGAGCGCGCACAATCCCGCGAGAAGAGTGAGCCGCAACATATCATCGATACGGAATGAGAATGGCGCTTCTGTCATTGATGGAGTTGCGGAGACTCTTCCAGCCATGGTATTGCCAGTGCGGTGCGGGTCTTGGCCGTAAGCCGTTTGTCCGTGGGATGCAGGCTTGCAAAAGTTGTGATCGCGTGCTGCGCTTTCCGGTTGCATACTGCGCCGTCATGATCGCGAATCGAGTCCGCATTCTCTTTCTGATTTACGCGACACTATTGTCCGGTGGATCGCCGGTGCTGCGTGCGGAAAGTCCGGTTGGGGAGGATGTTCCGCCTGTCGATGAGGGGTTTGCCGAGATCGAGCGCCTGACCTACGCCATGGAACTAATCCGCAGTGCCTACGTCGATCCCGAGCAGGTTTCCTATGCCAGGCTTGTGGACGGCGCGATCGCCGGGATGCTCGGGCGGCTCGATCCGCATTGCCAGTTCCTGTCTTCGGGACTCTATGAGGACATGCAGCAGACGGATGGAGACTCCTACAAGGGGGTGGGCATCGGAGTGGCCATGAAGAATAACGCGCTCACCATCGGAACGGTTAAGGAGGACGGGCCTGCAGCCCGGGCGGGGCTGTTGCCTGGCGACCAGATCGTGCGCATCGGCGAGGTGTTCACCGAGCGCGTGGGATTGCTGGAGGCAGCGCGCATGCTTTCCGGAGAACCTGGCGAAGAACTGGAACTCACCGTGCGCAGACCCTCTTCCGGAGAATTCCTCACCGTGGAGATGATGCGAGGTGTGGTGCGGGAAACGACGGTCAAGGATCCTCTGCTGCTGCCGGCGGCCATCGTCGGAGACCGAAAAATCGGGTATCTTCGGCTCACCCAGTTCAATGAACGCTCGGCCTTCGAGCTTGAGCGTGCCCTTGAAAGGCTTGAAGATCAGGGCATTGCGGCGATGGTATTGGATTTGCGCAACAACCCCGGCGGACTGCTGGACGTGGCCGTGAAAGTGCTCGGGCTGTTCCTGCCGCCGGAGACGCTGGTGGTGGAAACCCGTGGTCGCAGCGAGGAGTTCGATGCGCCGCCTCTGCACACTGCCGAATTGCAGATCCGGGCACGGGATTATCCATTGGCGGTGCTGGTCAATCACGGCAGTGCCAGTGCCTCGGAGCTGGTTTCCGCTGCCCTGCAAGATCTGCGGCGAGCGGTCATCGTGGGTGAAACGACTTTCGGCAAGGGTTCCGTGCAGAGCATCATCCCGGCCGGGGAGGGTGCCATCCGCATTACCACGGCGAAATACTACACACCGGGGGGACGCAGCGTGCATGAGCGCGGCGTGCAGCCTGATATCGTCTCGGTGGCCACCCCCGAACAGGAGGAGGCGCTTTTTGCCTGGTGGCGCGATGAACGCCGCAGCGAAGACCTGGCGGGCGGGCTGGCGCGCCTGCAGGATCCCCAGTTGCAGCGTGCGGCAGATGTGCTGGCCGGAATCCTGGCATACGGATCGCTGGGTGGTTCGGATGGCAAGCAAACTGACGCGTTGAGCAGCGATGAGTCGCCTCAGCCATCAGCGGGGCAGGCAGAGGGTAGAGCCGCAGAAAACGTGCAGAGTTCCGCACAGCAATGACAGTGCTGGCACTGGAAACCTCGTGCGACGAGACGGCCGTGGCAGTGCTGCGGGACGGCGAAGTAGTAGCGTCGGAGGTCGCCTCGCAGATTCTCCTGCACCGTCCGTATGGGGGCGTGGTGCCGGAACTCGCCTCGCGCAATCACCTGGCAGCGTTACGGCCGACGCTGGAAGCGGCGATGGCGGCCGCGGGGCTTGGGATGGAGCAGATCGATGCCTTTGCGGCGACTTCCGGTCCGGGTCTGGCCAGTTCCCTGTTGGTGGGCAACACGGCAGCCAAGGCGATGGCCCTGGCTGCAGGCAAGCCATTTGTCGCAGTCAATCACATGGAAGGGCACCTGCTTTCCCCGTTTCTGGGGAGAACGCAGGGCATCTTTCCCTGTATGTCTTTGATTGTCAGTGGCGGGCACACCATGCTGGTGGCCTTGCGTGCTGCCGGAGACTATGAGGTGCTCGGGCGGACGCGGGATGATGCCGCCGGAGAGGCTTTCGATAAGGTGGGCAAGATGCTCGGGTTGCCCTATCCTGGCGGCCCTGAAGTGGAAAAAGCCGCAGCTTCCGGCCCGGGTGATCCGGTGGCGTGGCAGTTTCCACGGTCCATGCTGGATTGTGGCTATGAGTTCAGTTTCAGTGGTTTGAAGACAGCAGTTCTTTACGAGGTGCGCAAGTTGGATCCCGCTGATCGGGACACATGGTTGGCCGACATCTGCGCTTCGTTCCAGCAGGCGGTGATCGATGTTCTGGTGGCAAAGACGCTGCGGGCGGCGCGCGAGCAGGGATTCGCCGCTGTCGGCTTGAGTGGAGGTGTCAGCTGCAATCGTGCCTTGCGCGGTGCTTTCGCCGCGGCCTGCAGCGGGGCCGGCCTGGATTTTCACGTGGCCTCCCCGGAGTGGACAACAGACAACGCCGCGATGATCGGGTTTGCCGCCGAGCATCTGCTCGCCCGTGGCATCACCTCATCGCTGGATGAGGATGTGGATCCGAACCTGCCGCTGGGCGGCGTTTCGTAAAGCCCCTGCAAGGGCCTGCGGCCCTTACCCCATGATGCCGGCTACCGTCCTGGTAGCTGCCACTGCGGCGGCCACATTGTGCACGCGAAAGATGTGGGCGCCGGCCTGCTGGCCGCGGACAATACAGGCAACCGTGCCGGAATCACGGTCCATTGGCTCGGGCAGATCGAGCACGTCGCCGATCACCGTCTTGCGGGACACTGGCAGCATGATCGGCAGACCGAAGCGCAGTAGTTGCCCGCATTCACGGTAGATCGTCAGGTTGTCGGCGGCGTCCTTGGCGAAATCGATCCCCGGGTCGAGGATGATCTGCTCCTCGGACAGTCCCGCAGCGCGGGCCATGGCGATTTTCTCTTCGAAAAAGTTCAGCAGCGTGCTCATGATGTCCGGGTAGTGCTGTCCGCGGTGCGGCACTTTCGGTTCACCCACGCTGTGCATGATGAGCAGTACAGCGCCTGTTTCCGCGCAGATCCGGGCATTTGCGTCAGTGGGCAGCGCGCCCATGTCATTGAGGATGTCTCCGCCGATGCGCAGGGCCTCGCGTGCGACCCGCGGGCGCCAGGTATTGACCGACAGCGCGGGGGGCCAGATTTGGTCTTCCGAGGCAGGCTGCAGCCCCGCAACCATGGATTTAAAGCCTTCCAGGAAGGGCCGAAGCCGCGCAATCTCAGCATCCTCTGTGATTGGCTGGCGGTTGGTGCGCGCGCTCTCGGCTCCGATGTCGATGATATCGGCACCCTCCTCGAGCGCCTTGCGCGCCTGCAACAGCGCTAAATCGGTATCGAGTGTGCCGTCCCCTGAGAATGAGTCGTCATTCAGGTTGATAATCGCCATGATAAGGGGGCGCCGCCCACGCAGCGGCAGAAGATTCGAGCTTTCGCGAAGCCGTAGCGTGAAGGAAACGTTGGTTGCGGTCATCGGCGCAAAAGCATTACCCCGGGAATTTTCGGGTGTCTTGGTGGGCGTGACGGTGGATGTTTTCGGGTGGCAGGGGAGTGAACGAGAAAGCTATCATGGGACCGTAAAGAGTCCAAAAAAAGTGTTGCTTTGCCGAGTAAAATTGGGCAATCTTTGCATTGTATGAAGAATATTCTCCCCCTCATCGCGGTTCTCGGATTGGCCATTCCCCCTCAAGGCTTCGCGCTTACTGGCGGGCCGTTTGATCTGGGGAGTCCGGGCGGGTTGCATGGAGGAACCTTCGAGGCCATTTACCGGTTTGATAACGGCAACGGCATTGTCCGATTCTCGCAGAGTCAGAACGGGGCGCAGTTGAATTCGTATAGCTTCTCGTTGATTTTTTATCGTGGGATCATCTACCAGGGTAATGCCGCAGGGTCAGTGAATCCAAGGGAAGGATACGCTACCGGTATGAGCAGCAGTGTGACCACGGGAACCGGGGGTGAAGGGGATGCTGCCCAGAGTTTTATCAGCGGCACTGCACGCAACATCGGAATCTGTAACGCTAACTGGTTCGGTAACGTGACGGACAATGGCTATAACGTGCGATTCAGGGGCAATGGCGTCGCGCATTTCTTTGGGCAACTTGATCAGGAGGTCAATGCGACGACGAATGCTACCAACAACCAGTCGGTTACCAATCAGACGATACGAACAGGGGGCACCAGTACGACGAGCACGTCGACGTTCAACGATAACGTCACAGTTGGAAACACGGTGGATGCCCGAGTCGAAGAGACGTTTGATGACGATGTGACCAATCGGACGATTGAGACGTTTGATGACGATGTCAGCACTACTACGATCGAGACGTTTGATGATGATGTGACCAATCAGACGATTCAGACATTTGATGACGATGTGACTAATCAGACGATTCAGACATTTGATGACGATGTGACCAATCAGACGATTGAGACGTTTGATGATGATGTGACGACTGTCAGTGATGTGGATACCACGACGACAGGTTCAGTGAACAACACGAGCACCAACACGGAGGGAACGGACACCACAGGGTCAGTGAATAACACGAGCACCAACACGGAGGGAACGGACACCACAGGGTCAGTGAATAACACGAGCACCAACACGGAGGGGACGGACACCACAGGTTCAGTGAACAACACGAGCACCAACACGGAGGAGACGGACACCACAGGGTCAGTGAATAATACAACTTCCACGGACACTGACAGCACGGTGACCGACACGACGAACAACAACGCGACGAACACCACGGACACCGACAGCACGGTGACCGACACGACGAATAACAACGCGACGAACACCACGGACACCGACAGCACGGTGACCGACACGACGAATAACAACGCGACGAATACCACGGACACCGACAGCA
>JBDQJG010000162.1:0-6346 GCA_040263955.1 Verrucomicrobiales bacterium
CAATTCAGGTATCCGGGCTGATCGGACCTCCCGCCATGGCCCGCAAAGACCGGCAATTCTGCCTCGCCTATCTCAACGGCCGCCCGATCGACGCGTCACAGATCTCGTTCGCCTTCAAGGAGGCGTTCGGAACCGACATCGAACGCGGTCGATCACCTGTGGCTTTTCTCTTCCTGCAAATCGACCCCGCCGAGGTGGACGTCAATGTACACCCCACCAAAAGAGAGGTTCGCTTTCGCAATCCGCAGAACGTCCAGAGGGCCATTATCGATGCCATTCAACATGCCCTGACCCGCGACACCAGGAACTCCCTGCATCCGGCTGACAACCCGAGCAGTGCGCATGCATCAGCAGCCGGGTCACCGCGGGTGCAGCCGGCATCTTCATCCGCCGACAACTCGCCGCCGCACTCCAGCCAACCGTCGCTGCCGCCCCATGTTCAACAGCCCCGAGGCGCCTTTCAGCCACGCCTGACGTCCACGAAAATCAGGGAAACATCCCCGTTCGAGGACGCTTCCTTATCCCCGGAAGAAAAAATACCACCGACCAACGCCTCCCGACTCTCACCCGCAAGCGCAGCTCCCGCTTCTGCATCTTTCCGGGTATTCGGCAGCTTGCGCAACGGCGTCGCCATTCTCGAGGGCGATGAGGGCCTCGTCCTGCTCGACCTGCGTGCGGCGCACGAACGCATTCTCTACGATGAAATGCTGGCTACCCATGAGACACATGCGCTTGACACCGTGCAGCCCTTACTGGTCCCAGAAATCATCGAGCTTGGAGCCAAACACCACGGACTGCTGATCGAACACCGCACGCGCCTCGGTGAACTCGGCTTCGGTCTCGAGGAATTCGGCCTGCACACGATTCGCCTGACGTCGCTGCCCGGCTTCCTCAGGAGTGTTGAACCCCAGGCCCAGTTGCTTGCCATTCTCGATGATATTGAGCAGGGTTCCCGTGGCAAAGGCGGATGGGAGGCGGCACTTGCCCGGCGTGCCAGCCGTGAGGCAATCGCCAAAAATGCCTCCCTTGGAGTCGAAGCGATCTCGGAACTCGTGGAGTCACTGCTCGGCTGCGAAATACCCTACTGCGCGCCCGACGGGCGCCCCACTTTGATGCAATTCTCTTACCAGGAACTCGACCGGCGCTTGGGGAGAAATCCATAAAGTTTTCAATCCATGCGCTTGTCGTCCTCTTACACGATCATTCCGGTTGCCTATCCCGCACTTGTCGCACGCGCCGTTCAACGCTTAATATACCCCTGATTGTTCGGACCTCATCCAAACTCATGAGACGTCCCCTTTTCATTGTCACTAATATTCTGCTGCCTGCATTGGCCGTAGTGGCGATGATTTTTGTCTTTTGGCACTGGAAAGGTTATCCACTTCCCGCCCAACTCACGTCGGGCAAGGTCGGGGCAATGGTCGCCAAGCTCAAACGCTTGAAGGCCGAAAAGGTGTATATAGTGCGCCAGAAACTCCACCGCAGAGACTGCCTCGGGGAACTGCGTTTCTTCAAATTGGCTGATAATGTCTTCACCTGTGAAAACGCGGAAAAGGGAACCTGGTTCATCCACTTCCAGGAAGATAATACAATCCGCCTCGGCTTACCCCCGGGCACGACAACCAGCTACCAGCCACGCGGCAATCCTGCGATCGTGGTCGATCTGAGCGAGGTCTTTGCCGATCCGGCCACCTTCCAGAGAACCACCTCCAACGTGATCAGCATCGAGTCCACCCATGGCCCCCGACATTTCCGCCTGCAACCCGACTACTCGATTCCCGATCCCGCGCTGGCCTGTCACAAGCTGACCCTCGAGGAAATCGGCGGCGACCCGATTGCCACCTTCCGAATCGAGTTGGCTGATAAGGCAATCGATTGGGAGAAAATGACCACCCCGTCATCCCCGAAGGAAGAGGCAGATACGCAGTCGGCACCGACGCCGACCGCAGGTCCGGCTTCTCCCGCCCCGGCCGAGCAGAGGCCCGAGGCCTCGGAGAAGAACGAAGGCAAGCCAGTTATGACGCTTCCATCGCAACCCGCAGGCTCCGCGCTTTTCCCACCTCGTGCTTCACGTTCCGAGCAGAGCACTCCTGCTCCCAGCCTCATTTCCATCCCCACCCCCATTCCGGTTCCCACGCTTGTTCCTGATTCCACTTCACCACGCTATCCTCCCCTCACGCCGACTGCGACCCCGGACGCACTGTCCAACGAGAGCCCAGGGCAATGAGGCACAGGCAGCCTGTCCGTGTGGTTCCGCCAATCGGCCCAATTGGGCCAATCGCGTTGATCCTGCTGCTCATTCACCTGACACGACCCGCTGGCACTCAGGCAGCGCAGCACTCACCGCCGAGCGACCCACCACCGCTCAAAGCAGCGGTGGTCGCCACGGGAGTCGACGTCCTCAGAGCGTCGCAATTTGCAATCCTGCGGGGATGTCGGGTCGGACTGATCACCAACCACACCGGACAGGCATCCGACGGCACCTCGACCATTGACCTCCTCCACAGCGCGCAAAACCTGCAGCTCATCCGCATCTTTACCCCGGAGCACGGACTGCGCGGCACAGCGGAAAACGGCGTCTTTGTCGAAAGCGGCGCGGATCGCAAGACCGGCCTGCCGGTAGTCAGTCTCTACCTGGAGAAGTCTCGACAACCAAAGTCCGAGCAGCTCGCGGACCTCGATGTGCTTGTATTCGACGTGCAGGACTGCGGCGTCCGTTTTTACACGTATCTCTCGACCCTGTTCCTGGCCATGGAAGCGGCAAGCGAGGCCGGCATACGGTTCGTGGTCCTGGACCGACCGAACCCGATTCGAGCCGACCGCGTGGAAGGCCCCCTGCCAACGGAACACGTCAAGCCATCGTTCACCTGCCCATACTCCCTGCCCGTGCGTCACGGCATGACAGTAGGGGAACTGGCTCATCTCTACCAGGCGGAAGCCGCCACGAACAGTGGGCTCCATGGGCTCGAACTGCACGTCATCCGGATGGCAGGCTACCGACGGGACATGTGGTTTGATGAAACCGGCCTTACTTGGCCGCATCCCTCTCCCAATCTCCCCAGTCTATCTTGCGCAACCCTCTACCCGGGAATCGGCATGCTTGAATTTCTCAACATCTCAGTCGGCAGAGGGACGGATGCCCCCTTCCTCACAGTGGGCGCCCCGTATCTCGATGCGAACGGACTGGCGCAACACCTTACCGACTCTGACCTGCCGGGCATCCGTTGCCAGGCTGTGGCATTCACGCCGGGCAAGAGCGTTTTCTCCGGACATCCATGCCATGGCATCCGCATCCATATCACCGACAGGGATCTCTGCATGCCGCTTGATGTCGGGCTCGCAGTCGCGACTTACCTGGCGCGGGAGCATGGTGAAGCGTCTCATTTCAGACAAAAAGCCGACACGCTGCTTCGCCATCCTCGGACAATCGCAGCCATTCTTCGAGGCGAGCCTGCCATTTCGTGGCAAGAAGATCTCACCGCTTTCCAAAAAAGGCGGGCAGGCAGTTTGCTCTATCGCTGAACCCTGCGGATTTTCACCTGCGGTAAGCAACGCTGCTCACGCGCAGATGGCAAAAGCCTCCGCAACCGCCATCAGCGGATCTCCAGCAGGCCAGAATTCATGGGCGAGGAAACCACCGTAACCAGTTTCGGCGATCGCGGCGGCGATCGCCGCATAATTGAGTTCCTGATTCGCGCCGATTTCCTTCCTGCCCGGGACACCTGCTGCATGAAAATGCCCGATATGCGCGATCTGCTCACGAATGGTCCTGATCACGTCTCCCTCCATGATCTGCATGTGATAGACATCGTAGAGCAACTTGCAGCGCGGATGATCAACCAGTTCGCAAACCATGACTCCCCACGCTGAACTGTCCGCCTCGTATCCGGGATGGTCGACCTTGGAATTGAGCAGTTCGAGGTTCAGGTTAACGCACTTTTCCTCGGCAAGCGGCAGGACACGGAGCAATCCCTCGGCCGTGATTTCCACCGACTCCTCGATCCCGACACCTTCGCGCCGATTTCCCGCCAGCGTGATCACCCCGGGAATCGCCTGTTGTGCGGCAATGACAATCGATTCGCTGAGTTCATCCTCGATTCGATCATGATTGGCCGGATCGTTCAATCCGGCCTCATGCGACCAATGTCCCACCATACTTGCAACCACCAGGCTATGTTCTCGGGCCATGGCCACCGTGTCCTCAAAATCAGGATCCCTCCCCCAGAGATCAATGCCGGCATATCCGACGCGCGCGGCGGTCCTGATCAGATCCGCCCTGCACGCGCCACTCTCGAGAAACGGAGGCAGACACAAAGATTGCTTCAGGTGGGACATGTTCTAAAAAACCAGCTAGGCGACGGGAGCCACCGCCACGACTGAATTCAAACTACTGGGATCAGTATCTACCACCTACAGAACCACCGCTTGCATTGAAATACCAGCAACTTCGCCAATCCACGCACTGATCACCCGCCCTGCGTACACGGATTCTGCCCGCAATTGCCTCCCCGGAAAACAGTTGTATTTTTTCTGCTTACCTCGGGTCCGACCAGGATCTAATATGTCAGGGTGTCTTCCCCAGGCCTCATCAACCTCTCCGTGCAGATCGCAACCGCCATCGTCACCGATCGGCGCATACGAAGACGCGCCATGATGTATGGTATCCTGCTCGCCGCGGCACAATGCCTTATCGGCACGGTTCTGCTACCTGCCACGATCACGGAAAATCCGTGGTTCCTGATCCTCTTCTGGGGATCCTGCCTGTTTTTCGTTATCAGCTCAGCTGGTCTCGCACTGCTCGACACTCTCAAAATTCGCCAACAATTCACCTGCGAACTCAGCAGCCTGAAAAATCAGCTGCACACCCAGCCCGAAGACACAAACGACGGCCAAGGGAGCCTCACTCACCAGGTCACCGGCGATTCTGACTGATCAGATTCCGTATGCTCATGTCGAACCTGCTGACAAACCTCCAATCAAACAACGGTCACCCTGCCGTGGTCTGCACGATCACCTCGGCAGGCGATCTATCGGCTCTGCCCGATATCATGGCCCACTCCAGTAAACCGGATCTTCTCGAACTACGGCTCGACCTGCTCGGCTCACTTGCTGACCAGGCTGTTCAAGCGGTCTCCGCCCTGAAACCGAAACCGGATCTTCTCCTGACCGCCAGACGAGGCGATGAGGGTGGCGGCGGCAACCTTTCGTGCGCCGATCGCCAGCGTCTCTTCAACCTTCACCTGGCGAGGGCGGCACTCATCGACATCGAAATCCGCAGCCTCGAGACAGAAAACTGGGGCAACTTTATTGCTCTGGTGAGATCGCAGGCATCCCCACCGCTGATCATTGGCTCCTACCACGACTTCAAGCAAACCCCCGCGCACGACAGCCTGAAAGCAGTAATCAGCCGGGGCATGGCAGCAGGGGTGGATATCGTGAAGATCGCCACCCGGCTTCAATCAGAAAATGATCTTCAACGGCTCAAAACACTGCTTGATTCACCACCCCTTCCCCTCGCGGTGATGGGCATGGGAGAGCACCTGGGGCAGATTTCCCGGATCCAACTCGCGCGCGCCGGCTCGCTTCTCAATTATGGTTACGCAGTAGAGGAGTCGGCGCCCGGGCAATGGCAGGCAAACAGCCTGGCGAGGCAATTACGCAAGCCGAACAAATAAATGGCCTCACAAACGAGCTGGTCCGCTTGTTTCTATACAAGGCCGCAGACACCCCTGCACGCCCACCTCACGGTAGTGTTCGGAATCCTCAGTATTCTGCTTGTCGGACTGCTCGATCAGGGTCTTGTTGATCGCGGCAAGCAGACCGCACCTCCCCGCAGCTGAATCCTCCCGCCAACTCCACGCGCCACCGTATTCGGTCAGGGCTCGACATCCCCGGTAAACGCCAACAAGGCGGCAAGATAGCGCTCGGCACCAGACAGCGTGTTGCCGCCGGACTGATTCCCGGGCACAAGTACCCTGATGCCGGCAACCGCGTCAGTTTCTGCCTGCATTCCGGATGGCACCGGGACATGCCAGTGTCCGCCGTGAACCACCAACGAATGAGGCCTGTCATCGACTTCAATCCTGACCTGATCCGCACGGCCTGCCCAGCCGATAACGACTTCCGCTCCCGGAAGCCCCCCCGGTTTCGCGCGCAGCGGCTCGCCTAACAGCCACAGCATCCTGCCCGCTCCAACCAGCCAGAGTTGTGCCTTATGCAAAGTCGTTCCGCGCAGCACCGAGCGTCTGCCTGCAAATTCGGCCGGGTAGAGAAAATCGATTTCCTCACCGGGTGCAAGCAGTACAAGAAGCGCGGCCGCAAGGCATCCTGGCAACCGGTTCTCTCC
>JBDQJG010000163.1:0-6283 GCA_040263955.1 Verrucomicrobiales bacterium
ATTGATGACCGCATTGCTGACGCTACCGAAGTTGGCGGCGGCGAGGTAGTTCCAGCCGGAACTGACACCCGAGTCGGCGTCGTTGGTCCACGCGGCGGTGGTCAGGCCGTCGGAGCTGGCGGAAGCGATTGCCACCTTGTCGAGCAGCAGGGTCGAATCCCCGGCCCCGTTGATGTTGGCGAAGGTAAGCGTGGCGGAGGGCCCGGTGGCGGTGAACTCGTTGCCGGCGTAGAAATAGGGATTGGAGCCCCCGACCTCGAAAAGAGTACTCGGTGTCTGCAGCAGGGTGGTGGCACCCATCGTGGCCTGCAGCCGGGAATCCTGGGCTCCGGAACGACTGTTGTATGAGTAGGAGATACGGTAGGTTTCTCCGGCAGTCAGGCCGGTGATCGTCTGGGAAAGCGTGCCGGTATTGCCAGCATTGTTCTGAATGAACGCTACGTTGCTACCGTCGGGTATTGCGCCGTTGTTGGCGAAAGGACTACCACTGGCGGGGTTCAGGCCGGTTCGCGTCGTGTTCGTCGAGGTCCAGTCCGTGATCGGGCCGTTGTTACTGCTGTAACCTGGCCAGATTGTGAACGTATCGGTCTCGAAGCTGCCGTTGGTGACGCTCTGGGCGAAGCTCGCAGCGCCCGAGAGGCAGAACAGAATCACGGCAGAAAGAAAGCCGCGTGGTGGCCTGTATTTGGCGTGGATCACCGGTAAAAAAAAGATTTTTCGGGGCTTGGACGAGGAAAAGTCGGGAGCGAATGAGTTCAGAGGAGAGAGCAAAAAACCATGAGCGAGATGAAAAAAGCAGAATAATAATGAAGATTTTGTCGTAATACGGCCCCTCTTGCAAGCGCGAAAAGCAGCGGTTTTACAGGAAAAAATTGGTACTAGCACGTTGTTTACACACGGCATTCATATCGCGGGCGTCGCGCCGCCGTGCTGATCGGGCAAAAACCCGATATTTTTCCATGAATTGTTCATTTGCAGCTGATTGCAGAATCTCCGCAGGTCGTGTGGCCGGTCGAGGGCACACCGCAGCGGGGCTTCGGCTGGCAGGGTCAGCTGGTCGCTGGTTCGGGGCCCTCGAAGCGGGGTGGATGGCCGCGTTTGTTTCGTGGTTGGCAGACGGTTTGAGTGGCCTAGCGGGTTCCCTCGGAAACTGTTTGCGCGGGCCACGAGAAAGTTACCAGTTCGTCGAGCGGATTGTCCGCCCACAGGGTGGTCGAGCGGGTCGGGATACCCTCGGGTTCGACGGTGATCTCGATGGCCACGGTGGGCGTGCCAGCGTGCCAGCTGGCGGTGAGATGGAGCTCGCAGCCATCAGGGTGACCGCGCCAGAAGAATTCCGCCTCGGAAGTAGCTGGCTGGTCATCCGGGGTCAGCGTGAAGCTGGTGGGCGGGTGGGAAAAGCGGATCGTGCCGGCGACCTGCGGGCGGTGTTCCTCGGCCGGCGACGTGTTTGCGGTAGCCACTGGAGCAGAGGCTGAGTGCTCCCCGGTAAGGTGCAGCAGCGGCACAAGAGCGGCGGCGAACAGGACAGCGACAACCAGTATTTCGAGGGGAGGAAAACCTTTCATGGGTGATGGTGGAAGCGTGTGGCAGGTGGATGTGCGGGTCGGAGACCGGCAGCTGTCGGTGGTCAGGGAACTATTGCCAGCGCGCGCACGATCGCGTTGACATTGTGGCGCATCATGCCGTCGTAGGTGGCGGACTCACCCGTGCCCACACCGTCGGCAATCAATGCCTCCGTGGCGACCTGCACGCCGGATTCGCGCACCATGGCGGCGAGTACTTTCGGGTTGGCAAAGACCTCGGGAAAGATCGCGCGGGCCTGTTCCCGCCGCAGCGTGCGGATCGTTTCGGCCAGGTATTGTGGGGAGGGGTCACGCTCGCGGTTGAGTCCCTGTACCGGGATCGACTTGAGGCCGAAGTCTCTGCACAGGTAGCCGAAGGCGGCGTGCGCGGTAACCAGCTTGCGATCACCGCGGGGGATGCGGGCAATCTCTTTCTTCGCCCATGATTGCAGCGCATCGAGCTGCTTGTCCCAGGCGCGTGCGTTGGCCTTGTAGGCGGCGGCATGGGCCGGGTCGATGCGGGTGAATTCCTCCGCCAGGTAGCGCCCGGCACGTTGCATATTGGCGATACTGTGCCACCAATGGGGGTCGATGGCGCCGTGGCTGTGGGATGGGCAGCAGGCGAACACCGCGCCGACTTCGATGCGCAGGGAGGGCACTTTCCGCCCCACCTCGTAGACCTGCTGGCCGGGTTGCAGGTTGTCACGGATTTTGTCGAGGTAGGGTTCCAGGCCCTTGCCGGAGGCGAGAATCAGGCGCGCATCCGCGCAGCGTGCGAGGTCTCCCGGCGTGGGGGTGAAGGCGTGGGGATCGGCACCCGGACCGAGCAGTGGCACTACCGTGACGTGTTCACCACCAATGTTTTCGGCCAGGTCGCCAAGCAGCGGGTGCAGTGTGGCCACCTTGAGCTGCGCCGCGGCTACGGCAGGCAGCAGCAGCGGCAGGAGGAGGAAAATCGCGAGCCTGGCGGTGGTGGATGGCATGAATTTTTCAGTTGTGCGCCGGTTGGTGCCCCGGAGTCATTCAGTGGGCTCCCCAGCCGAGGCCCAGCTGGAGCAGAAGGGTGTGTTCATTTCCGGCTTCGGGCAGTTCATCGAAGTTGTATTGCAGGCGCAGGTGGGCCCGGGCTCGGTCGGTGCTTGCGGGCAGGCCGAGCGGTCGGAAAGTGATTGCCGGAGAGAGGCGCAGGCGGCGCGGATCGTCGAGGTAGTCGGCGCGCAGGGCGAGGTCGAGCTTGTCGTGAGCAGTGAATACTGCGGAGCCGACCAGGCCGAGGGTGTCATGCCCGGCATCGTCGCGGTAGAGCGCCTCGGTGCGCAGTCGCAACGCGCGACCGCCGGGTTCGAAACCGTTTGCACGCCACAGGTATTCCAACCCGAGCGCGTAGATCTCTGCCCGGTTGCCCGCTTCGGTCCGGCCGGAGGCGAACGACGTCGTCCCGCGCCATATGTGGAAGTCGTTCCACGGCAGCTCCACAGCGAGGTTGGCAGTGAACAGGTCCGCTGCCAGCGGGGAGAGTTCCGCGTCGTGTTCATCCTCATGGTCCCCGTGCTCCTCTTCGTGGGCCTCATCGTCATGACCATGCGCGGTTGGCTTCCCGTAGGAGAAAGTCAGCAGCGTGTCGTGGTGCGTCGGCAGGGCGAGCGCAAGTTCACCGCCGTCGGTGATCAGCCCTTCTTCCCCCAGCAGGAGCGCGTGCGGCAGGTTCTGATCGGCGAAGTCCCAGGCGTGCAGATGGACCGAGTTGTGCAGGCCGATGCGATTGAGCAGGCGTCCACCGCGCAGGCCGAGCCCCCCGGGCAGGTCGTGCAGGCCGAGGAAGGCTTCTTCGATTTCTATATCCGGGTCATCGTGCTCGTCGAGGAACAGGTTGGCGGCGAAAAATCCCTCGAGATGGCGCTCGAAGCGCAAGGAGGCACCCACTTCGATCTGTTGCAGCGCGATATTCGGGTCGTCCGGGTCGTGGGCGCCGGGGAACAGGGTTTCGAAGGTCTCGGTGGAGGCCGAGCTGAGACCGGTGGTGGTGCGCAGGTGGGCGTGCGGGGTGAGGGATGGGTTGGCGGCCCCGGCAGGTGGCAGGATCCCGAAACAAAGGGACCAACCAGCGAGAAGGCATGCCCAGGTGGGGTTGGAAGAGGGAGTGCGCATGTGTCAGTTTTGGTGGTTCGGCGCTTGCACGCATGCAATTGATAAAGCAAGCTATTTGCGATTGCAAGAATAAAGCAAATTACTTGCAATTGCCAAGAGGCCAGCAATGGGTGCAAGCAATGGATCAGCGCGCGATGACAGGAGAGCAGATTCTCTGGGCCCTTGGCAAATGCAGGGCAGCCGGAATGCGTAAGACCCGGCTGCTGGAACTAGCCCTGCGCGTGCTGGTGGACGAAAACCGCCCGATGCGGCTCGATGACCTGGCCACCTCGCCGGCGCTCGAGGGGCAGTGCGACCGGGCTACCGTCTACCGGTTGCTCAAGCGGCTGGAGGAGAAGGGACTCATTCGCCGCCTCGGCCTGCATGAGCGGGCCGCTTACTACGTGATGCAGTTTCCCGGCGAGCACGGTGACTACCTGATCTGCCGCGACTGTGGCAGCATCGAGCGGTTGCAGCGCAACTGCCCGGTGGAAGCACTGGAAAAAGAAATCGCCCGCGAGACCGGCTACGCCGACCTGCAGCACGAGCTCGAGTTTTTCGGAGTCTGTCCGGGCTGTGCGGAGGGCGATTGAGGCGGGATTGATGGGGCCGAGTTTGAGTGGCTCCCGAGCGATGAGAGTGAAACGTCAGTGGGGGACTCCAGATCAGCAATCATCACTCGATACTCCGCACGTGATGCCACTGGTGCCGAGCATTCAGGTGGCGTCGGTTCCCCGGTGGTGGTAGGCCCGGCCTTTCCATGTCAGGGTGCCGGTGCGGGCCTTTTGCCAGCTGCGCAGCCCGATCCAGAGTGCCAGCAGAACCCCGAAGGGGTGCAGCGGGATGACCCACAGGGGGGTTTTCAGGCGGATGGCGAGGATGGCGCGTGCCATGCAGATGGCTGCGACCTGGGCTGCGACCAGGGTAAATGCGGTTCCCTCGGTGACGAACAGCAGCAGGAAGGGTAACGCCTGGAAAACCACTTGGTAGAGACCGGCGAGGCAGAACTGGAAGTCGGAGCCCTCGAAGAGCGGGCGCAGGTTCTTGCTGAAGCCTTCCGCGAGTTCGCGCCAGTTTGTATACATGCGGCAGGAGACGATGTGCGAGCCATCGGCATTGACCAGTCGGCCGCCCTCGGCACTGCGTGCGATGGTGGCCTGGCCGAGCGCTACATCTTCGACGAGGTGCCCGGGTGCCGAGGCGTGGCCGCCGACGAGTCGGTAGCCCTGCCGCGAGAAGAACATGTATTGGCCATTGGCGGCACCGAACTTACGCAGCATGGATACCGGAAGCAGGCGCGCAAGCAGCGCGCTCTGGCGGCGGGCGAGCAGCTGTACGATGTGGGGAAGGAAGGCGCCGGCCAGGTAGTAGACCAGCGGGATAATCACCACTTCCGACCAGCTGCGGGTCACCTGTCGCGGCCAGGCCGAGAGCAGGGTGGCATTTTCCTGCTTCGCGATTGCGAGGGCGGCGGATACCGAGTTCGATTGGTGGAGGGTGTCGGCATCGGTGAACAGCAGCCAGTCGCCGTCGGCGGCTTCGGCAAGCTGGTGGCAGGCCCAGTTCTTGCCGGCCCAGCCCTCGGGCAGCGGCTTGCCGGTGAGGATCTGCGCTTCCGGCAGGCCGGCGGCGAGGGCCTCCTGCCGGGTGGCGTCCTCGGAGTGGTCATCGAGCAGCAGCAGTTGGAGGCGCGGGTGATCCTGCGCGAGGAGCGAGGTGATGCACGGGCCGATACTGGCTGCCTCGTTGCGCGCCGGGACGAGGATTGAAATCAGGGGTGGATCAGGCACCGATGCCGCGGAGTCGGCAGGGTCGGCAGGCGGTTCTGGTTGGTTCTGCACGGTTCCAGCGGTCGGCAGAACCAGCATGTTGAGAATCGTGTTGGCCAGCAGCAACAGGGAGGCGGCAAGCACGATGGCCTGGTAGGCGAGGTGGGCGGTTTCCATGGTCCGGTTGGCGGGAGGTCGAGTTGTTTTCGTGAAAAATCAGCCGCCCCGGCCTGTGATCCGGTCCCACAGGTGCTGCAGGGAACTGCCACCGCCAACAATTCTGCGGTAGGGCGTAAGATTCTCCGCGCGGGTGTCGTTGTCGATCTGGGCGAGTAGGCCGGTGATTGCTTGCCCGAGTTCTTCCGGCGTGGGTTGGTCGAGGGCGGAACCAAGGCGGACCACGATGGTGGGTTTCGACTCGCGCATCCACGCGTAGCGGATGCCGACCGGGATGATAGGGGCGCCGCTGCGCCGGGCGAGGAATCCGGCACCGGGTCGGCAGGTGATGGGTGTGGCGGCATCGAGCAGGACCCCCTGGGGAAAGCTCCATAGTCCGCAAGGGGGGCGGGAAAGAAAGGCGAGAGCGCAACGGATTCCCCCAAGGGACGCGCGTGGCGTGGCGAGGTCGATGCCGATGACACCGGCACGGCGGAAGAATGGGTAGCATGCCAAGTGCTCTTCCTGTTGCAGCAGGCCGAAGGCGTGATCGGGAAGGGCGGCGCGGTGGATCAGAGTGGCAACGAAGCCGTCCCACCAGTTCGAGTGGTTCGGGCAGAGCAGCAGCGGGGTGCCTGCAGAAGCAACGGTTCCGGTCTCACCGGC
>JBDQJG010000164.1:0-6127 GCA_040263955.1 Verrucomicrobiales bacterium
CCTCTGCATTGATGAAATGATAAAAGAAAATCTCTTTGAGTGATTGCAGGGCGCCCCAGGTCTTTTCCTTGAAAACCTGATAGCGCCTGCCAGCAGCCCCGGGATCCAGGTCAGTTTTGCGAATTTCGCAGCGGGTTCCCACTCCAGTGGACTCCACTTTTTCATTGTATTCAATCATCTCGCGACCCCTGACGAGCTGGCGCTCAATGCTGGTCTTTTCACTCACAAACAATACCATCACGTGAATGACAGGCGCACGAAAATGGCGCGCGAGCGAGGTGCTGCGGAATTCGCGATGTAATGCATTGAGTTTATCGACCAACAACTTCATGCACTCGACCTGCACGGTGGTCCGAGGGAATCCGTCGAGCACAGCACCATCAAGAAATTCCGGCTGCTGCATCCGGCGAAACAGTATTCCCACGACCTCCTTGTCGCCCACCATCATTCCACGATCGATGATACTCTTCGCTTCGGGACTTGTGAGCAGCGAACTCACCACAATGGGCGGACACGTAAACCCCCGGGCTTTCATGATAAACCCGGTATTCGTACCTTTACCCGCTCCCGGCGCACCACCCAGAAGTATGATTTCCTTGGGAAAGCGCAAATTCTCGTGGCCGATCTCTTCCTCCAGTTCCTCCCAGACGGAATTGAAAATCAGTCGGGCATCCTTGATCTCAAGGTCACTGACGACTACCTGTCCAGCGAGGCTGTCTTCCCTACTCATAATATCAAAGCTAAAAGACTGTTGTAGATCACTGGCGCCACGCAGGCAATCTATTATTTTCGAACTTTCCCGCCAAAACTCATTGCTTCATCCGCCTGAAATTTCCCGGACCAAAACCCACGCAACCAAAACACCAATGAGGAGTTATTGATATTACATGCATGCCGGGTGATTGCACCTCACATGCGCGATATAATCACCCGACTTCACAAATTGGGACGTTTCTTGTTGATGTGTTTACACCCCATATATTTACACCCCAATCAATAACCAACATATTTCAAGTTGTGTTTTTGCAGGTTTTCATATATCACTTTACTCCAATCAACCAAAAAAGAAAATCACATGTCTGAAAACCAACCAACCGAAGAAAAATCAGGTGGCACAGCGCCAGCCAATGAGAACAACCGTGGCAAACGGTATTCAAAAGCAGAGGTCAGCGAGATTATTGCTTTCATCAATGACCACAATACAAAGAACAAGCGCGGAGGACAGAAAGTTGCATCAGAAAAGTTCGGTGTTTCGGCAGTCACCATATCAAGATGGATGAATCTCGACGGAAAAAAATCTGCGGATAATCCGTCGAAAAAGCCGGCCAAACGAGGGAGAAAGCCTGGAACTAAAAATGCGCGTAAAAAATCAACTGTATCCCGAGCCAAGGGTTCTGTGACCGCTGGAAAAGATCCAGCCGCCACGCTTGCGCGGCTTGGCCAGATCTACCAGCAAATTGAGGCCCTGCAGACAGAGTACGATGCTCTCAAGAAGAGTCTCTAACTTCAACTCGGCAAATACCGTTTGATTACATCAATTAGATTCGCGTCTGCGAGTCGTAACCGCCTTCCAAGAAAAGAGTCCCCTCCATGCAATGAGGGGACTCTTTGTTTTTGCGGCCGGTGTTTTCTTACAATAAAATCCCGGCCGAGCGCGGAAACATTTCTTTTACCGTCAGGTTGTTCCCTGTTGATCGTGGGCCGACCACGGAGACAGTATTGAACTATGTATACGAATTACACGTGGGAATCTCTCTTTCGCACAACATTTCAGGAAAGTTGCATGTGTTACCAAAAGGGCGAATCCGATCCTGAAAAACATTACACGGGAGACTCCAGAATCTTACTTGATGAGATCGGATATCGTCCAAGAGAACTCTTTGATTTTGTCGAGGATTTCTGCGACGGAGGCAATCCCACCATTGAAACTGCGTTGCTGATCGCATCTGTGCGACGGGAGTATTTCCATGTAATCCAGCAACGCATTCCGAGCACGCACATCCTCCGACCGCAGGAACTTCCCGGTCGAGACAGCGAACTGGGTGGCATTACCTGGTTGCCGAGGATCACTGCCAAAGCACGCGCGAAACTCAAGGGAGAACTTGATCCCGACATCATGTATTGCTGCGGCGGCGATCGCTCATTCCTTGTCCGCCACGACATCCATCCTGCCGACTTCCTTCGTGCCGTCTGGACCGCTGGCTGTGATGATGATCAGATCCTCGCCTACGTGCGCACAAATTCGACCTGGTGGAAAAAGCGTACATCTGCCGGTTCATAGTTGCATAACACGGCAACCTTCTCCTTCGATGTGCGCGCCGGAACGCGACTCATTGCTGTTCTAGTTGGATGGACCTACCTCGATTTCTCTGGGAACTTCCCCGGTGATCAGCGGCTTCATGCTCAGTTCCTGATACTCTGGAGCGATCAACCATTTTCCATCAATGAGTTCGAGTGAAACCACGAGAAGCTCGCTGATAACAGCATTCAGGGTCTCTCGGCGAGTGCGAATTACCGCATGAGCCACTGTCTGTGATTCACTTACGCCACCCAACAATTCACTGCGAAATGATTCCTCCATTCTCGCACGGGTGGCCGGTGTAAGCTTCCGCTCCCGGTCGAGAGCCTGCTGGTACGCAACATAAAACTGCATGCCACCCATCTCCTCGATATCACGAATTCGCTCCACTCCCATTCTGCGAAGCATCGCTTCCTCGGTTTCGATACTTGCAGTACTCCGCACGGCTCGCACATATTTGCGCACCTGATCCTCAAGGTAGTCAGGTTTTATCTGCAGTGCAGCCACCTCATAGCGAGATCGTGACACATAATTCACATAATCGAGCGCAATCGCCACAGCCGGATGATCATCACTGAGATTGCCCGCATACAGCTTGCCGCCCCCAGCAATTGGCATTGTCAGAAAGACTGCGAGAAAGAAACAGAAAGTTTTGGAAGAGTTCATGGCTTTCCTCTGAAATTGAATAGAGTAGGACATAACGAGAAGCGCAAGTTGCATCCATGTAAAAGCGATCCTGCAAAAACAATACCGTCATCATACCACGCTGGTATGGTTGCAGAATCGTTTACATCGCACTGACAGAACGATACTCTAGATCTGCAGCAATCCGAAGTGCGCAACGCGACCCACTCACATTATCATTCCTCATGCTTAGTGACCGAGATTATATCCGCAATACACCTCAACGTGGCCAACCCGACCTGACGCCACGATTGCCGAAGACTCCCCTCGGATGGGTGATCTTCGCCAACATCTCCATCTTCATCCTCCAGCAACTGCAGGTCGGATTTCACCCCGTTTCTGTCGGGGGCAATCTGGCACCCTCGATGGGCTTCGAAGGCGCCCACCTGTCCAGTCCGAGAATCTGGACATTATTCACTCACCAGTTCGTGCACGTGAATCTGATGCACCTGCTGGTAAATCTTCTCATGATCTGGTTCACAGGCCGGCGAATACAGGGTGCACTGGGCGCAAGGGCGTTTCTCTCCATTTATCTTCTGGGGGGTATTGTCGGCGCTTTATTACACACCCTTGCCTGCCTCATCATAGGAGAAGACTTTTATCTCTGCGGAGCATCCGGTTCAGCTTATGCACTGCTTATCGCTTATGCGGTGCTTTCCCCTGACGAAAGAATCTTCGTCCTGCTTTTTTTCATCATCCCGGTGTCATTTACGGCGAGGACCCTCGCCATTGGACTGGTGGTGTTTGAATTTGCCACCGGTTCCCTCGACCTGATTTTCTCGAGTTTTGACACACGCATGCCTCTGCTTGGATTTCTTGTGCATGAAATCGCTCACTTCGCCCACCTCGGAGGCGCTCTGCTGGGGTATCTCTACATGCGCAAGGCAGGCTACGGGAGACCGCACGAAATTCTCGATCGATTCAAATCCAAGAGTAACCAAGGCGAAAAGCACGCCCTGCAACTGATCCGCAATCAGCGCACTAACAATACGCCCAAAGCGCAATCTCAACAAACCACGGCAGCCAACTTTATCAGTTCCGAAATCGACCCCATTCTTGACAAGATAAACGAACAGGGATTCCAGAGTCTCACCGCCAAGGAACGCTCTATACTCGAAGAAGGACAAAAAAAACTCGAGCGTCGCCCCCGCGGATGACACCAGAACCGACCATTACCCAAAAGCGTCCGCGCAGTGTGTTGCTCCGCCCGCGGCGGGTCTGTGTCCTGATTCTCGCATTGCTGGCCATTACCCTGCTCGGCCTCAACGGTGTGATTCGCTCCACCTGGCTCCGCGAGCGTATCTCAAAGGTGCTTGCATCACGCACCGGCCTCGAGGTCGCAATTGGAAGCCTGTCCGTTTCACCCTCCGGAAAACTTCACGTCAGCAATGCCGCGATCATTGAAAACACTCCGACGAGGCCCAAGGGTTCCGGATCAAGTAAAACTCTGGAGATTGGCAGGCTGCAGATCAACCCGCGCTGGCGCTCAGTACTTGGCCCGACCCTGCAGATCGACCGTATTGAGCTTGCCGCGCCGAAACTCATGATCCTTCTGCACACGGAACATGACATACCCCTTGAAATCACTCACTCAGCCCGACAAGCATCGTCGTCATACTCTTTGGAGCCTGAGCCGAATGGCGACTCCCCTGCTCACCGGCAGCAACAACTCGACCAAGAGATACTCGAAAATCTACTTTCTCGCGATGCCCTCCCGATCCGAGAGCCTGCCAGCAATCAATTTCGCGAGCCATTTCCAAAGCCTCCCAAACCAATAGCTGAAGGGATGGCCGGCAATAAAGACCACGAATCCCAATCGACTGATTTCCTTCCAAGCGACATCGAACCCGATGGGAGCAGCACTACCGAAAGCGATACCGATCGGGTGACCCATTCCATGCAAATGGATCTCGGCGAGGAGCACTCTCTCTTCCCTGAGTCCCCCGCAATGCTGCCACCCGGCAAGCACGAGCACACGGTGCGCGGAATCTTCCTCGAACCGTTGAACCGCAGGATCGAAGTCGACAATTTCTCGATCGAAGCAGGCAGCCTCATCTGCAGGCTCGTACACTTTGATGAGCCCCTGCTTGAAATAGAGACATTCGGTGTGCACCTGAACAATCTTGACTCGCCGGCACCCGACGGAGAGATCGTCCTCGGTGGGCTCAGTATTCTAGGAATTCAAGCCGCAGAAAACAACCGCCTGCAGATCAAGAAACGAATCGATGGCAGCTTCGAGTTGAGTAATCTGCATGGCACCATTCTCGATGGCTCGCCCGAAGCCGAGGCTCACATCGATCTGCTTGAGCCCGGATATCCTTTCGCAGCGCGATTCAGCCTGACGGGAATCAATGCATCACGACTTCCCGAGTGGGGCTGGAAGAATCATGGAAAACTCAGCCTGCTCAGTGGCACGATCGATATCGAGGTCACCGCGCGAGGATTCCTGACCAACCCACGTTCTGTTCAAATCAGCGCCCGAATCAAAGGCCGCGATTTCACCATCAAGGGCGAGCAGTTCTTCTCTACACTCCGCGCCGACGATGATATCGAAAGCCTGAAAAAGCCATTGAGATTGCAGGCAATCGATCTGGCTGTGAAAAGCACGAATGGTTTCAGCCTGATCGACAACTTCACTGTAAAATCCAACCATGGTATTCTCAAGAGCCGCGGCTTTCTTTACCCGGAAGGTGAACTCGACATGAGATGTCGTATTTATGTGAGCGCAGAAACTGCACATTTCCTCGACAAAGCGAAGCAGAGGCACCCATTATCAAGATCTTTTGAATTTGCAGCCTTCAAGCAGACTACATGGTTTACTCGCCGGCAAGACTTCGTAGTACAGGGCAGCCTCCGGCATCCTACTACCGATTTCTGGTCTCCCGGCAGCTTGCACTCGGTTCCTCAACTCGTGGAATTATTCGTAGGCAGACCGGAACACCATTTCCTGACGCCATCACTGCCATCTCTGAAGCTGCCCAATCCATGAGAATCATTGCGGGCCTCGCACGCGGCCACAGGCTCAAGGCTCCCGGAGGGGCGACTCGACCGGCAACCGATCGCACCCGGGAAGCCGTTTTCTCCCTCCTTGGTGAGCGAGGTCACGGCGCGCGGCTTCTCGACCGGTGCTGTGGGAGCGGCTCC
>JBDQJG010000165.1:0-6104 GCA_040263955.1 Verrucomicrobiales bacterium
ACCTATTTTATTCACACACTCAATCCTCTTAACGGGAAGCCTGATGAAAACCAGCTCCGAAGAACCGATACTGATAATAAAAACAAATCATAATACGCAGAAATCTGCAACAGAAAATGAAGGCCCGTTCATGGGCGGTGGCGACGTGGCTATGGGTGGCTATGGGGTCAGTCAAAGATTATTGACAATTGACCCTGCTTTTTGCCTGTGCGCAGCGGCCTCGGCGAAGCCTCCAGCCGCCCTGGCCGCGGCATAAGATACGCATACGAAAAAGCGGAAAATGCAGCGCGCTCGCTTCTGCCCGGGCCGTTGGTCGGCCCACCGGGCCGATCGTCCGGTTCGAGTTCACGCTTCGAGCGTGCTGCGGTGGTTCGGGAGGCACGCCCTGCACGGTCGTGGCGACAGCTTCCTGGCCTGCCCGGACCTGCAACCTAAAACCTGACCACCTGACCACCTGACTCGGCGGCTCCTCCCCCTCTTCCGATCCACCGCTGATAAGGAAGCATCGCTGGTCGAGCTCTACTCTGACCCGAACAGGCACGCGACGGGAAGCTGCACGATGTTCTCGCTGATCCGGCCGGGACGGGGGGATTGATTGATCACGATGCCGAGTGGCAGCGCATGGAGATCAAGGAAATTCTGCAGGGCACGGACCTGGCGAGATGTGGTGTGACTGCCGTATTTCACCTCGATCGGCAGGGTTCCGAACGTGCCCTCGAGGATCAGGTCGATCTCCCCGCCGGCTTTCGTGCGAAAGTGGGAGTAACTCAATTGCCGCGCACTGGTGGCCTCCACCCCGCGAATGATCTCCTCGATCACGAAGCCTTCGAAAAGATTGCCCAACCGGGGGAAGACCTCGAGCTGCTCCTCGTTGTGAATATGCTGCAGGAAACAACACAACCCGGTGTCACGAAAGTGCCCCTTGGGGAGCTTCATGGTGGTCTTGATGGCAGGGGTGCGGTAGGCAGGCAGGCTGCGCCAGAAGTAGGTGCCCTCGATAATGTCCAGGTAATCGCGGACCGACTTCTCGCTCGCCTCTACGGAACGAGCAATCTCGGAGCGGTTGAGAATACTGTGAGAGATCGCGGAAAGCATCCCGAGCACTCGGCGATACCGGAGCAGGTCCAGCCGGGGGAAAAGCCCGAGAATATCGCGCTGGATATAGGTCTGAAAATAGTTTTCGTACCAGTCGAGGCGATATTCCCTGTCATCGGCGATGGCCGGTTCTGGGTAGCCGCCCCGCAGCATTGCAACACGTGCACGCAGGCTCCCCTCGGTCACGGCATCGAGGGAAAGGAGCTGCTCCAGAGCACTGGCGCCCAACTGCGCTTGGAAAAGATCGAAAAAGGCCGGCCGAGGGGTTTGTTGCAGCTCGTTCTGCGCGAAAGGCGACATCTCCATAACCGCAACCCTGCCGGCAAGGGACTCGCTCACCCGGCTCATGAGCCCGAAACTGGCGGAACCCGTCAGGATGAAGCGCCCCCGAGCGCCTCGGTCCCGATCGATGACCCCCCTGAGAAGGTCGAACAGTTCAGGATGAGTCTGCGCCTCATCGAGAATCACCCGTTCCCGGTGATCGGAAAAGAATAAGTCCGGATGCTCCAGCACTCGGGCGGCATCGTTCGGATTCTCCATGTCGAGGTAGAGCCATCCCTCGCCCAGTTGCCTGGCGAAGGTGCTCTTGCCGACTTGGCGCGCACCCAAAACCACCAGGGCCGGAAAACTTTTCAGCAACCGTTCCCCCTTCTCCTGCAAATTGCGTCGATACAGCACCATCGCAGAAGAACTTAGGCACAGGACTCGACATCAGCAACCACAAAACCATCTTAATTCGTTATCAGAAAACGAAATTAGATGGTTTAATTTTCTATGCAAAGATAGAAATCATCCAACCGAAAGCCTGCATTACCCGGGCAAGGAGATACGAATGAGCGCAAATGGCAGCGCGCGCTCCCGCCCGGGCCGAGGGTCAGGTTGGAGTGCACGCCTCGAGCGTGTTGCGGTGGTTCGGGACGCACGCTGATCAGGGAAGCACACTGAAGCGTGAACTTCAGCGGCTCGGGAAACGGGCGGATGCTCGAGTTGGAGTTCACGCTTTGAGCGTGTTGCGGTGGTTCGGGAGGCCTCTTTCACGGACCCGCTGAACGATCCTCAGTAGGTCACAACCTGCAGACCCTCGACGCGATCGAAGTGCCCGCCGTTGCGCGTGACCAATGGGAGATTAGCTTCCAACGCCGTGGCGGCAATCCAGAGATCGTTGCCTCCGATGAGGGTCCCCGTGCGTTTCATTGCCCGGAAAAGCCGCGCATAGCGGATGGCTTCCTCGGGACCGACAGCGAGAATTTCGTGGCGGTGACGCAACTCGGTGATCACCGGCGCGGCGGGATCCTCGAAACCGGTGGCGAACTCGCCGAGCACGACGCTGGGGATCTTGAGCACCACCCGGGGGTGCGCGCTCAACCAGCGCTCGCCGTCAAGCCGGTCCGGATTCTGCCGCCCCCGCTGGAGGTCGATCAACAGGGTCGTGTCGACAACGGCGGCTTCCATTTGTCTATGCTTCCCAGGGATCTGATGGCAGCGCGTCGTGCTCCTGGGCCGCGTCGAGGGCCGCCAGATCCACCATGGTTTTGCCTTCGACCCCGGCACAGGTCGCCAACAGGTCCGCCGCGGTGCCACCCTTCGTCGGCCACTCGGCCCGGCAGATGACACGGGAAAATGACTCCCTTTCGCGGCACCGCGCCGCCCGCAGGCGTTCATACGCCTCCAGCGATACGGAAATGGTTTTCGATGCCATGCATGTATCTATGCATGCAGTTTGCAGATGTGTCAATCTTAAAACGAGAACAGGAACCACCGAATCGCAGGAAGCGGTGGGACCGGAGATGGACTGTGCTTGAAGCGGAGCCCGCAGGGTGACTGAGCGTGGGGCGCGAGGGAATCAAAGCACGGAAACACACGGAACAAGAATCGCTTACAAAGATTTGGCTACTCACCTGAAAAGTGATGTTCGAAAGGCGTGAAAAAGGTGAACGACCATCTCAATTTCCCTCTCTTCCGTTGATTCCGTGGTTAGACCATTGCGGTATTAAGGCTGAAGCGTGAACTCCAACGGCTCAGCGGCCTCGGCGAAGCCGCCCTGCTCGGTCGAGGCGACAGCTTCCTGGCCTGCCCGGACCTGCAACCTAAAACCTAACCACCTAACCACCTAACCACCTAACCACCTAAAACGGCGGCTTAAGCCGCCATCGCCACCCCTCGAAAGGCCGATTTTACAAAGCTGCCGAATGCCGCTAACATTCCTTCATAATGCGGGAACCTTGCGATCACCACTGCATTCCGGTCATCAACGTGGATGATCCGGTAGGAAAAGCAGTAGGTCGCAGACGCCCTCGGAATCCGCTCTCCACTCCGGGACAGCAAGGTGGCCGCACCCCGATCCCGAGGGGAGTTTACCGCTTCCGATCCTACGAGGAGGCCGACGCATGGTGGATGAAGCAAATCGTACAAGCAGCGACGAGGAAGAACTGACTTCCCGGGATCCCACGACAACCGATCTCGCCTCGCTCTGCAGGGAGCTGAACTCTCGGGGCGTCTCTTACCTCGTGATCGGAGGCTTCGCGATTCAGGGAGCGGGCTACAACAGGCACACCGGTGACATCGACCTTCTCATCGACCCCGATCCCTCGAACGAGGCAAGAGCGTTCCAGGCACTGGAGATTCTCGAGGACAAGGCGGTGCTCCAGCTCGACCCGGGAGATGTCCAAAAATTCACGGTGGTCCGGGTGGCCGACGAGATCGTGGTCGATCTCATGGCCTCCGCTTCCGGAATCACCTACCGGGAAGCCGAAAAGGACACCCTGATGCGGGAGATCGATGGGGTTGCAATTCCATTCGCTTCTCCGGAGTTGCTCTGGCGCATGAAGTCGGCAACCCACCGAGCCAAAGATGCCGCGGACCTGGTGTTTCTCGGCGAATACTTCAAGGCCCGAGGCGAAGAGCCCCCCTCCCCGTAGCGGCAGAATTCGGGCCGGGCCGGTGGTCGGTCCGCCGGCTCGGGAAACCGGATACAGCAGCTCCTTCGCCAGCCCGGACCTGAAACCTGTCCACCTGAAACCTAACGCGGCGGCTTCAGCCGCCCTCCCCTACAACGCCGTCAGATCCCCATACGATTCCGGCCGACGATCCCGGTAGAACTGCCAGGTATCCCGCACCTCGCGGATCTGGTCGAGGTCGAGGTCGGCGACCACCAGTTCATCCCTGTCGCGCGAGGCCTCGGCAATGATCTGCCCGCGCGGATCGCAGAAATACGACTGGCCGTAGAATTCGCCGATTTTCCACGGCTCCTCGACACCGACCCGGTTGATGGCGCCAATGAAGTAACCGTTGGCCACGCAGTGGGCCGGCTGTTCGAGCTTCCACAGGTATTCGCTGAGCCCGGCCACGGTGGCCGACGGGTTGAAGACGATCTCCGCTCCATTGAGACCGAGCGCCCTGGCTCCCTCCGGGAAATGCCGATCGTAGCAGATGTAGACGCCGATCTTACCGACCGCGGTCTCGAACACCGGGTAGCCGAGGTTGCCCGGCCGGAAGTAGAACTTTTCCCAGAAACCCGGTTCGCAGTGCGGGATGTGGCTCTTTCGGTATTTCCCGAGAAATGTCCCATCGGCGTCGATCACCGAGGCGGTGTTGTAGTAGACGCCGTCGATGGTGACCTCGTAGACCGGCACGATAAGCACCATGCCATGCTTTGCCGCCACCTCGCACATCAGGCGGGTGGTCGGGCCGTCGGGCACTGCCTCGGTGGTATCGTACCAGCGCTTGTCCTGCCCGGCCGGAAAATACGGCCCGGTGAACAGCTCCTGCAGGCAGAGTATCTGCACGCCCTGTGCCGCCGCCTGCTCGATCAGGCCAAGATGCTTGGCGAGCATCGCCTCCCGAATGACCGCGGGATCTTCCTCACCGGAGTGGGTGCAGGCGGCCTGGATGAGGCCGGCTTTGACGATCCTGGACATGGGCGCGTGAACCTGGGGGCTGGCAGCAGCCGGGCCGGGCAACCAGGCCCGACCCGGTCAAACCTGCTAGTAGCGGTAGTGCTCGGGCTTGAAGGGGCCCTCGACGTTCACGCCGATGTAATCGGCCTGGTCCTTGGAAAGCACGGTGAGCTTGGCACCGATCTTCTCGAGGTGGAGACGGGCGACTTCTTCATCGAGCTCCTTGGAGAGCAGGTAGACCTTGTTCTCGTATTGCCCCTTGTTCTTCCACAAGTCGATCTGGGCGAGCGTCTGGTTGGCGAACGAGTTCGACATGACGAAACTCGGGTGGCCGGTGGCACAGCCGAGGTTGACCAGGCGACCCTCGGCGAGCATGAAGATCTCGTTGCCAGCCGGGAAGCGGTACTTGTCTACCTGCGGCTTGATGTTGATCTTGTCGGCATCGGAATTATCGAGTCGCTCCATCTGGATCTCGTTGTCGAAGTGCCCGATGTTGCAGACGATGGCCTGGTCCTTCATGCCCTGCATGTGCTCCAGCGTGATAATGTCCTTGTTGCCGGTGGTGGTGACGTAGATATCCCCGATGCCGAGGGTGTCTTCGACGGGCATGACACGGAAGCCCTCCATGGTGGCCTGCAGCGCACAGATCGGATCAATCTCGCTGACAATCACCTGGGCACCCATACCCTTGAGGGCCTGGGCGCAGCCCTTGCCGACGTCTCCGTAGCCGCAGACCACGCCGACCTTGCCGGCGATCATCACGTCGGTGGCACGCTTGATGCCGTCGAGCAGTGACTCGCGGCAGCCGTAGAGGTTGTCGAACTTCGACTTGGTCACCGAGTCATTGACGTTGATGGCCGGCACCAGGAGCTCGCCGGCCTCGACCATCTGGTAGAGACGGTGCACGCCGGTGGTGGTCTCCTCGGAGACGCCGTGCCAGTCCGCCACCACGCCGTGCCAGCGCTGCGGCTGCTTTTCATGCAGGTTCTTGAGCAGCTCCTTGATGACTCCCTCCTCGACCGATCCACCCTCGGAATCGACGAAGGAACGATCACCATTCTCAAGCTGGTAGCCCTTGTGAATGAGCAGGGTCGCGTCCCCACCGTCATCGAC
>JBDQJG010000166.1:0-6076 GCA_040263955.1 Verrucomicrobiales bacterium
AAACCGCGATAACCATCCGCAATCTCGCTGATCTGGCTGTTGAAGCGAATCACATGCGGCAGGAGAATGCCGACAGCCTCGCCGTGCGCCACGGGAAAACGGGCAGTCACCGGGTTGGCCAGGGCATGCGCAAGCCCGAGCATCGAATTCTCTATCGCTGTTCCCGCATACGCAGCCCCCAGCTGCATTCGAGCCCGGGCATCCAGATCCCCGCCATCTTCAAGCACCCGCTCGAAAGCCCGATCCATCAGGCCGAAGGCAAGGCGGGAGTATGCCAGAGACACCGCCGAACGCTTGTTGCAGACCCCCGTCTCGAGCGCATGAGCAATCGCATCCATGCCGGTTACCGCCGTCACTCGACCCGGCTGGGTCAGCGTCAATTCAGGATCAAGGATCGCCACCGCGGCAGCGCTCTTGCGGTCCCCGCATGCCATCTTCATGTGTGTCGAGGCAACGGCAATCAGAGCGAAGCTCTGGCACTCACTGCCCGTGCCGGCCGTCGTCGGCACCGCGATGAACGGCAACATCGGCATGGCTGCCTTGCCTACACCCCGGTAATCAGCCATTTCGCCACCATTGGTGAGCAGAAAATTACACGCCTTGGCCGTATCCATACTTGATCCCCCACCAAGGCCGACGATGAGATCAATTCCGGCGCCTCTGGCAACCTCCAGCGCCCGCGCAACATCTAAAGTGGTCGGATTCTCCGCGGCCTCATCAAAAACCGTCACCCGCAGACCGGCCGCCTCGATTGAATTCCTGACGCGCTGCACATGACCGGCCGCGGCGACCCCACGATCACTGACCAGAAAAGCATGCGCAGAACCCTCTTGAAGCGCACAGAATTCGCCGCAACGATCAACCATTCCCGGACCGAATTGCACCCCGCCTCCCGGCACATGCGAGAAGCCCTTTACCTCGTCGGGTATGTCCGTGAAGGCGGACGTCAGCGAATTGATTTCCATGACCTGTATAAGTAATGCGTCGGAAAAAAGTTGCTGAGATGAATCGGGCCATGCTGCCGAAGCCGCTCAGGCAAGGTAGTGCCGGATACTCGCAGCACTGTCAAAGCGGATTCATGTCCCCCACATACACAGCCCGACGGCGGTAGAGAAAATCGAAGAGATTGCCTTCATGCGGCTGGTTCCACTCCACCCGATTGGTGGGAAAACACCCCAGATTCAAGCGATCGATTAAACGACAATCGAGCAACTCGCGGCGCCACTCCGGGTCGTCCGTGATGGCGGTAACGACCAACGACTTGCCGATCGCAGAAAGCATCTCGGGCTGCGGCATCTCTACTACTTGCACGAAAGGAAACAGGTACTCCTTGTCGAAGAGATTGTGCTGCACCGAATCGAGCCTGATCACTGTCGGCAGCAGGTAATGGATCGAGTCCACCTCGATGCGCCTGCCCGAACCGGATCGGTGTCGATCCGTCACATCCTCGGCCCCAGCCTCTTCCAAACCCTCGGTGATGGCCGCATCGATCCAATCCGCGATCTTCGGGTTCGCGAAGCCAGCCAGCCGGGCTGCCGGGTCATCGGGTGGCAACGGCCGATAATCCGCGAGCCGAAGCGCCAAGGCGTCGGCAATCTCATCGGCGTGGCTGGGCACCATGATCGTCGAGGTGTTGATACAGGAACGACCGCCATTACCCGCCACGCTCGCTTCCATGGTATCGAGACAAGCTTGCCAATTATCGATGCAATCCTCACCGATCAGGATCTTCGAGTGCCCCGCACCATGCACCTCGACCCGCGCATCCCCGGCATGACGCGCCACGGTGCGATCGTCACCGAACAGCATAACCCGGCCCATCTTTCCGAGTATGGCGTTTGCTCCATCGTGATCCGCTGGATAAAAAGAGAACGCCTCGCGTGGAACACCCGCCTTGATAAAAGCCTGGATAATCCGCCAAGGTGTCCACGGTTCCTCGCGCCCCGGCTTGATCACAACGGGAATTTTCATCGCCACGGCCGGCAAGTACAGGGCATTCACCGCCGGGCTGTTGCTCGGCATAATCACTCCCAAGGCATCAGTTTGGGCATGAAAACAAACCGGAATTCCAGCTATTTCGCCGTAACCCTTGTCGAGGATCGCGGGATCCATCGCCCGCGTCAGCCCGGCGAAGACAGTCTCGATCTCGGCAAAAGCCCGCCCAAGTTTTCGCATATTCTCGCCGATCAAGGCACAGGGCAGCCCGCTGGTCGCTGCAAGCTGGCGTACGTAGTCCGCGGGTGTCTGCAAGCAGCCGACGACATCATCGCCGAGCGGCAGAGCATCCTCCATGAAATACCGACCTGCGAGCCGGGTCATTTCCAGAAGATCACTTGCAGCGATGGCACCAAGCGCGGCACGGGCGCGAGACAGATTCGCTAAATCACGCTTCACCAGACCACTGTTGGCCATATGCACTTCTCCAACAGGCTTTCCTCCCCGCACATCGGGCAGTTGCCGACGATCCAGAGAACGGTAGATGCTGCCCTGCCGCAGGATGGGTATGGATGGAAAATCTACCACGAGACAAACAGATGGCGAGATGAAGCCAAGTAATGGCACAGCCCGGCCACGAAAGCAAAATCGGCTCGCCCCTGCCCCCACTTAACTCGTTGGTTCCAGCTTCGCAGCGTCAACCATCAACCACAAATGAATGATTGATCCCTTTCCTGTTGATCCATTCCACTGACCGCCAGCACGAATTGAAAGTAGCGGCTCGCCGGCACCAAAAGCCGCAGGAAGTCATCGACTTCAAACTCCCGACAAGGCCCCGAAAACAGCCGCCACCGTCGATCCTTATCTCTCACGCTGCACTGCCCTCGCCCAACTTTTTAGACCCACTTGACAGTGCCGCCTGCAAGCATTACCCATCTCGCCCTCAAACAGGAACCCTTTACAGACATGGCAAACGTCGAAGTTATTCTCAAGGAAAAGGTAGACGGCCTCGGAGCAGAAGCTGACGTGGTCAAAGTACGACGCGGTTTCGCGCGCAACTTTCTCTTGCCCAAGGATATTGCCCTCGAGGCAACCAAGGGAAACCTGCTGCGCCTCGAGCACCTCAGAGTCGCCCGTGCGGCGCGCGAAGCGAAGGAACTGGAACAAGCCAACAAACTTGCCAATCGCATCAACAAGCTGCGCCTGAAGCTCACTCTCAGCACCGGCCAGGGAGGCAAGGCGTTCGGGTCGATTACGGTCAAGGACGTCCATGAAGCCCTCACCGAGGCCGATGCCAGCATCAAGATCGATCGCAAGGCCGTCCTTCTCGAGGCCCCGATCAAATCGTCCGGCAAGTTCGATATTCCCGTGAACATCCATCCGGACTTGGAGTGCACGGTTCGCCTCCATGTCGAAGCAGAGGGTGCCTCCGAGAAACAGCCAGAAGCCTCTGCCTGAAACATTTTTTCGCTCCGGCATCGCGCCAGCGGAGTGCTTGCCTCGACACTGTCTGCATGCAGATGGAAAGCTGACTCGCATCGGCGGGCTTTTGTTTTCAGCCTTTCTCTAAGACTTCACCGAGTCTCCTGCCGCCGCTCTGTCATCACTCGTTGACAGCAACGCTGACAATTTCAATCGCGTCACCGAGCTGCAGCCGCTCCAACAAGAACGCGAGCGGCTCCTCGCCGACATTGATGCACCCACCCGTCGAGGCACGCCCCACGCGTGACTGGTCCTGCGTGCCATGAATGGCAAAGCTGTACCAGCGAAAGACGCCCTTGAAATGCGAAAAGACAAACGGCTGCCTGACCGCCCCGCGTCCACCACTTTCAGCCTGCACAACAGGTTCCAGGCTGAAATAGCCTCCCCCGTATTCGCCTCCCCGACCATCTCCATCAAAATCGATGCTGCTCATATTTCGAAACAGAAGTTCACGGAGCTCCCTCTCGTTCCAACCGGAGCGCCGTATTAACTCCGGGACCATGTCACAGCGCCCTGGCGCGAGAATCGCATTCACCTTGAACTGACCGAGCAACGAAAACCCGTCACGGAAACGGTTGCCCGCCTCCTGCCAGCCCATACGGCCATAGCCAACGGGGAACGTCAGGGCCACGTTGCCCCCGGCATCGTAGAGAACTCCCCTACTCGCACTCGGCTCTTCCCGGCACAACTCGATGCGAAGTCTCCAACCGGGGGCGGCCCCGGACTGCTCAGCAGCAGCCTGCGCTGCAAAAATCGCCGGCAAAAGACAACACAGGAACACAACTGCCGAGAGAATTCGAGCTCTTAGCATCGCCACAAAGATTGATTTTTCCAAATTCGAACGACAAACCTCTACGCTTCGCGTAACCTGTGTGGGTCGTGCACGTTCGCTACATTCTCACGCATCCGGGAAGCGCCCACAAGGACGACTTCCTCGCCTGCAGCATCCTTGCAGATATTCATCAGGTCCCGATCGTGCGACGCGAACCTGTCGCGGAGGAACTCGATGATCCCTCCGTATGCGTCGTCGACACGGGCGGTGAACATGCACCGGAGCGCAACAACTTCGACCACCACCAGTTGCCGGCGGAATCCGTGCCTACCTGCGCACTGACACTCATACTCCAGCACATCGGAATTTACGAAGACGCGCGCCGCTACTGCGAGTGGCTGGAGCCCGCCGAGTGGTTCGATACCCGCGGGCCGATCGAGACAGCCCAATGGCTGGGCATCGAGCGAGAAGTGCTCCATCAACTCAACTCACCGATCGACATCACGCTGCTGCGCCGTTTTGCCATGGCCGAGCAGCTCCTGCCGGGTGAACCACTCTGGCAGATCATGCAGTATATCGGCGAGGACACACTCGGCTATATCCGCAAGCTGCATGATCGCATGCGCTTCCTCTCCAACCACATAGAAATCTGGGAGATTCCCGGATCTGGTGGAGAGATTGTCGTCTATCTTCCGCGCACAGAACCGATGCCACGAGATCCCTCCGTCGGACTCTCCCGTTTCGTGGATCAGAGCGACTTCGCTTCCAACGTCCGTGCCTTGGTTTACCCCGACCGACGAGGTCAAGGCTACGGCCTGAGTCGCTTCAACGACCACCCTGCCATGGAGTTCACGCTTATCGAGCAAGAAGAAGACGTCCATTTCGCGCACGCCCGAGGATTCATGGCCAAGACTTCCACCTCGGACCCGGAACGGCTGCGCGCGCTCGTCTCGCTGGCATTTCGCGGGAAAAATAAAACCTGACCGCGTCCTGACCCGGTGATGCGGTGTTCCCGATACAGGGAAAAATCACCTGAGTCCCAAATACATGCTGTATCGCGCCTTACCTTTTTCTTGTGTCCGGCTTTTCCTCCCCCTACCCTGCGAAAATTTTTTCTGTCTGATCAAACGTCATGCCACGCCGACGAAAATCCAAAACTGGACGCGGACCGTTAATCGTCCTGATCCTCGTGCTTGCCGGAGCCGGAATCGGCGGCAACTTTCTTTTCCATCGCAGCAGTGATCCCTTCGCCACCCTCACCGAACTCAACGTTCCTGCTTTCCTCGAAAACGCCAACAGCCTGAGAGGCAATACCTACAAGCTCAGGGGCAATATCGATGAGCGCCTGGATGAATGGCCGCCCCAGGAGGGAAGGCTTTTCAGCGTGGTCGTTGACCGCGACGGAATCGAGGGTGGCGATGTTGAACTTGTGCCGGTGCACTTCCCAAGTGACTTCAATGGCCAGAACATCCAGCGTGATCAGGAATACAACCTGAAAGTCGAGGTCGGCACCGGAGGGCTGCTCGTCGCGCATGAATTCGACAAGACCTGAAGCGTTTGCGCAATCCCCACTTCTGCTCATGAAACTTCTTTCAGCTAAACGAATTCTGCTTGTACTGAGCACGCTTGCAATTCTGTCGGGCTTCGGTTCGGCGCCAGAGCTTGCGGCACAGGTTCTCGACACCCGCGGATCCTCCGCGTCCGGAGGCGGGGGAACAGGATCGCCCGGCGGGCAAAGCCGCAGAGGCTCTGCGAGCCCGACAAGCTCTGGTAACAGCAAGTTCCTCGGCACCGATATCCCCTACATGGATCCAGCCACCGGAACAGTCATGTGGGATGGGCGCAGCTGGACCATCCAGGACAACCAGGTATTCGAGGCGGCTTTCG
>JBDQJG010000167.1:0-6037 GCA_040263955.1 Verrucomicrobiales bacterium
GCAGCGAGAGAGTGGTGGAGAATTTTGTCAGTGAGAGGCCGGCAGCTTTCTATGCCGATCTGTTCCGTGGGGACAAGCTGGTGGGAGGGCATGTCATCATGCTGGGTGCGGGCAATGAGTCGGCTGCCCTCGAGGCGCTTGATGCCTATCCCGGGGGTTTGCAGGTCGGCGGAGGAATCTCGGTCGCTAATGCAGCCACATACCTCGATGCGGGCGCTGATGCGGTCATTGTGACTTCATGGTTATTCGATGCATCCGGCAGGTTCTTGAGCGATCGCCTGCACGCTCTCGCGGACCTGGTTGGCAGGGACAGGCTGGTGATCGACCTGAGTTGCCGCTCCGAGGGTAGCGGTTGGGTAGTGGCCATGGATCGTTGGCGAAGACGCACCGAGTTGGAACTCCGCCCCGACATACTCAACGACCTTGGACAATTCTGTCGCGAGTTCCTTGTCCATGCAGCTGATGTGGAAGGAAAGTGTCAGGGTATCGATGAGTCGCTCGTTCACTGGCTGGGGCTGCATTCCCCGATTCCGGTCACCTACGCGGGAGGGGCCCGCACACTCAGTGACCTTGAGCTGGTGGATCGACTCAGTGCGGGCCGGGTTGATCTGACTGTTGGCAGTGCCCTCGATATTTTCGGCGGCAATGGTGTCACCTACGCGGATTGCGTCGCTTTCAACGGGCGAAGCCGATGATCGTTGAGCTCTTTCCTTGAGGGGGCTGGGACGGGATTGGCAGCGGACCGGGTTTTTGGCGCATGCTTTATCCGCTTGCCCGCCGGTGCTCCGTGTCTACCGTCCGGTGTGAAACAGGCAAAACGATCAATGGTGGGTGGATTGCGTGTGCTTTTCCATCAATGCGGGTCGGAATTCAGGGCGGGGAGGTGCTCTGGCGGGAGGGTGTTGGCAGTTGCTCTTCTGGTGATGCTTCAGGGGTGCGTTGTTCCGGTCGTAGCCCCTTATGGTCAGCAGGACCCGACGCAGGATCCTGTGGCCTCAAGTTATCTGGCGGTGGATTTCCACACCAAGAAAGTGCTGGTGGCGCGCAATCCGCTCAAGCGTCTGCCTGTCGCCGGTCTCAGCAAGGTGGCGACCGCGGTGGTCGCTCTCGATTGGTCTGAGGCGGCGGGTGTTGCCATGACGACGAAGGTTGTCGTTCCGAATTCGGCTCATCCCGCCATTCTGGGTCAGACCGGCGCGCTCGGTCTCATGCCCGGTGACCGGTTGTCACTGCGTGATGCGCTCTATGCCATCCTGATGGTCGATGATGGAGCATCAAGTATGGCCGTGGCGCACCTCGTGGGTGCGGATCTCCTTGCGCGCACTGGGCAGGTCGGGGATCCGATCGACCATTTTGTGTTGCAGATGAACGCCCTGGCGGCACGGGTCGGAATGTCCAACACGCGATTTGTTGATCCGTATGGCGCGGACAATCAGCGCGGCAGATCGACGTATTCCACGGCCGCGGATATGGCCAAGCTGGCAATGGAAGCCGCTAACCGCAGCTCGATGTTGTTTTACAGTGGCCAGGAACAGCGCGTGATTTCCGTTCAAAACACCGCAGGTGAACGCAAGTTGAGGTTGACGAACACCAACGCGCTGATCGGTAAACATGGTATAGACGGGCTGCGGGCGGGTAACAGTGCGAAGGCCGGCCCCTGTCTGTTGTTGACTGCCTTGCGGCCTGCCAGGATTGAGAAACTTCCCGACGGCAGAACGCAGATCACGCCGCAGCGTAAGGTAGTCGTCGTGCTCAATGCGGCCGATCGTTTCGGGCTGGGAGAACGTATTTTGCAGGAGGGGTGGCGTCGCTATGATGCGTGGTATGCAGCGGGAATGACCTATACGAGCGAACAGGAATTTTTGCAGAATCTGTAACTGTGGGTCGTTCGCATTCCGATTGGTTTGCGAGTGAAGGTGTTTTTCTGATGCATCGCTTCGCTTGGGAGGAGTTCCCAAGTGGATCAGTTTCCGCAATTTTCGGAGGGTTCGGCATGAAAGCAGACCGGCAGGTCGATTGCTTCGTCCAACAGGTCGAGATAGATGACCTTGGGTAATTCAAGTCCACCGAATGACTTGAGGTGCGGAGTGGACCATTGGGTGTCGAGCAACTGAAAGCCGTTGTCGCGTAGTCGGTTTACCAGGGCGACCAGCGCCACCTTCGAGGCATCGGTGACACGGCTGAACATACTCTCGCCGAAAAAAGCGCCGCCGATGGCGATGCCATAGAGCCCGCCGACAAGTTTCTGATCCTGCCATACCTCGACGGAGTGGGCATGGTCCTGGTGATGGAGGTGGATGTAGGTATCGGTGATGCCACCGCTGATCCAGGTTTCATCGCGTTCGGCACAGCCTTTGATTACTTCCTCGAAGGCGGTGTCGAATCGGATGTCGAAGGGGTTTCTTCTCAGGGTTCTTTTCAACCCATGGTTGATATGAAAACGTTCATCAAGGGGCAGAATTCCTCGTGGGTCGGGCGAGAACCACCCGATTTGACCGCCCTCGATTGCCATGGGAAAAATGCCCATCCTGTATGCCTCGAGAATCAGTTCGGGGGGGATCATGGGAGTGAGGGGGAGAGTCACCACGGTAAGGGAAGCGCAAAATAATATCACGTTGTCTCATCGAGCTCATCGCATAAGCTTGGCCAACCCGCAATGGGGATGCCGCCATGCGCCGTGCTATCTATCCTGGAAGTTTTGATCCGATCACCAACGGGCACCGAGACGTGATCCGAAGAGCCGCGGCACTTTTCGATGAAGTCGTTGTGGCGGTCGCAATGAATGATCAGAAGAGCCCGACCCTCAGCCTGGATGTGCGCGTGGAGTTGATTCGCGGAGCGTGTGTCGACATCGGCAATGTGGAGGTGCGGGCGTTCAGCGGGCTGGTCGTCGAACTGGCGAGAAAAGAAGGTGCGGCTGCCTTGGTCCGTGGCCTGCGTGCTGTTTCGGATTTCGAGTTCGAGTTCCAGATGGGGCTGATGAATCGCAAACTGTCGCCAGGGCTGGAGACTATTTTCATGACGCCGCAGGAGGAATACACCTATTTGAGCTCGCGCCTCGTAAAGGAAGTAGCTCGGCTTGGTGGGGATATCTCGGCTTTTGTGCCTGCGGGAGTTGCGGAGGCCTTGATGGAGGCGTATCGCTGAGGCGAGTGCACCGATCGACACTTCGTGAGACTCGATCAATCGGTGTCAGGATTATTAATTCAGCGCTTTCTCGCACAAGGTAATGATTGTTGATCTGACTAAGATTCCCACGGAGGGAGTGCATCGGCAAGGGTGCTACGAGCGTGAGATCCTCGATTTTGGCGACAAAGATTCGGTCCGGGCAGATCCTGAGAAGTCCGTTTGGTATGACCTGCATCTTTGGCTGGTAGGTGATGAGCTTGTGCTTGCCGGTCAGATCGGTGCGGGCGTGCTGCTGGTCTGCGCGCGTTGCATGGAAGAGTTCCGCGATGAAGTGAATCTGCTGGATTATCGCCTGGAGGTGGCAATCGAAGATCAAGTCAGCATCGACTTGACGGAACGGATTCGGGAGGATATTCTCCTCGCCCTTCCGTGGTATCCAAACTGTGCCGCAAGCACTGTGGGGAACTACCAATGCACCGGGTTGAAAGCCGTCGACGAACTCGCGGATGACAATAGTCGTTCCGCCGGTGATTCAGGTGAACATCAAAGTGCAGGCGGAAGTGATGTCTGGAGTGTCCTTGACGGGCTTTCCGATCCGAAAAACTAAGTTCGATATCGTTTAAATCATTCACATTTCCTGATCCCATGGCCGCACCCAAGTCACGCACCTCCAAGATGAAGCGCCGCCTTCGCCAGGCTGGCAACCGCTGGCGCGCACCCCAGTTTCAAAAATGCCCGGAATGTGGCAGCACGACGCGGGGCCACATCGCCTGTCCGTCCTGTGGCTACTACCGCGGCAGGCAGGTGCTGGACATTGAGATTTAAGTATCACTTCTCGTGTCGGTGCCCTGAGCGCCGATTCGATTTGATAGAGCTTTCTGTATTGGTGAGTTGATTGATGGGTTGGCTGCCGGAGTGGGCCGGACGCTCGTGGGACATTGGATTAAGTGTGTTGAGTGTCTGAAGCCCGATGAAAATTGCCTTGGATGCCATGGGGGGAGATTACGCTCCCGCCTGCACTGTGGAAGGGGCTGCAAATGCGCTTGATGCGTATGAGTGGATAGACCGAATTTTTCTGGTCGGTGATGAGACACGACTGAAGGCGGAGGTCGACAGTCGCGACATGCCGGTTGATCGGATCGAGATAGTGCACGCTCCCGAGGTGGTCCTGATGACCGATTCGGCGACGGCGCCATTGCGGAAGAAAAAAGATTCGTCGATTACGCGGGCAGTCGGTCTGGTGAAAAGTGGCGAGTGCCAGGCAGTTGTCAGTGCCGGGCACACGGGAGCTGCAGTGGCGGCCAGTACCGTTTTATTGCGCAATTTGCCCGGTGTGGAGCGCGCGGGAATCGCCTCGCCGATGCCCAACGAGCACGGGGTCTGCAACATCGTTGATGCGGGAGCCAATCCCGAGGCAAAACCGTATCATCTTCTCCAGTATGCTGTCATGGGCACGGTGTATGCTCGTTATGTATTCGGTCGCCAGAATCCGGTGGTGGGATTGATGTCGCTGGGCGAGGAAGATGAGAAGGGGACGGAATTTACCAGGGAGGTGTTCAATCTTCTAAAGGAAAGCGGCTTGAATTTTCGTGGCAATGTCGAGGGGCATGATCTTTTCGAGACGCCGCTTGATGTGGTGGTTTGCGACGGTTTCGTCGGTAACGTGGTGCTCAAGAGTTGTGAAGCGACAGCGAAGATCGTCTTCAAATGGGTGAAGGAGGAAATTCGCAATGCCGGGCCATTGGCAAAGCTAGGTGCGCTTCTTGCCAGGCCTGCCCTGCGCAGAGTCCATCAGCGCGGCAGCTACGAATCGTATGGTGGTTCGCCACTTCTCGGAGTGGACGGCATCACAATCATCGGCCATGGTTCTTCTTCAGCCCTTGCCATTGAGAATGCACTGCGGGTGGCAGGTGAAGCGATTCGTCATCAGGTCAACCCGCACATTACCGAAGAAATCCATAGGATTGCTCCCCCCGATGCCTGACTCGCAGCCCGTCATCACTTCCATTATCGGAACCGGTAGCTACACACCCGACAAGGTGTTGTCCAATATCGATCTGGAAAAAATTGTCGATACCACCGACGAATGGATCACGACGAGGACCGGCATCAAGGAGCGGCGTATAGCCGCTGAAGATGAGGCTACCAGTGACCTGGCTGTCGAAGCCGCGCGTCGTGCGATGACTGATGCCGGTATCGAAGCCGAGGACATTGACTTGATTATCGTGGCGACAATCAGTCCCGATATGTTTTTTCCATCCACCGCCTGTTTCGTGCAGCAGAAGATCGGCGCGGTCAATGCGGTGGCTTACGATATCTCGGCAGCCTGTTCGGGTTTTCTATTTGCCATCCAGCAGGCACGCCAAAGTATGCAGGTAGGCGCATCCAGAACCGTGTTGGTGATCGGAGCGGAGAAATTGTCGAGTTTTCTCAATTGGCAGGACCGTTCGACGTGCGTGCTTTTCGGAGACGGCGCGGGAGCAATCGTGATGCGTTCGGGAAAGGCAGAAAATGGGCATGTGGTGGTTTCTACCGATCTTGGTACTGATGGTACGAAAACCGGTATCCTGATGATTCCCGGAGGTGGATCAGCTCAGCCGCTAACCAGCGAAAATATCACCGATCGGCCAAACACGATCTACATGGAGGGACAGGAAGTTTTCAAGCAGGCGGTGACTGCCATGTCTCGATCCTGCGTGCACGCGTTGGAGAAGGCGGGCATCGATCAGCAGGATCTTTCTCTAGTCATTGCTCACCAGGCCAACAAGCGGATTATCGATGCGATTGCCAAGCGCCTTGGATTGAGCGAGGAGCAGACATTCATCAATCTGCACAAATACGGCAATACCTCGGCGGCGTCGATCGCCATTGCGCTGGATGAGGCCAACCGCGAAGGCAGGCTCTCACC
>JBDQJG010000168.1:0-5919 GCA_040263955.1 Verrucomicrobiales bacterium
ACGAGCCTGTATGAAGCGTCGACCCACACTGATACTCGGTTCCGTCTTCATCGCCGCGCTTGCCTACCTTCTGATCACTTCCCTGATGCCGTATCCGGACACCTGGGACCTTGTGAACTCCGGCATGTCCCGGGATGAAACCAACAGGCTCTTAAGTCCCGATACATGGCAACAGGAGAACAGCGCCTACATGCTTGAGCACCGCTCCGGCCTGCGACTCTGGCGTATCGATGTGAACTTCAGCCAGGAAATGGTTTCCGGAGTGCGTATCCATTACAAGGACCCGCACCACGAACTTCTCGATAAAATCGGGCGCTTGTGGGTTTCCGATCTAAGCCGGATCCTGGATAAAATCCTGCCCTGAGAAACCTCGAAACGATGACACGCCCGGGGAAACCGCTGATCAAGGCAATTCTCATCGCGCCCTGGGTCGTCGTCCCGGTGACGGCAGTCTACGCCGCCGGGCGCCTCATCTCTTGGCTGGGCAAACCCCTGCCCGACCCCACCGTGACGATGCTGTTTCCGCATCCGTTCAAACCGTGGGAAACCATTTGCCTCTATTCCCTGTATGGCGTTCCAACCGCCTACGCCTCGCTGCTGCTCGTCGGCTTGCCGGCTTACCTGGTCGCCGAAAAACGCAATCAGGTTTCCGTACCTGCCGCCCTGCTGGCCTCCGTGCTGGCATGCATACCCGCCGCCCTGTTTTTCGGAGGGTTCCACAACTTCTGGCAAATGCTTGGCTTTCTGCTCCTCAATGGCGTGCCGATCGCCCTCGTGTTTCTTTGGCTGGCGAGGAGAGATCCCGAGCGGATTGTCGGACGCAGGTGATCGACAGCCATGGCCTGATCCTCGTCACACCGCAACGCCACAAAACCCCCGCCAACCTAGGCGCGCACTGAATCCTGAAAATAAGTATTGCCAGGCTTGTCGCTTAGTGTAAGCAATTACTTACACTCCCTCTTTCAGGAATCAAAAAACATGACGACACAAGAAAACTCGACTCTCCGAAGCGTGACCGCATGGCTCTTCTGGCTCGGCGGTGGACTCCTTGTTTTGACTGGAATCGCCTTTCAAGCCACGGCCATCTACGAAAAAATCGTTCAGCCAACCGACATGCACTTACCCGGCCTGCTGACGGCAGCAATGGTGTACTACGCGATACCCCTAGCAACCATTTTGCTTGCCTCCGCAGGACTGATGAGAATCGGGGCTGTGATCGTGCGCCGCAGGAAAAGCGCTGAAAACATCTCCTGACACATGTGTGGAAAATGACGACTGACCCCCACCGGCTTCCCCCGGTTCACTTCAACTGCAGCCCTTGTCCCAGGTTGAGTGATCGCTGCCGGTCAGCCGCACTGGTAATTGACGATCAAATGAACGAGCACAAGTACATCGCCGAGATCGCCGAACAGTTTGTCCTCACCGGCTACCGTGGGACAACTACCGCCCTGCTGGCCAAGCGCCTCGGCATCCGCGAGAACGTTCTCTACCGGGTCTGGCCAAGCAAGCGCGACATGTTCATCGCCTCGATCCGCTACATTCACGAGGTCACCTCCGCGTCGTGGCAGGACTACCTCGCGAGACGCCCCGCCGATACCGATCCCGCGCAGTGGCTGCTGCAGCGCCAGGCGCAGGACCACGGCCAGATGCGGCTCTACCGCATCGTCTATGCCGGAATTCTCGAGGACGACCCCGAGATCCATGCCGCGATCCGGCGGGTCTACTCGGACTTCCACCAGGTGATTACAGAAATTCTCGCCTCCCGCCCGGCTGAGCACTCGTCCCCCCTGGATCCGCAGACGACCGCCTGGACGATCATGGGGCTGGCAGCGATCGTGGATATCCAGCGGGAACTCGAACTTTCACCTCCTGCAGAACGCTGCTCCCTGCTCGAAGCGGGCGGCGATTTTCTGATCAAGGGCAACAAGCCTCAATAGCCAAAACAATGATAACAACCCACACATCAACTAAAGACCGTGCCAGCTCGCCTGCATCGCAGCAGCGCAGCTCCCGGGCAGCAAGGCTTTCGCGCGCTCTGCTTGCATACATACTGTGCCTGGCAACCCTGCCACCATCAACCCGCGCCGAGGAACCAGCCGAAAAGCTCGAGCCACTGCGCAAGGAATACCAGGCCGCCCGTGCCACCAGCGCCAGGAAGAAAGGCTGGGACTACGAGGCCTTCAAGGCACTCAACAGCTCGGGCCAGGCCCTGCTGCCGGAGCTGCTCGCGCACTGGTTCACCATGCCGACCAATTCCGCCGAGGCTGCGGCGACCGAAAAGGAGATTCGTGCGGTGTTCAAGACCCTGGCCGGTAGCCGGCTCACCGAGAACTGGATCAACCAGCAATCGTTCTTCGCCCGCAGAGCGTGGCCGCTGCTCGTGGAGCAACCCCTGACCCCGGAACAGGTGAACCTCATGTTGGACTTGACCAAGCCGAACATGGGCGTGCGCCTGGAAGATCAGGCCGCCCGAGACGGCAAATGGACGGAAGGCTATGGCTCGGATGTGCAGGCAACCCATGCCCTGGCGCTGATCCGCGCTGGCAAGGCAGAGCAGGCGCGGGAAGAGATCGATAACCTGCAGCGCAAATTTTCCATCAAGTACAAGACAAAACCGAAAGGACGACTGGACCATCATCCGGAGACCGGTGATGCCCGCTACAGGGACTACCTCGACTACCTGCAGGTCTGCGAGGCCCTCTTCGGCCTGCAGGCGGCCATCGCCGGGGACGCCAAGAGCACTGCACAACACATCGAGAATGCCCGCAAGCTGCGCGAAGACCTTTCGCCGGAGGCTCGTCAATTGGTTGCCGAAATCGAACGATTGGTCGTAGCTTAGGCTACCGCCTCGGGCTTCTAAAACCGGGCAGGCCACATGCCCGCTGCCGACAGATCCCAAAACAACAACCAGCAAATAATCTGGTATACCACGGTCAAGGCAAGCCCCGCACCCCCTCTCTGCAATGAGCTTCCAGCAATGGCGACATCATCTGCTGGGTGAGCTGCGGGGCGAAAATCCCCTCGCGGGCAACTGCCTGCCGACCCGCGTTGCCCTCTTCGGCCGCGGCAGGTCGACTATACTGGTGCCGCTGCCGTGGAACTACAAAGAGCCGATCAAGATTTCCGAGGTTTTCTGCACTGAAGCCGACCAACAGCAGGGTTGGGGCCGGTACAACCGCTTCGAGAAGCTCACCAACATCACGCGAGCCGGCCGGGCGGAGGGCCTCGGACTATGGGAAAAATTCGAATCAACTGCGCCAGATAAAGCCCTGCGCAGCAATATCCGGGTGTTCCTTGCCGGCGCCATGGAAGCGACCAATTCCTTCGCAGGTGGGACGATTTCTCGTTTTTTCCACCGCCCGCAATGGCTGGAAAATATCTACAAGAAAGTCCGCGACATGAACACTGCATCCCTCATTGCAACAAGGACCCGGCAAACTCTGTTGCCAAGGTGAAGGCGGCAGGAAACTGACTTACTTGCATGAAGCACGAACACGGCCACCCGCAGGATCCCCCCGGCAACCACCTGTGCTGCGGGGGCGAAGCGGGAGGCAGGCAACACGGGCGAGGATCGATCCATTTCGGTGAAGACCGGCCGACCTCTTCCGCAGGGATTGAATACACCTGCCCGATGCACCCTGAGATCGAGCAGGATCATCCCGGGGATTGCCCGATCTGCGGCATGCCTCTGGAGCCCAAGGGTGGAATGGGCGGGGACGATCACACCGCTTGCGAAATCCGCGATCTCTCGTGGAGATTCCGGATCGGCGCGATGCTCACGCTCCCGGTGCTGTTTCTCGCCATGGGAGGGATGATCCCCGGGCTGCATCTCCACGAGATCATTCCCAAGCAGGTTTCGAAGTGGATCGAGTTTCTCCTCGCCACGCCGGTCATCCTCTGGGCCGGATCGGTATTCCTGGCCAAGGGCTGGCGCTCCCTCGTCAACCGCAGCCTCAACATGTTCACCCTGATCATGATCGGGGTCGGGGCCGCCTACCTGTTCAGCGCGGTCGCAGTTCTCGCCCCCGGGTGGTTCCCCGATTCCTTTCGTAGAGACGGCGAGGTCGGCCTGTATTTCGAGGCTGCCGCCGTCATCACCGTTCTCGTGCTGCTCGGGCAACTGCTCGAGGCGAGGGCCCGCAACCGCACCGGGCAGGCAATCAAGGCTCTTCTCGGCCTTGCCGCCAAGACCGCCCACCGCCTCCGCGACGGGTTGGAAGAGGACGTTCCGGTCGATCAACTTCACCCCGGCGATCTCCTCCGGGTTCGTCCCGGGGAAAAATTACCAATCGACGGCGTCCTCGTCGAGGGTCGGAGCAACATCGATGAATCAATGATCACCGGGGAACCGATTCCGGTGGCAAAGACGGACGGGGATCCGGTCATCGGTGCCACCGTCAACCAGACCGGCACCTTCGTGATGCGAACTGGAAAGGTGGGCAGCGACACCCTGCTTTCCCAGATCGTGCACATGGTCGCCGAGGCCCAGAGAAGCCGGGCCCCGATTCAGAAACTGGCCGACCAGGTGGCGGGCTATTTTGTTCCCGCGGTGGTTCTCATCGCGGTCGTGACCTTTATCGCCTGGTCGGTCTATGGGCCCGCCCCGGCGATGGCCTACGCCCTGGTCAACGCGGTGGCGGTGCTGATCATCGCCTGCCCCTGCGCCCTCGGGCTGGCCACTCCCATGTCGATCATGGTCGGGGTGGGCCGCGCCGCCCAGGCCGGTGTTCTTATCAAGAACGCCGAGGCTATCGAGATTGCGGAAAAGGTCGATACGCTGCTCACCGACAAGACCGGAACCCTGACCGCGGGCAAACCACACGTTACGGCGCGTTTCGCGACGCAGGGCGGCGCAGAGGACGAGATGCTGGCGCTGGCCGCCTCCCTCGAGAGCAGCTCCGAACATCCTCTTGCGCGAGCCATCGTCGACGCGGCCAGGGAGACCGGGCGCTCCATTCCAGAGAGCTCCGACTTCCTGTCCATCACCGGCGGCGGGGTCTCGGGGATCGTCGACGGAAAAACAATCCGGGTCGGCAAAGAGGGCTTCCTGAGGGACAACCAGGTCGCGATTCCCGAAGATCTCGCGGCGCGTTCGAGTGAACTGCAGGAAAACGCCCAGACTGTGGCCTGGGTCGCTTCCGACGATGAAGCCGTCGGCATTCTCGGCATCTCCGACCCGATCAAGGAAACCACCCCCGCCGCCATCGCCAAGCTCCACGAGCGGGGCATCCGCATCATCATGGCAACCGGCGACAACCGCAAAACCGGCGAAGCGGTGGGCCGGGCCCTCGGCATCGACGAGGTCCGGGCCGGGCTGTCCCCGGAGGACAAGATCATCATCATCAGGGAACTCAAGCAACAGGGAGCGGTGGTGGCGATGGCAGGCGACGGCATCAACGACGCACCAGCACTGGCCGAGGCCGACGTCGGAGTGGCCATGGGCACGGGGACCGACGTCGCCATCCAGAGCGCGGCGATCACCCTGGTCAAGGGCGATCTCTCCGGCATCGTCAGGGCGATCGAGGCGAGCCGGGCTGTCATGTGCAACATCCGTCAGAACCTGTTCTTCGCCTTCCTCTACAATGGCCTCGGCGTCCCCGTCGCGGCGGGCGTCCTCTACCCGTTCACCGGCATTCTTCTCAGCCCCATGCTCGCCGGGGCGGCGATGGCTTTTTCCAGTCTCTCGGTCGTCAGCAACGCTCTCCGGCTTCGAAAGATGAAGCTATAAAATACCATACCCGCTTCGAGCGTATTCTGAATTCTCTGGGAGACAATGCAACCCACCGGATAGAACCATTCAACCCTGAATGCCGCAATGGTCTGACTAAGAAATCAACGGAAGAGACGGAAATTGAGAGAGTCGTTCACCTTTCTCACGCCGTTCGAACACCACTTTTCAGGTGAGCAGCTAAATCGTTG
>JBDQJG010000169.1:0-5896 GCA_040263955.1 Verrucomicrobiales bacterium
CCGGTATGATCCCGCCGAGGTGGTAACGGTCCCCCGCAGCTCGGCATTCCACAGGTCGAGGCGCAGGTCGACACCGGTGATCTCTCCCCGTGAGGTAAGATCGAAGCGCCCGAGCGGCAGCCGGCAGCGGTAGATCCACAGGTGCTGCTGACCCTCGTGGGGCAGGCGGTGGTCGTAGTAGTCATGCCGGCCCGCGTGGATCGAGATGACGTTCTTCGCCGCGCCCTTGGCCTGGTAGAAAGTAAAGCCGACATTGCCGTTGCCGAGGAACGGCGCGACTTCCCAGCGACCGGGTACCCGGTCCCAGAGCATGTCGTGGTTGCCGAGAAAGGCCGCGTAATCGATCGAGGACGCCGCGGCAGGGGCCGCTTCAGCCTTCGCCGGCAGCGCGGCCAGCAGGAGAAGACCGGCACACAACGGCAACATGAGACATTGATTGCTTTTCATCACGGGAAAACAAGAACGACTGCGCAACCATTGATACGCATCGACCAACCGGCTTATTTCTTCTCATTCCCGCAAAACAGCGGCCCAGGCGCGGCTTACTCCTCTTCCTCCGCCAGGCCCCTGCGGATCTCGCCGGGCACGTCGGTGGTGATAGAGAGCACGCCACAATCCCGCAGGCGGCGGGCATCAGGCGCCTCATTGACCGTCCACACGTGATACTCGTGTCCCTCGCGCATGACGGTTTCGACCAGCTCACGGGTAACCAGAGCAAAGGAGGTGCTGACGCCGTCCGCCCGGATCCGCTTGAGGGTGGACAGTATCTCCCCGAGGGCGGGCGTGAGCTCCCCGGACCTCTTGTCACGCTTCAAGTTGACCAACCAGAAGGTCCGGAGCTCGGGGACCGCCTTTTCCAGTGCCTCGATCACCTCGCCGTTGAAGGAAATGACCACCACCTGCTCCCGGGCGAGACCGGAAGACTCGACCTCGCGTAGCAGACCGGGAACGATCGTCGGCCCGCACTTGACCTCTATGTATATCTTTCTTCCATCCGGGACGGTGGCCAGCACCTCGGCCAGCGTGGGCATGGATGTGCCGCGAAACTCCTCGCCGTGATGGGCCCCGACATCCAACTTGCGCAGTTGCTCGAGGGTCGCCTGCTCGACAATCACCGCCTGCCCGGTGAGCTTCTTTGCATCGCGATCGTGAAAACAGACGATGTGGCCGTCACTGGTGAGATGACAATCGGCCTCGATGGCGTCGGCTCCCCGCTCCCAGGCCAGCTGGAATGCCGGCAGGGTGTTTTCAGGGGCGTCCCTCGAAGCTCCGCGGTGGGCCACGATCAGGGGTTGCCCGGCGTTGAGCGAGGCTGCGGTGAGCAGCGCCAGGAACAGGTATAGCACGCGCAGGCAGGAGGCTCTCCTCGAATGGCACCCCGAGACGCTCACTTCTCTACTGCTTATCGGCTGCGGCCTCCGGCTCTGCCCGGACCAGCTCGATGGCGGTGAACTTGTTCATGCCGACTACCGGAATGTGCAGGATTCCGTTCTCGACGGTGAACACTTCGGATTCCCGGTAACGCAGGTCGATGTCGCTGCCGTCTTCCGGGCTGATGTTCTTGGTGATGATGCGGGCCCTGTAGGTCTCGCCATCCTGGAATCCCTCGCCGCGGAAATCGCTTTTCGAGAACTCGTTGTTGTAGTGCCAGCCGTCCTGGATGGTCGCCGGAATGGTGACCCGCGCCCAGGTGTTTGCAGTGGCTCCACTGGCATAGATCAGCACCAGGAAACTGTCCCGCGTGCGGTTGTAGGACGACATCCGGTAACGCTCCCAGCCGGTAAAGTCCGGCCCGAAGACCGCGATGTCATTGCCCATCTCTCCGGCGATGGCGTGGCGGATCACCTCGTCATTGCCGCCGGCAAGCTGCGCATACCAGCGCCAGATGTAATAGTGCAGGTGATTGGGATCGGAGGGATCAATGTAATCATCGATGGTAAACGGATACTCGAGCTCCTCACCGTGGACGGTGAACTTGTTATCCGAACCGCGCAGCACCACCTTCTGCGTCACGATGTCAGGACCACCACCCTTGGCGGGAATCACGATCTCCGGACGTTGCTCCTTGATGCGGCCATTGTAATCGTGCCGCTTGGTCAAGCCCATCGACCAGCCGCTGGAATTGTCCGACCACGGGAAATTCATCGAGTTGAGTCCCCGCTCGAGGCATTTCCCCATGATAGTGATCGCCTTGTGGTAGGCATCGAGCTCGTTCCGCGTGCCATCTCCATTGACGTCCGCCGAGTTATGGGTGTTGTCCCAGGTAATCCACGACTCGGCCGCCAGCACCGACTTGCCGCGCTGTCCGAAGGCATCGAGCTTGTTGCGCGCCAGGTCGTAGTTCCCCCAGACCGACGGGACGTAGCCGCCATCGACCACGCCGTAGCCATCGTTCTGGTCGGAGACATTGAGGTTGAGCGCGTCGACGACTTCCATTAATTCCGGCTCGGAAATCAACCGGTCATAGAAATTACTGAAGCCGAGCCCCCCCTTGGCATGCAGGCCGGAAACGGTCTCGCAACCCAGGCAGGGTGAACACCCGGAGGTGGAAACGATCACCTGCTGCGCGGGTTCCTCGGCATACACCTTGCGAATGGCACGCGCGCCATTGGTGAAGATCTCGGCCACGAGGAAATCCATATCACCGTCCTGCAGGAATCCGGCAAGATTCGCCTCATGGGCCAGCTGGTAGGCATGCACCCGGCCCTTAAAGTGCCGGGCGATGCGCTCCACGAAAGCCGGGTAGTAGCCATCCTTCGGCCGGAAACCGCCTCTCTCGCCACTCACCGAGGCCCATGCCGGGCAATGCCAGAACACGAACTCACACTTGAGACCCTGCGCGTTGCACAGGTCCACCGCCTGTTCGATGGTCCGCAGGTAGCCCGACATGTGATTGGCATAATCAATGCTCTTCTCGGTCGGCTCCGACGCGCTCCACGCCACCCAGAACTGGGCGTAACTGCTGTACTTCGCGATCACCGGACGGCTGGCGTCATAGATGTTGTTTTCCGGCCTGCCATCAAAGGGTTGCCAGCGCACCCCGACATGCAGGTGATCCGTCGTCCAGTCATAGTCGGCAGGCTTCTCCGGATCGTAGAGGAATTCGCTGATTGGCTTCGGCCTGCCCGGCTTCTTCGCCTTGGGCGCCTGCTTGTCTTTTGTCTGCGATTGCACTGCCTGCCCTTCGGCGGCTTGCTCAGCCCGCAAAGGCTGAACCAAGACGGCAAGCAACAGAATCATACCGACCGTGAGCGACACGGACAGCCTGGCTGGAGACAAGTGGAATATCGATGAAAAGTGCATGGTTGAAGTCAAATTGAGCGCACCAGGGAACCTGGCCGGGATGCAGGCATGAGCTTGTCGCTCCCTTCGTCGAAGGCAAGAAAATATTCGAATTTTGATCGCGATGACCCGGCCCGAGCCACGTCGCCTCAGCGCTCCAACTGCAGGCGCATCATCCACTCGCGGTCCTCACGGCCCGGGTAGGTGCGCGCGGGCGACCACTCCTCGAGGATAGCAAAGCGGGCACCGAAACGCTCGTGCAACTCCTCCACGCTGGTGCCGTGCGGTGGCCCCTCGCCCGGATGATGTTCGTCATCATACGGATCGAGGTAAAACACTCCCCAGAGCGCGCCACCGGGAACCAGCAGGCCAGCGACGGCCTCGACATAGGCTGCACGCTGGATCGGATCGATGGCGCAGAAGCAGGTATGTTCCCAGACGAGGTCGACCGGTTCCCCGCCCGGCAACGCTTCCGGCCCGATAGTGAACAGGTCGCCGAGCAGGTAGTCCTCGTTCCTCGCGGCCGGTGCCTCACGCGCCGCGACCAATGCCGTCGGCGAGACATCCAGCCCGATCACCTCCGCCCCGGGAATGGCGGCAGCAAGCGCACGCACATCGTGCCCGGTGCCGCATCCCGGCACCAGGACCCGCGCCGATGCCACGCGCAGCGCCCCACAGGCCCGGCCATCGGCAAGCAGGTCGAGCAGCGGCGGCGAAGCGCCCCCCTTGTCCCAAGGTGTATGGCCGCGCTGGTAGCAATCTTCCCACTGCATATTCTGCATGAATAAATCCTCCTGCCGCCTCGTCCCACCAGCAACCATGAAAACGCTTACCAGACTTCTCATCCTCACTCTTGCCGGGACAGTTCTCGCGACCGCCCCGACCATTCACGCCGGACACCAGCACACCCTTCAGCTGGCCTCCGAACTCGAACGCGAGACCGATCATCTGCTCGACGATATCAAAAACGACTACCGCCACCGTGGCCACCCGACCTGCGGGCGCAGCCCCGAGGGCCGCCTGTACGACGCCATCAAGGAAGTCGAGCAACAAGCCGATACGCTGCACTCACGGATACGGAAAAACCGCAGTGCCTGCTCCCAGGCCGAGGCTTTCGCGGCCATCCAATGCGCCTTCGAGGACGCCGGCAACCTGCTGCGCCGGGTCGATCTCGACCGCCACAGCCGGGAGGTCATGCGCGATGTGGAACGGCACATCGCCCGCCTGGCATGCGAATTCAACCGGCACAGCCGGATCAGCGGCACCACGTCCAACCAACACCATGCGCACCTCGCCCGCCCTCAATGGAGTCACACCGTTGCCTCTCCCTATCCCGGCCAACCGCAGCCCAACCTCGAAACCCTCCTGCTGGCGCGCCTGCTGAGCGCATTCGATCGCTGATCCTGATAAAACGACTGCGCCCGCCTTCGCCGTAGCCAGCGGGCGAATGTCGGCGTATGGAATCGTGTGTTCAGGTCCCTCCGCAGTCGCCTCTTCGGCCTCGTCGCACTGCTTCGCCAGTTCATCTGGCGCCACGCCCAACTCCATCCCCTGATCACACTGCTGAACATCAGCAGTATCGGCCTGGGCGTGGCCGTCTACCTGGCAGTACAGGTCGCCAACCACAGTGCAACCCGCGCATTCCGCGCCAGCATCGACCTCGTCTCGGGAAAATCCCAACTCGAAGTCCGCCCGACCACCGGCTTCCTCGATGACGCGCTGCTGCCACTGGTGGCCACTCATCCGGGTATCGCGGCAGCCACTCCGATCCTCGAATCCTACGCCACCTTCACCAACAAGCCCGAGGAACACCTCAAGCTGATCGGAATCGACATTTTCAGCAGTGCCCCGTTCCAGACCATGGGACTGGGCAAGAACGGGGAGGCCGGTATCGGCGGGTTGACGTCCAACGCAGAGGTCGCCGTCGACTGGTTGACCATGCCCAACCAGGTAATCATTACCGAGAAACTCGCCACGCGCCTTGAAATTTCCCCCGGCTACGCGCTCGGGATGCAGGTCAACGGCAGAGCCTGCGTCTTCGAAGTGGCAGCGAGTGCCTCGGCGGACGAAATGGATGAGGCGGCATCCGATCGGATCGCCCTGATGGATATCGGCTGGCTGCAGGAGGCCACCGGGCGAATCGGTGAACTCGATTCCATTCAAATCGTCGTCGAGGAAGCCGCCGAGTTGGAATCCGTGCGACGCAGTCTCCTCGCGGTCCTGCCACCGGGCGCAACGGTTGCCTCCCCTCAGCAACGCAGCGCCCAAGTGGAAAAAATGCTGCGCGGTTTCCAGCTCAACCTGAGCGCCTTGAGCATGGTATCGATCCTGGTCGGAATCTTCCTCATCTACAACACGGTGGCGGCCTCGGTCGTACGCCGCAGAAAGGAAATCGGCACCCTGCGGGCTACCGGCGCCTCCCGCCGGCTGATCCGCGGCCTGTTTTTGGGCGAGGCTGCCCTCTACGCCTGCCTCGGCGCACTGGCGGGAGCTCCCGCCGGCATCTGGCTCTCGCGCCTGCTCATCGGTCAGGTCGCCGAGGTCATTTCCTCGCATTACCTGCTGATCCACATCAGCCGCGCCTTCACCGATCCCGTCCAGGTGATCGGGGCAC
>JBDQJG010000170.1:0-5875 GCA_040263955.1 Verrucomicrobiales bacterium
CGATTCGGCTGAAGTCGTGGTGGACCTGCGGGATGGCGAGGTGCTGCTGCGTTCCCTGGAGTTGCGTGAAGGCACCAGAGAGATCTCAGCCCATGGACGGTATGGAATCGAGGACAGGGTGGCAACTTTCCAGGTTGATGGTGATGCGAATCTTCCGGGACTGATCTGCGGCTTCATGGAGGATTCCGGCTTGTTCGGGGAGATCGATTACTACGATGCCCCGTCATTGCAAATTCAGGGCAGGTGGGATTTTTCCGACCGAGCCAGCGAACGGATCCTGCTGGGACATTTCAATTGTGATCGGTTTGCCTGTCGGGGAATTTTTTTTGCAGGCTCGATGGATTTCTCGATCGCGCCGAAGCGGGTGTTCCTGCGTAATGTCCGCCTCGAGCACGAATCGGGGAATGTGAGCCTGCATTATCTCAAGGATGAGCAAAGTATGCGCTACGACGCCATTTTGAGGATGGATCCGGCGGCGTTGGTCCCCTTTGTTCGCGGAGAGGGAATGAGAAATCTTCTCCAGTCTTTTGCTATGCGCAGGGACTCCGGTGTGTATATGGAAATCAGTGGCGAGGGTTCGGGTATGGATGCCCGCACATGGATCAGCAAGGGACACGTTGATCTGCGTGATTTCGAATTTCGCGGCACCTATTTCAGTCGGGCCGAGGCGAATTTGAGACTGGAAGGCCCGAACCATCACTATGAAAATATCCGCCTGTCGCGACCCGAGGGATCGGCGCGCGGCGAGAGAATTTCAGTAGAGCGTGGAGACCAGAAACGAACCACGTTTGTCGGGATCAATGGCAATCTCGAGCTTGCCCCGGTGGTTCGGTGTTTTCACCAGCCGACCGCCGAGCGGTTCGAGGCATATCGCTTTCGCAAACCGCCCGATTTCGAGATCGCCGGAACTCTCGCTGGGAAGGGGCAATCCGACGCCTCCGACCTGACGCTCAAATTTCGCTCTGACGAGGCTGCATCGACTGAATTGATGGGTAAGACCTGGGAGTTCACCCGGGTAGGGGGTGATGTGCGGATTTCCGGGGGCGGCATCGATCTTGATATTCTTGGCTCGACTTTCGGCGGAGAACTCAGGCTGCAGTGCAGCTTGAGCGATGGCATCACAAGTGGGTATCTACAGACCGAGGACCTCGATTTCGATGAGGTCGTCAGACTCATGGGAGGCAAGGGCGAAAGCGGGGGCGATTTCAATCTTGATTGTGAGTTCAAAATTTACCCCGATGCAGCGGATTGGTTTGATGCCGAGGGCACAATCCAGTTGAGTGATGCGGACGTTTTTGCCATACCAGTCCTGGGGCCGCTTTCTCCCCTGATCAGTGCGCTGCTTCCCGGGGATCAGAAAATCGGATACGGGGTGGCCAATTCGGCGAGCCTCGGTTTCGTGGTCGAGAAGGGGGTGTTGGAGACGGATTCGTTTGAAGCTTTGAGTCCACTGTTTCGCCTGGGAGTAAACGGTCAGATCGACTTAAGGAGCATGGAAATGGTTGCCGATGCGACGATCAATCTGAAGGGAGCTGTGGGAATTCTTTTCAGTCCGCTCAGCAAGCTTCTGGAATTTCGGGGTACGGGTAACGCGAGAGCGCCGAACTGGATGCCCAAGCGGCTGGTCAGACCCCTGGGCGGCAGGGCCGAACTCGACGAGGACAGGGAGTGATGGCGACGTCCGAATGTTCGTGTGCCTGGATGGACGGGTAACCGGCTGCGACGATTGCGTCCGATGCAGAGCTTGTTCAAACTGGCTGCCGGACAGGCGGTCTCGTCGAGGTCGACTTGCGAGTTTGCTTGTGGCGAAAATGCAAGCCTTTTTGACGTCCTTCTTGTGGTTGACTACCATGGCACATGAGCTAGCCTTGGAGCCCCGTGCGCCCGTAGCTCAATTGGATAGAGCGCCTGACTACGGATCAGGAGGTTAGGGGTTCGACTCCTCTCGGGCGCGCCACTTTTTTCTGGATCTGAGCGGCTTCGACTCTAAGTTGAAGGGTTCGAGCATCATGCGGGTATAGCATAGTGGTAATGCACCAGCCTTCCAAGCTGGCTAGGGGGGTTCGATTCCCCCTACCCGCTCCATGCCGGAAAAATAGCGTCAGCAAGTTGGTAGACCGGCAGTGGAGAAACAGCCCAGCTCCCGGTGACAGGTCGGATCTACACCCCGATCTCGTGAATTCCTCGACGTCCTGCCTTGTTCGTGACGGCGGGCAGGTCATCGCGAGTCGTTGCAGGACTGCCTGGCTCAGCTCTCGGCAAGCAGGCCCTTGTTTCGGATCAGGTAATCGAGACCGGATATCATAGTGAGCCCAAGCATGGCCAGCTCGAGAGCTTTGCCAAGCGTGCCGGGAGAGAGCAGGGCGTGCTCGAAGAGAGTGCTTTGAAGCCATGCAAGCGCGGGTTCCTGCGCTGCAAGGTAGGTTAAGAAGAAGAGCACGGTGACCAGCTGAATGGTTGTCTTCCACTTGCCGAGCGTGTCGGCGGAAACGATACGACCGTCGGAAGCGGCCAGTAGACGCAGGCCGGTGACGAGGAACTCACGGCCGATCACCGCCACCACGGTCCAGCCCCAGAGCAATCCCTGTTCGACCAACAGCACAAGTGCGGCCGCCACGAGGATCTTGTCGACTAATGGATCCATCAGTCTGCCGAAATTGGTGATCAGATTTCGGCTGCGGGCAATTGCGCCATCAAAGTAGTCGGTTACAGCCGCCGCGAGAAACAGGAAAAGCGCGGCCGAGGCAGACCATTTCCACTCGATGGAGAGCGAGGCCACGAAAAACAGGGTAAGAACGAGGCGTCCGATGGTGAGTTGGTTGGGAAGGTTCATTCCTCGATTGGTGATTAAAGAAAAACGGGACTTTTCCAGATCGGCACGTCTTCCTTGATGCGACGAAGATACCATTGACAGGCATCGAATGCACGCCCGCTGCGCTCGCTTCGAACTCGTATCGTGATGGCGGATTCTCCGACGGCAACAAAGCCGATACGATGCGTGATGGATCCATCGTGGTTTCCGAAGAGACGTCGAGCCTGGTCTGCCATCTTGCGCAGGGAGTGATTGGCCATCGAGTGGTAGCACGAGTAATCGATGCCGGTAATTGGAAGCCCTGCCTCACTTGCCCTGACCACTCCGTGAAACACGATTCCAGCCCCGTGGCATGGATCCATGGAAAAATCGGAGGCAAGCTTGTCACCGGTGAGGGTTATCTTCATGTGCGATAGGCCTTTTCTTTCTCCCGGCTCCGTCTACGTTGCGTCTTCGACGCGGGGCGGCAAATAAAAACACCCGCTCATCAGGATCATGGGCAAAAGTGATTTCGGACTTATTGGGCTCGCAGTCATGGGGCAGAATCTCGTTCTCAATGTCGAGAGTCGTGGTTACAGCGTTTCGGTTTACAACCGAACCACCTCGATCATGAGGGAGTTCGTCGAACGGCATTCGGATCGAAAGCTTGCAGGGTTTTCGTCCATTGAGGAATTTGTCAGCAGCCTCGAGCGGCCGCGGAAAATCATGATACTGGTGAAGTCATCCGCCGGGGCAGACATCAATGAGAGGGACGCGGTGGATGGTGTGATCGAGTCTCTGGTTCCTTTGCTCGATGAGGGCGACCTGCTGATCGACGGCGGAAACACGTATTACATACACACCGAAAGGCGGTGGAAAGATCTTGCCAGCAAGGGCATCCGCTTTATTGGGACGGGTGTTTCCGGTGGCGAGGAAGGTGCGCGCAAAGGACCGTCGATCATGCCCGGAGGAACGCCGGCCGGCTGGGAGATGATCAGGCCGATTTTCGAAGCCATCTCTGCCAAGGCAGGTGCGGATGGTGATGAGCCATGTGTTGCGCATATCGGGGAGGGGGGAGCCGGGCACTACGTTAAGATGGTGCATAACGGCATCGAGTATGGTGATATGCAGTTGATCTGCGAGGCCTATCAGATTTTTGCGGCGGCTGGATTTTCTTCTGCGGAACTCGCCGAGGTGTTTCGTTTGTGGAATACCGGGGAATTGGAAAGCTATCTGGTGCAGATCACCAGTGAGATTTTCTGCCAGACGGATCCCGAGACGGGACAGCCGATTGTGGATTTGATAGTGGATAAGGCAGGCCAGAAGGGCACGGGAAGGTGGACTGTTCTCAATGCTGTGGACAACGCCGTGGTCGTTTCCACCATCAATGCGGCGGTTGAGGCAAGAACTCTCTCTTCCCAGAAGGCCGAGCGTGTCGCTGCTTCCACGAAGCTGCAGGGTCCGACGGCTGCTATCGGGATGCCGCGGGATGAGTTGGTCGCGAAAGTGCACGATGCCCTGTATGCCTCCAAGATTGTTTCCTATGCCCAGGGACTGAGTCTGATTATGCGGGCAGGCGAGGTCAACGGCTGGAATCTCGACCTCGGGGCAATCGCGAGGATCTGGCGGGGCGGGTGCATCATCCGGGCGCGGTTCCTCAACCGCATCGCAGAAGCCTACGAACGTGATGCCGGGCTGACCAATCTCATGCTCGACCCTTTCTTCGCGAAGATACTTAATCGCAGTCAGGAGAGCTGGAGAGAAGCGGTTGCTCTCGCGGTTGCCAACGGCATTCCCGTGCCAGCGTTCGGGGCCAGCCTCGCTTACTACGACAGCTATCGGTCGGCGCGACTCCCCGCCAATTTGTTGCAGGCTCAGAGGGATTTTTTCGGAGCGCACACCTATGAGCGAGTCGACCGACCAGAGGGGGTATTTTTCCACACTGATTGGCCCGAAGTGATCAGCTGAAGTGCCGGGTCGAAAAAAAACTCTCGGAAAGCAAAAAAGCATTTGCGCGGCATGCCGATCTTGCTAGGATACCGACCCTCCCGGAAAGGGAGACTCTGTCTGGAGAGCGGCGCATCGCGCCGTTTTTTAGCGGAGACGAAGCTCTTTCAGAACAGATATGCCGGTCAGCCAAAATCTGGCCGGATAAAAAAGTGAAGGTTAATTTGTGCCCTGGTGGTGCAAAAACCTGATGTGGGTAGCAGATATCTTAATTGAATCTGTTACCGTCAATTTCGCTAGTTCCGACAACCTTTCCGGGTTGTCGGGAGTCAGCGATCAACATTCTTTACGGAGAGTTTGATTCTGGCTCAGAACGAACGCTGGCGGCGTGGATAAGACATGCAAGTCGAACGGAAGATCGCCCTAGCTTGCTAGAGCATTATATCTTCAGTGGCGAACGGGTGAGTAACACGTGAGTTACCTGCCCCGGAGTGGGGGATAGCCCAGCGAAAGCTGGATTAATACCGCATGTGGCCCTTCTTTCTGAAGAAGTGGCCAAAGGTGCCTTCGGGTGCCGCTCCGGGATGGGCTCGCGGCCTATCAGCTTGTTGGTGGGGTAATGGCCTACCAAGGCTACGACGGGTAGCTGGTCTGAGAGGATGATCAGTCACACTGGAACTGAGACACGGTCCAGACACCTACGGGTGGCAGCAGTCGAGAATCATTCGCAATGGGGGAAACCCTGACGGTGCGACGCCGCGTGGAGGACATGAAGGCCTTAGGGTTGTAAACTCCTGTCATCGGTGAGTAAGGCACGGTCGTTAACAGCGGCCGTGATTGATAGTAGCCGAAGAGGAAGAGACGGCTAACTCTGTGCCAGCAGCCGCGGTAATACAGAGGTCTCAAGCGTTGTTCGGAATCACTGGGCGTAAAGCGTGCGTAGGCGGTGAGGCAAGTCAGATGTGAAAGCCCGGGGCTCAACCTCGGAACTGCATCCGATACTACCTCGCTAGAGTAGTGGAGGGGAGTCTGGAATTCTCGGTGTAGCAGTGAAATGCGTAGATATTGAGAGGAACACTAGTGGCGAAGGCGAGACTCTGGACACTCACTGACGCTGAGGCACGAAGGCTAGGGTAG
>JBDQJG010000171.1:0-5871 GCA_040263955.1 Verrucomicrobiales bacterium
CCGGTAAGAAGAGAAAAGATGCTGGTGAGGCTTCGTCCGGGCGTGCGTGAATCGCGCTTGTGAGATGGTGCGCGGTGGAGGAGCGAGCATTGGGCCGCTCAAGCGGGAATCGGCTGAAAGCACCCTGCGAGAACCCTCAGGGCGTCTCCTGCTTCTCTTGCCGCGAGACCAGCGAGGAGATCAGCACGGCCAGGTAGAGGGTGCCGCAGATGGCCTCGAGAATAGCGAGAATCCGAACCCAGGGATGGATCGGTATGATATCGCCGTAGCCAAGGGTGGTCAGGGTGATGAAGCTGAAATAGATCGCCTCGGCCCGGTCGGCGAGGACACCCATTCCTCCGGGAGTTCGGAAGGCGTCGGCGGCATGAAGGATCATGGCAAGCTCGTAGAGATCGACCCAGAAGAGACCCAGGAGAAGATACCCGCAGATCCCGGCGACGATGCGGTCGGCGCGGGAGGCACCCGGCTGGTAGAGGCTGAAACGGATGACGGCGACAAACAGCACTGTTTTCAGGGCAGCGCTCGCGAGGGCGGATCCGGCAAGGATGAACCGGTTGCCTGGCAGCGCGTCGCTGAGCAGGCCGAATATGAGAAAGAACAAGGCGATGCCGAGGTAGACGATCACCCAGCTGCGGATGTGAAAGAGCAGGTAACCAGCCACGCAGAACACGGCCAGGTAAAAGACCTGCATGCTGATGCCGGTCCCGCCGGTTGCGCTGGCATGCGGTGTCGCCACCAGCAGGGCAAGCAGGGCAATGAGCAGCACGAGTGATTTGACGGGAAGCTGATGGAGCCGGGAAAGAGTGCTCATTGGTTCAAGCAAGAGTGAAGCGACAAAATGCCGGCACCACAAGTCTGCTTTGTGGTGCCTGTGGATGGCATGGCTGTCTGCCGGTGGCGTAATCGGGATGCTGCAGGGTGCCAGGTCCTTTCAGGAGAGGGGATCGGGACGGGGAGAGATTCAGCGCCGGGTGAGCAGGCCGCATGATTCGAGGAGACGCCGCAACCGGAAGCGCAGGCGCTTTGCAAGCGGCCAACTCCGCAGGGCCTCGGGATTGCGGGCGATGAACAGGTCAAAGCCGGTGCGGTAATGCTCGCCGGCGTTCTGGCGGGCGTAGGTGGCGTCCCAGTCCCGGGCGCCGGTGTTGGCATGGAGATGCCGGAAAACCAGGTCGCGTGCCTCGATGACGACGCTGTCGCGGTAGGCGCGGTGGGTGAATTCATAGTCCGACATCATGCTGAAGTAGCCGGGGTGGAAGAGATGGCACTGGGCGAGGTAGCGGGCGCGTGTCAGGATCGCCATGGTGAGGATCTCGTCGCTGCGGCTGCCGTCGCTGATGGCCAGCACAGCTTCCTGCTCCGGCTGGGGAAGGCGGCGGGCGATCGCGTCGTCCCAGCCATCGGGTGCCTCCCAGTCGTCGGAGAGTTGCACCAGGAGGTCTCCGTTGCAGGAAGCGGCGGCGAGGTTCCAGGCGGCCACGCATCCCTCGCCCTCGGTGACAATCACGTGGGGCAGCTCGCCGAGTGCCTGCAGCGAGGCGGGGTCGTCATGATCGATGGCGAACAGGTGCTCGATACGCTCCGGGTGGCTTGCCGCGGCAAGGAACTGGTCGCGGCAGGCGGCAGCCAGCTCCGGCCTGCCACGGGTGGCGTGGAGCAGGGAGATGGTGGTCGATTCCGGATCGGGCACGGGAGAGAGAGCGGATGTTATGCGCTGCCAGACTAGCAGCAGCCTCCACCGGGGGCTCAGGTGGGTGCGGCCGGCCTGGCGCCTGCCCCCGGGGTGATCGGGTCGAGGCCCCCGGTAATGATCCGGCGCACCGGGACGCCGGTTTCCGGGTGACGCTTGAGCGGGGGATCCATCATGCTTTGTCGGACCTCGAAGCGCTCGGGTCGTTCGTCGGGAAAGGCGGGGATGGTCTCGTAGATGTAGGTGGGCATGGTAGGGAGATAACCGGATGCTTCTCGATGGGTTTTTATCGGCGGGGCCGGACTCGGGGTCAATCACGAAGCGCGTGGCGTGGGGGCAGATGGCTCAGTGGCAGAGAAAGCCGAGGTGTTCGGGGATCAGAGTGGCGAGGTGATGCGCCGCGTTGGTTGTTGCGGTTGCGGCCTCGGGTAATGGCTCATCCGCGGAGGAGAGTTCACGTTCCACGGAGGTCATGCGGACTCCCTCGATGCCGCAGGGAATAATTGACTCGAAGGGGCTGAGATCGCCGCAGATATTGATGGCGAAGCCGTGCATGCTCACCCAGTGGCGCACGCCGACGCCGATGGATGCGAGCTTGCGGTCATCGACCCAGACGCCGGTCAGGCCCTCGCGGCAGTCGGCAGCGATTCCCAGTCCGCGCACGAAATCAATCAGCAGCCCCTCTATCATGCGCAGCAGGGCGTGCAGATCGCGTCCGTGTCGGTGCAGATCGAGCACGAAGTAACCGACCAGCTGGCCCGGCCCGTGGTAGGTGGCTTTGCCACCGCGATTGATCTCGATGAGGTCGTGGGGAAGCTGATCCGGGTCGAGCAGGCTGGAGCGGTCGCGGGTGCGCCCGATGGTGTAGACCGGTTCGTGCTCGAGCAGCAGGACGGTGTCGGGAATGCTCTGCTCCCGGCGCTGGCGAACGAGTTGCTCCTGCAGTTCGAGCGCTGCCTTGAAGCCGATGCGGCCGAGCCAGCGGATTTCCGGATGGCTGGTTCCGGCAGGGGTGTTCTCCGGGAGCGTCATGAGGGAATGATTTCGGAGATGGCACCTGAAAGGGCGGCGACGGCAGCGTCGATCTGGTCGCACGTTGTGCACAGCGGCGGCATCAGCACCAGGGTATCGCGGATCGGACGGGTCAGCAGGCCGTGGGCACGGGCGGCTGTGCAGACGCGAGCTCCGGTCAGGAGAGACGGATCGAGCGGGGTGCCATCGGCGCCGGTGAGATCGATTCCGGCGATGAACCCGCATTGGCGGATGGCACTGACCTGCGGGTGCTCACTGCGCAGTGACGCAAGGACGTCGTGCAGGTGCTCGATCCGTGGGCCGAGCCGGGCGAGGGTGTCCTCTTCCTCGAAGAGTCGCAGGTTGGCGAGCGCGGCGGCGCAGCCCAGCGGGTTGCCGGTGTAGCTGTGCCCGTGGTAGAAAGTACGCTCGGTTCCGCCGAGGAAGGCCTCGAAAATGGCCTCGGTGGTCAGGGTGGCAGCCAGTGGCAGGTAGCCCCCGGAGAGTCCCTTGGCGAGACAGAGGAAGTCGGGGACGACGTTCTCGTGCTGGCAGGCGAACATCCTGCCGGTGCGCCCGAAGCCGGTCATCACCTCGTCGAGAATGAGGTGGATACCGTGCTCGCTGCACCACTGTCGCAGGGAGGTCAGCATGCCGGCGGGCCAGGTGCGCATGCCGGCGGCTCCCTGGATCATCGGCTCGATGATGACTGCTGCCAGGCGCTGACGGGTGGCTGCCGGGATCTCGTCGAGCTGTTGCAGGCCGGCGACCCGGTGGGTGGTCAGGCCGAGCGTGGCAAAGCGGTCGTGGAAGGCGGCGATGCCGCCGAGGGCACCCGCGCCGAGGGTGTCGCCGTGGTAGGCCTGGTCGAAGGCGAGCATCTCGTTGCGTGCAGGGTCGCCGGTGAGCTGCCAGTGTTGCAGCGACATCTTGAGGGCGCACTCGATGGCGGTGGAGCCGTCATCGGAAAAAAACACGCGCGGCAGCGGAGCACCCGCAAGTTGTTCTGCGAGCTTCTCCCCCAGCTCGATGGCAGGTCGGTGGGTGAGCCCGAGGAATGAGCTGTGGGCGATCTTGCCGAGTTGTTCCTGAATGGCCTGGTTGATGACCGGGTGGTTGTGACCGTGGATATTCGTCCAGATCGAGGAGTTGCCATCCAGGTAGCGCCTGCCGTACGAATCGATGAGGTAGGGTCCCTCACCGCGCTCGATAGTCAGTGGCTCGTGATCGGCAGCATTCCACAGCTGCATCTGCGTGAACGGGTGCCACTGGTGCCGGCGTTCGGCCTCGAGCAGTTCTTTGGGAGACATGGAGAGTGGCTGTTGCGAAGGCGGGTGGGCGTTGTCTGAGCTCCGTGAGCCAGGGGACCAGGCTCAGTCCGTGGCATCTTCGAGCAGGGCATCAACTTGCTCGATATGTTTGAAGGGTACGCGGTTGCGTTGGTATTTTTCCCACAGCTTGTCGCGCAGTGCCTGCAGGACGTCACGCGGGATGGGATCGAGCAGCTGCCACTCCGGCTCGGACTTGAGCGTGGTCTGCATGTGCCAGTTGCCGCCATACACCCAGGCACGGTAGAATCGCATTTCGCCCTCGGGACTACGCTCCCGCCATTCGTGCCGCCTGCCCTTTGCCATTTCGGTGTATGTTCCCGTTTCGTGCAGGAGTGTGCAAGGACGGGTTGCCGCGATTGCGCGTATATGGTAAGGGCGTGAAAATGATTGGTGCGAGAGGACGAGGAATTCCCGACTGGGCGGTGCTGGTAGGCTACTTTGCGGGTGTGTTGGTTCTTGGTGCCCTGCTGGCGCCGCCGGTTGTATCCTTTGGGCAGTGGATTGTGGTGACTTTCAAGGATTCTCCGCTGCTAGGGAACGCGATTCTTGCAGATGCCTACGGGTCGGTGGTGCGTGCGCCATTCACGCGGTTCTTTGATCGGGCGATTCTTGTGGCGGCATTGCTGCTGCTTGTGCCGGCTTTTCTGCTGCTTCGGCGGCGCGGCAGGGTGCGCATGGGGTTGGAGAGAAACCCGGCATTCCTGTGGCATTATGTCTTCGGATTCACGATCGCGGCGGGCGGGCTGTTGGCGCTTGGCTATGGCCTGAAGGCGGCCGGGATGTTTCTGCCGGATGCTGATTTCGAGGGTTTCGCCTCGGTTTGGATGTCGATTATGGCGACCGCGGTGGTGGTGGCGTTGCTCGAGGAATTTCTCTTTCGGGGTGGCATGCTGGCTCTGCTGTTACGAAGTATGCGGCCGGTGATGGCGGTATTGCTCGTCAGTGGGCTGTTCGCCATAGTGCATTTTCTCGAGGCACCGAAAAAATTCAGTATAGAGCGTGAGGACGTGGTGTGGTCGAGCGGTTTTTTTCTGCTGGGTAAGATGCTTGCGCACCTGGGTGATGTCCGGGTGGTGGTGGCAGAGTTGTTTGTGCGTTTCTTTGTCGGGGTGGTGCTGGCCTCCGTGCGCCTGCGGTCGCGCTCGCTGTGGTTGCCGATGGGCCTGCATGCAGGGTGGGTTTTCGGTGTGCAGATGTTTTCGGAGACGACCGATCCATCGGATCGTTTGAGGGCAGGAGAGTTGCTTCCGTGGGTGGGCGGCAACCTGAAAACCGGGATTGTTCCTCTCGTGGTAGTGGGCCTGACCTGGTGGGTGGTGATGCGGGTTCTGCGCAGGGCCGGCAGGAACGGTTGAGTGTCACGCTGGGAAGGGTTGCCGCGGAGGTAGGCGGCGCTGCCGTCGGGACGGGCAAGCTCGCGCAGAGACCAGTTACCGGAAATCTTCCGGAGTAACGATGGCGGTGCCGAGTTTGCCCACCACGGACGAACTGGCATGGTTGGCGATTTCCGCAGCCAGAACGGCATCATGGCCGGCGGCAAGAGCGAGCGTGAACAGTGCGATGGCGGTATCGCCTGCTCCCGAGATGTCGAAGACTTCCTTCGCACGGGTCGGAATGTGGTGGGGATCCTCGTCATGCGAGAACAGCAGCATTCCCTGCTCCCCGAGGGTGACAAGCACGTTCGGCGTATCCCAGATCCCCCGCAGCCTGTGCCCGGCTTCGATCAGGTTCTTGTCGTCCAGCGGGTGGGGATGGGGGTAGGGGCTGTCGCTGATCCCGGCCATTGCGAATGCCTCCCTGCGATTGGGTTTCACGGCGGTGACATCGTGATAGGGCAGC
>JBDQJG010000172.1:0-5645 GCA_040263955.1 Verrucomicrobiales bacterium
ACCAATGGCACGTGCAGCCCGGCATCGTAGGCATAACCCTTGCCTCGCGGCAGCACGCCCCCATGGTCGGAAAAATAGAAGACGAAGGTGTCTTCGAGCAGTCCATCCGCCTCCAGCATGCCGAGCAAGGTGCCGACCTTGGTGTCGAACTCCCGGATCCGGTCAAGGTAACGCGCGTGGGTGTAGCGAAACAGCGGGGTGTCCGGGTGGCAGGCGGCCAGTGCGACGGCCTGTGGCTCGTGTTCGGTGGTCTCGAGCCGGCGCTTGTCATCGGTGAAGTGCAAGCGGCCTTCATGGGTGATCGCATGCGACTCCATGTGAAAGAAGGGCTGCTGCGGATTCTTGCGGGCGCGCCAGTTCACTCCCTGCTTGAGCCCCGGCTCGGCACTGCTGCTGAAATTGAAGTCAGTCTTATGCTGGTTGCTCGTGAAGTAACCCGCGTTCCGGATCGCCTGGTAGATCGTATCCTGCCCTTCGGGAAGCGCCGCGGCCACCGCCTTTCTGTGGTACTGCGTGCCGAGTTTAGGGGCCAGGCACATGGTAGCCAGGGTCGACCGCGCCACCGAACACACCGGGGCATTGGAAAAAGCATGCGCGAAGGTCAGGCCTTGCCTGGCCAGCGCCTCGATATTCGGGGTCTCCGCTCCGCCGGGGAAAAAGTGCGAGAGGTAATGCATCGAATTGTCCTCCGAAACGATCCACACGAAATTGGGTCGTCTCTGCTCAGCTGCCGCAGTGCACAGGCTGAGCCCCGCCACCATCAGCAGGTAAAAGAGAGCATTCATGACTCTGGGCTGATCCTTCAGACAGCATCGCCCGCACGGGCGTTTCTTGCCTAGGTCGGCTGCCCCGCCGGGCGCACCAGCACATCATTGATCTCCACGCCCGGCGGGGATTCGATGGCGTGCAATACGCAGCGCGCCACATCCGCGGGGTCGAGCGCCTCGTAGCCGAGCTCCGCAAGGGTCTTGCCTGCTCCCCGCAGGTATTCCTCGGCCAGCGGAGTAGCGACGAATCCCGGTGACACGCAGCTCACCCGGGTCCGGCTCCCGCCGGCCCGGAGCTCGCACCTCAGGGCCTCGGCATGGGCCCGGACTGCGAACTTGGTCGCGGCATAAAATCCTCCGCCTGGGGGTACACGATGCCCGGAAAGGCTGCCGAGGTGCACGACGTGCCCACCCTCCGCGGGAAATCGGGACACTGCCTCACGACTGACTTGTGCCAGTGCCAGCACGTTGACTTCCCACATCTCCCGCCAGTCGACAGGATCCCCATCCACCACCGGCGAATACCTTGCCACCCCGGCAGCATTTACGAGGATGTCGAGACCCCCGAGTTGATCGACCACCGCCTCGACCACCCGTGTTGCCGCCGCGTGCTCGCACAGGTCGGCATCGATTACCACCGCGTGTCCCCCGTCCGCGGTAATCTCGTCGGCGATGCGCTGCAACAGTGGCCTCCTTCGTGCGACAAGCCCCACCGCGATACCGGAACCAGCAAGCGACCGTGCCACTGCCTCACCGATCCCCGAGGATGCCCCGGTAACAAGTGCTCCCTTCATACCTGTCGTGTTCCTCGAAATTGATTGAATGTCACCATGCAACACCATTCTCCAAAGCACCTGCCGTGACAAGCCTTGGAGTCTCCCCACACCAGCGATGTGCCAGGCCATGGAAAAAACTGGCGGCACTCATGCCCACGCAACGATCACTACCGTTGCCACGAACCGATCCTGTGCTACACTACCAAACTATGATGAAATCAACCATGAAAGTCCTCCGCATCCTCTTGGTAGCTCTTGCCGCAGCCGCTTTGGCTTCCTGCTGCACACCCAACAAGGCCTGCGGCGGTGGCTCCTGCTGCAACAGCCCCGAGTGCTGCAAGGGCTGATTCACCGGCCTGCGTTCCGCAGGCAACAGCACAGCGGTCTTCTCGAGCAGTTCAATCAGCCACCTCGAGAAATTATCGTTTCATCGCGGAACTCCTGCGGTGAGGCGCGCTGTTGTTTTGGGCTTCGCACTTCAGCGCTTACAAAAGCCTGTCGCAGTTCCGGGCCAGTTTACATGCCTGCGCCCAGCAAGGCAGACAATTCTTCGTCTCCAAGCCCAGTCATCATCGGTGTCTCGTCATCGAGAGCCACGTCGAGGATCGCTTGCTTCTTACGCTGCAGCCGGATGATATTTTCCTCCACTGTGCCGGAGGCGACCAGCTTATAGACATCCACGCTGCGCTCCTGACCGATGCGGTGGGCTCGATCGGTCGCCTGAGCCTCAACCGCGGGATTCCACCAGGGATCATAGTGAATCACCGTGTCCGCGGCAGTCAGGTTCAGTCCATATCCCCCCGCCTTCAGGCTGATGAGAAAAACCGGGATTTCCGGCGTGTTCTGGAAGCGCTCGACCTGCTGCGCACGATCCTGGCTGCTGCCGTCGAGGTAACAGCACGGCATACCACCAGCCTTCAGATCATCACGCAAAAATCGTAACAACTGCGCGAACTGGCTGAAGACCAAGCAACGATGTCCACCTTCAACTGCCTCGATCAACAATTCTTTAAGTGCCTCGAACTTCGAAGATGAACATTCATCCTCAACCTCTAATCCAAGCAACCTGAGGTCACAGCAAGCCTGCCGCAGCCGCAGCAACGTGGTAAGTAAACACATGCGCGCAGCATTCTGGCCGCCCCTCCTGCGCTCGTCTGTGGCCTTCGCAAGCCCCTCATCGAGAATGCGCCGGTAGGCTTCCTGCTCGCGCGACCCGAGTTCTACGGGCAACACCCGCTCGATTTTCGGTGGCAGCTCTTTGGCGACTCTGGATTTCAACCGGCGTAGCACAAACGGACTAATCTTTCTGCGTAACCGTGCTGCCGCCTGCCCGCGCGAACCTTCACCAGCACCCGCCGATGTAGCCACGGACAAGGGCTTCTCGAAACGCTCGGTGAATACCTTGCGGTCTCCGAGGTAGCCGGGCCGCACGAAGCGCATCAGGGACCACAGATCGGCAGGGCGATTCTCGATCGGCGTGCCCGTCAATGCAAGCCGACACCCGGCATCAAGTCCATGCACCGCCCGCGACACGGCAGTATCCGGATTCCGAATCAGGCTCGCCTCGTCAAGCACCACGGCACCCCAGTGCAAACCAGCAAAAAGCTGCGCCTCGCGCGCCACAATCCCATAGCTGGTTATGACGATCGCCGAGCCAGCCAAGACAGCGGCATCACGCGCCGATCCATGGTAGAGACAGACATCGAATTCGGGCACAAACCGCTGTGCCTCCCGTCGCCAATTTTCCAGCAAAGAAGTCGGGCAAACGACCAGCACAGTCCCCTCAAGCTGACCTGCAACTCGCAAGTAGCGCAAAACCGCCAAGGTCTGGACCGTCTTTCCCAGCCCCATCTCGTCTGCAAGAATCGCACCGACACCCCCTCTCGTGCCGGCCAACCTGGCAGCCAGCCAGGCCACACCGTCAACCTGGTAGCCGCGCAACAACGGGAAAAGCTCGCCGAGTGACTCCTGAAGATCGCCCGGCGAGGGCACCTCGAAAGCTTCGGGAAACTCCGCATCGATCTCGACGCGCAGCTCCGTCGCGCTGGCAGCGAGAAAGCCGAGGGACTCCACCGGAATCCGACCGCATCCCTCTGCCGCCGACCTCTCAACCCCCGCTTCCGCCAGTGTTGCCTCCAGCTCCTCTGCCGCCTCCAGATCTACCAGCCCGAAGCGTCCGCCACCCAGGGAGATTTTTGGTTGTCCGGTTCGCAACAGCCGAGCAATCTCTGACTGTGGAATATGCTTACCAGAAGCAGTGACATGCCCGACCGAGAATCCAAACCATCCCCCAGAGGCTTCCACACCGGCAAGACTTCCCAGCCGAACGCTCACCGGCTCATAACGAGACAAAATCGCGGCAATTCGCTGGCCTAGATCGACCCTCCAACTGCGACGAAGCTGTGCAAGAGAGCTTACTAAAAACCGTAAAATCTCTGGCTCTCCTTTAATGATTAGTTTTTTCTGTTTATAAAATAGTCCGTATTTTTCAATAAGATCGGTTACTGCGTGAGTTTCGGCCGATCGATTGCGTAACACATACCGACCGGATCCCGGTTCCTCCTCAAAGGGGAAGGTATCGTCGGGTTCCGACTCCCCAACCGCCACCTCCAGATCGCCATAGGAAGCTGTGAGCGTGGCTTCGATGAAGTTGAGCGAGCCTTCCACGAAGAGCCGAAAGGTGGGCTTTCCGGCAATGAGACGGAAGGAATCAAACGCGGAACCTTCAACGAATTGAAAGCATCGATCCAACTGATCAAGATGCGCGATTACCCAAGTGATGTCCCGTTCAACCGGCCAACCATCAAACAGATCGCGCAGGAAATCCGGATCGCTCGACACAAAGTCCGCTACCGGAAACAGGCGTCCCAAGCTTTTGTTGAACAAGCAGCGGTACGTGGCCTTGCTCTCTCCGAGGGCGAACAATTCGGCCTGCTCATCCAGCGCAAGTTCAATGGTGAAAACGTCGCCCTCCCGCTCGACAGAAGCGGGAAGGCGGGCCGGAGCTCCCGAAATCCCCAGCATATTGCCGCTGGGCAGCACGATCTCACGATGGCCTGCCACCGCACCAAGGAAGCCCGGCACCTGGACAGTCGAGAGCACCAGATGAGCCGGAAAGCTGCAAAGGCCATGTTTTCCAAACCAGGCTGCCAGGCTGCGATCTGCAAGATCCGCCAGCCTGTCTGATTCCTTTGATGCAACGACTCTTGCGGCAATCTTACCTTTTTTCAATGCAGGCAACCAGGACTCGGAGAGTTCCACCCGCAGGGCCGGTGCAAGATTGACCTTTGCGCTACCCTCGTTCTCTCCCGCAGCACCGGAGGTCCGAGCATCAACTGCAACCGAACCAGCAATTTTTTTCGGTCCCAGCGCGACGTGCAGGCCAGCCGCGATAGCGTGCCGACAGATGATCCCATGACGACGCGAGTCCGGGCAGGAACAGTAGTTCTCGATCTCTGTCCGAGCACGCACGTGCAACCCTGTGTTCAATTCCCTGCCTCCCGAGAGCAGGCTACCCTTCAAAAGCCCGTCCCGAAAAGTCGCCTCGAGCACAGCACCCGCATTGTAAGCGCTGCGGGCTTCCTTCATGACCTTCCAGCCACCGATCTCGAGGAGCCATTTTTCGGTAATTTCGACCTGTGACACGCCGAGAGGTGTAAGCTGTTTTGCCTGTTTCTGCAAAGGCCGAGACTTCGTTGGTGCCTGATTTCTGCACGGCTGCTCGTTGTAAGCGCTGCCGAGCAGGGATAAAATGGACTCCGTGCTCATCGCTCTCAACAAGCCCTACGGTGTCTTAAGCCAGTTCAACCAGAACCCGGAGGAGCCCGAACAACGGACTCTCCGGGAACTCGACCTGCCCGCGGAAGTCTTCCCTATCGGGCGGCTGGACATGGACTCGGAAGGCCTCCTGCTGCTCACTAACGAGCACGACATCGTCGACCGTCTCCTTCACCCGCGACACCGTCACCGCCGTCGCTACCTTGTGCAGGTCGAGGGCGCGCCAGATGAAAAAGCCCTCGAGCGCCTGCGACGGGGAGGTCTCTGCATCAAAGGATACCGGACCCTTCCGTGCCGGTCCCGCCTGCTGAAATCCGCACCCGAC
>JBDQJG010000173.1:0-5585 GCA_040263955.1 Verrucomicrobiales bacterium
GAGTAAACCGATCAAGGGCGGGCCGTTGGGGGCTGGGTTTGATTATTATTTTGGCGACGATGTGCCCAACATGCCGCCCTATGCCTTCATCGAAAATGACCGCCTGACCTGTGATCCCGTTGATGTGAACGGCCGCACCTTGATGAAGCAGCAAGCGATGCAGGGTGGCTATATTCACGGCCTCGGCCCTGGCGAAAAGGACTGGCAGCTCGACAAGGTCATGCCAGCTATCACAGCCAAGGCAGTCGAAACCATTCAGAAACAGAGCCAGGCACCTGAACCATTTTTCCTGTTGTTTGCCACCACGTCACCGCATTCGCCGATCGTTCCAAAGGAGAAGTTCAAGGAGGCCAGCAAGGCGGGGCCCTACGGCGATTATATTGTTCAGACAGATGACTCGGTCGGGCAGATTGTAGCGGCTTTAAAAGCCGCGGGAGTTTATGAGAACACGCTCTTGATGATCTCCAGCGATAACGGGCCGGCCCCATTCATGCGGGACTTGATTCAAAAGCATCAGCACAACCCCTCTGGTTCGCTGCGCGGATTGAAACGGGATCTGCTCGAGGGAGGACATCGGGTGCCGTTTCTGGCCTCGTGGCCAAAGGGTGGTATCGGTGGTGGTCGGCGGATCGACGCCATGGTTTCGCAAACCGACCTGTTTGCTACGATTGCCGAAGTCGTTGGTGCGCCACTGGCCGATGGCACTGCGGAAGACAGCCTGAATATTCTGCCGTCGCTGCGTTCGGATGAGCCGGTGCGCACGGAGCTGGTCTACCACGCTGCCAACGGCAGGCTGGGACTGCGGCAGGGAGCCTGGGCCTATTTGCGCCCGCGCGGCATCACTCCGGAGCCCGAATGGTTCGCGGAATACTGGCAGGGAGATCCGCTCGACGGACCCGGGTTGTTGTTCGACCTCTCCGCTGACCTGGGCCAGAGGCACAATCTGTATGACAAGTACCCGGAGCGCGTAGCGCAGATGGAACAAAGACTTGCCGAAATCGCAAAAAGCATCACCACGCGATAACAGTCGGCGCGCAACGGTCTTTGCCGATAGAATGAAACCGATATGAACATGAAAAGGTCAGTTCTCACCTGGATACTCGTGGCACTCCACATAGGAGGTGCCGGCCTGCGGGCGGACGAACCGGGCCAACCGGAGGCAGCCGAACGCATGGAGTGGTTCCGTGACGCGAAATTCGGCATGATGATTCACTGGGGAATCTACTCCACCCGCGGCGGCATTGCTCCCGATGGCAGTCCGCAGAAGGCCAAGTACACGGAGTGGTATCAATCCGCCAACAAGCTGCCGTACACCGAGTATTCCAAGCTGGCGAAGGACTTCAACCCGGTGGAATTCGATGCCGACGAATGGGTGCAGATCGCGAAAAAGGCAGGCATGAAGTACATCACCATTACCAGCAAGCATCATGATGGCTTCTGCCTCTTCGACTCCGCCCACACGGACTATGACATCATGGATGCCACGCCCTACAAGCGCGACGTGCTGATGGAGCTGCGAGAAGCATGCGACAAAGAGGGCCTGAAACTCTGCTACTACTATTCGCACGCCCAGGACTGGGAACAGTATGATGCCTGGCACACTCCGACATGTGCATTCCCGGACAAGCGAGGCACCCCGGTGGACCATGAACGCTACCTTACCGGGAAAGCCCTTCCACAGGTCGAGGAACTCTGCACGCGCTACCGGCCGGATGGATTCTGGTTCGATACCCCCTGGTTCAACAAGGAACGCAAGATACCGAACCTCTCCATTTCCAAGCGCTTCAGTGAGATCGTGCGCAAACACCGCCCATCGGCCGTGATTAACAGCCGGATTTCCTATGGCGCCATCGCAGGCACCAAAAACCTCGACACCAGTCTCTTCGACTACCTCTCCCTCAAGGATCAGGGGATCCCGTCCGGTAAACTGCCCCTCTATGCTGAATCGCCTGACAGCGTCCACCATTCTTACGGTTATGACGCACGGCCCGGCGTGCACTACCGCACTGCAGAGGAACTGCTCGGGCGCATGGCACAGGTCATAGCCGGAAACGGAAACTATCTCCTGAACGTGGGGCCGACCGGGAAAGGCAGCATTCCTGCACCGGCGGTGAAGGAACTGGAGGCAATCGGTGCGTGGATGGCTGCCAATGACGAGGCGGTGTACGGAACTCATGGCAGCCCGTTTCCCTGGCGGAAAGGCGGCATGCCGGTCACCACCAAGGACAACCGCCTCTATGTCTTCACTGGGACCGGTCAGGACTCGGTCACCCTGCCGGGAATCTCTTCCCGTGTCGTCGGGGCATGGGTTCTTGCATCGTCGGCAACGGTCGAAGTCCAGCAACGCGAAAATGACGTGGTGCTGACACTGCCCAAGGATGATGAGGCATTCATGCCGGTCATCGTGGTGGAATGCGAAGACAACTCGTTCGTCGGCAGATAGCTGGAAGAAAGGCCATGAGGGCTCCTCTGCTATCGATGCTCGCGGTCCTCCACCTGGGCTCTGCATGTCTCTGGGCGGACGGTAATCCAGGCAAACCCAACATCGTTTTCATCCTCGCGGACGACATGAACCGCGATACGTGGGGAGCCTACGGGAGCGTGGACTGCAAAACGCCCCACATCGACCGACTGGCCGCGGAGGGCATGCGCTTCGACCGTGCCTACTGCTCGGTGGCGATGTGCGCGCCGTTTCGACAGGAACTCTATAGCGGCCGCTCGCCGTGGCGCACCGGCACGCTTCCGAACCATTCGAAATCCAAGCAGGAAACCAAAAGCATTCCTCACTACCTGGAACCGTTAGGCTATCGCGTGGCCTTGGTCGGCAAAAGCCATGTCGGCCCCCAGAAGTGCTATCCCTTCGAATATTTTCCGGGAAACAAGGATAAGTCGGACGATCCGAATCCCGGCTACCTGAAAAACGCCCGGGAATTCATCGATTCCTGCACGCAGGAGGGCAAGCCCTTCTGCCTGTTCATCGCTTCGAGCGATTCGCACGCACCGTTCACGACGGGTGACCGCTCGGCCTATGATGCCCTAACACTGACCATTCCACCCTATTGGCTGGACACGCCTGCTCTGCGGCGGGAACTGGTGAAATACTACGCCGAGGTTTCAAATTTCGACCAGCTTGTCGGCCGGATGCGTAAAGAGCTGGAAAAGCGCGGCTTGTGGGACAACACCATCTTCATGGTCAACAGCGAGCAGGGCACGCAGCTGCCCTTCGCGAAATGGACCTGCTATGACAACGGCCTGCGCTCGGGCCTCGTGGCGCGATGGACCGGAGTGACCAGGCCCGGCTCGGTGGCAGAGGAGCTGGTATCGATTGCCGACATCACGCCGACCCTAGTAGAGGCCGCCGGGGGCAGGCTGAAGCCCGGAGATTGCGACGGCAAGAGTTTCCTGCAGACACTGCAGGGGAAGCCACAGGTGCTTCATTCCCATGTCTTCGGCGCGTTCACCAACTGCAACATCCTCGGCAGTCGGGAGCGCATCTATCCGATCCGGGTCATCCGCAACAAGTCGTTCACGCTGATCTACAATCCGAACCATGCAGGCCAGACCTCCAACACCACGCTCGACACGGCACTGGCAATGCTGCAGGACCCGGCCTCGAGCGGCAACGATGTCGCCTCATCGTGGGTTTCTGCCTACCCCGACCATTCGCTGGTGCACAGGCTGCATCATCGGCCGGAGTATGAGCTCTATCACCTTGAACAGGATCCTCACGAACTGAGCAACCAGATCCATAACCCTGAATATCGCCACGTGGCCGATAAATTGAAAAAGCAGCTGCACGCCAGGCTGGCCGCGCTGGGCGACGCCGACCCGATCGCGACGGAAAAGTCGCTGGTGAAGGGCGGGGATTCGAGGATAAAACAACCACATTAAAAATCCCAGGAAACCTGTCCTGTTCTGCAAAAAATGAAAAAGGTCATTCCGATATCGATCATTAGCCTACTGGCACTTGGTGCTTTCGTGGTTTGGCTAATGAAGCCATCTGATCAACCTCCACATGAAACGGGGAGATGGAATTTGAGTTATTTGAGTCGGCCCGAGGGAGTGGCCACTGAAACCCTCATTCAGTCATTCAAGCAGAATGGATTCGAGACCGTCGATGGCAAGATGTTTGAAGACATGCTCCGCGACGGCTTCCACTCGCGCGGCAACTACGCCGATGTGATCTTCTTGCGCGACACCACGATCAACACACCTTTCGAGCTTTTCATTGGAATAGGTCCAGACACGATCACCTTGGCCCGATCGCCGTATGATGTAACGGGCGCCGATGCTATTGCCGACTTGCGAGCGGACTTTGAGACGCGGTCAAACCTGGTCAAGGAACTGGCAGCCAGGCACAAGTAAGCGCGCGAAACCGCAATGGCAGAACATGTTGGCGCACCCAACCCGCCACCCGCTGAGTAATTGATTTCATGATTCTTCCAACCCATATCCCCCTCGTCGAAGGTCACCCCAGGTAGCGGGCGTATGACCTATGAAATTATGGACACTTGCAGCCCTGCAACTGGGCTCCGCGTGCCTTTGGGCAGACACGCAACCCGTCAAGCACACCGCCTCTGATGAGGTGCGGGTCATGACATGGAACATCCTGCACAAGGGATGGGAGAAGGAGGGCCACGCCTCGTGGCGGGAGCGCGCCGGGGGTATTGTCGAGATTCTGCGCGAACATCAGCCGGATGTGGTGGGTCTGCAGGAGGACAGTAAGACCCAGGTCGATCTTCTCGTCAACGCTCTCAGTGGCTACAGCTACTTGGATCGACATGCGAAGAAAGGCGGCGGCCTGCTCATTCGCAACGAGGCATGGCATGTCATCGAGTCCGGCAAGATCGCCATTCCGGGAGGCCGCCGGGCAAGCTGGGCCTTGCTGGAATCGAGGCGCAACGGCGCACGCTGGTTGTTTTACAACGCGCACCTCATCCATCGCACAGCACCGGACAGTGCCGCCCAGCGACTGGAGGGTGCCAGGAACATTACGCAGCATCTGCTCAACCGGTCTTCCCAGGATGTTCCCGTAGTCTTTACCGGCGACTTCAATGCCCTGCCCGACATGCCGGTCATGCGCTATCTCGGCGGAGATGCGGGATCACCGGTGCAATTTGCCAATGCGTTCACTCTCGTGCACGGCGATGACGATCCACGCGCGACGTGGCGTGGACTGGGGAAGGCGCATCACGGTGAGCGCATCGACCACATTCTCGTGAATGCACATGTGAGCGTGCTGGATGCTGAGATCATCTTTTATGATGACCTTTCCGACCCCTACCCATCGGATCATTACCCGCTGCAAACCACATTGAGAGCAACTCGCCAGCAGGACATTCAAGAACAACACGACAGGGGATCACCGGTGACGCAATGAGCGGCATCTGAGCATGCACGCCGGCAGGCTGCTTCTCCGCCCCGGCTAAAAAGCTTTTAAGAGGCTGCGCAAACTGCTATGCGTAAGCTGTAAACCACTCAACAGACATGGAGAAAATGATCAAACCGCTGATTCCTGTCGCTCTCGTTTTCACTCTGACTCTCTGCCCTGTCTGGGCGGATGACACGGAAATCGTCAGCAAGGA
>JBDQJG010000174.1:0-5455 GCA_040263955.1 Verrucomicrobiales bacterium
CATCGTGATAGGGCAGCGGATTGCGTGGATTTGGGTCGACGGTGATAACCAGTCCGGCTTCACAGGCGATCCGGGTGACGCCCTCGACGAGTTGCGCGTTGAGAAATCCCTTGGCGTAATCCTCGAGAATGATCGCGTCGATCTGGTTGGTCATCGAGCGGATGTTCTCGAGGATGCCTTCGACCTGCTCGACGGTGAGCACCCGCAGTTTTTCCCGGTCGATGCGGACGACCTGCTGGTGCCGGGCGATCACGCGGGTCTTGCAGATGGTTTCGAATTCGGGATCCCGGACCATGCGCGTGCAGATGATTCCGGCATCGCTGAGTGCCTGTTGCAGGGTGTCGCCGTTTGCGTCCATACCGATGAGGCCGCAGGCAAAAATGTCATTGCCGAAGGGCGCCAGGTTGCGTGCCACGTTGGCGGCGCCGCCGGGATAGAAGTTTTCCTTTTCAACCTGCACGACCGGCACCGGTGCCTCCGGTGAGATGCGATCGACACTTCCCCAGATGAAGCGGTCGAGCATCACGTCACCAAGGACGAGAATACTGAGGTTGGAAAAACTGCTGACGAGATCGTGCAGGGACATGGCAGCGGGATCGGTTCGGAGGCTCTCGGGATCGAATATCCCGTCAACCTTTCTGGCGGCGCTTCCGGACTGCATGAGCGAGGGTTTCCAGCATCGTCGCCGTGGTGTCCCAGTCGACACAGGCATCGGTGATGCTCTGGCCGTAGGTGAGTTCTTCAATCGGCGCCACGCTTTGGTTGCCCGCGACGATATGGCTTTCGATCATCACACCGGAGATTGCCGGCTCACCCGCGGCGATCTGGCGTGCCAGCTCATCGCACACCAGCGGCTGGTTGGCGGGATCCTTGAGCGAGTTGCCGTGGCTGCAATCGACCATAACGAACGGGGGCAGGCCGTTGGAGAGGAGGATTTCCCTGGCCTCCTTGATGTCTTCTGCCCGGTAATTCGGTTCGCGTCCGCCCCTCAAGATGACGTGGCACTGGTGGTTGCCGGTGGTCTGCACAATGGCCGCCACCCCCTGCTTGGTGACCGAGAGAAAATGATGTGATCCATGTGCGGCACCGATCGCATCGATGGCAATCTGCAGGTTGCCATTGGTGCCGTTTTTGAAGCCGACCGGCATGGACAGGCCGGAGGCGAGTTGTCGATGCACCTGGCTCTCGGTGGTGCGGGCCCCGATAGCACCCCACGAGACGAGGTCGGCGATGTATTGCGGGGTGATCACATCGAGGAACTCGGTGCCGCAGGCGATACCCTTGCCGTTGAGTTCGAGCAGGAGTTTGCGGGCCAGATGAATACCGCGGTCGATCTCGCATTTGCCATCGAGATCGGGATCGTTGATGAAGCCTTTCCATCCGACCGTGGTCCGGGGTTTCTCGAAGTAGACCCGCATCACGATGTTGAGGTCCTGCCGGTGTTTTTTGATCTCCTCGGAGAGTCGCGCTGCGTAATCGACAGCTTGATCGTAGTCGTGGATCGAGCAAGGACCGACTACCACGAGCGGACGGTCGTCCGAGCCGTCGAGCGAGGCGGCAACGGCTGCCCGCGAGGCGGTGACGAATTCCGCGACGTGCTCGCAAGCCGGCAGTTCACGCATGAGGATTTCCGGCGCGATGATCGATCGGATGTCGCTGATGCGCGTGTCGTCTATGTCGGTGGAATTCATCGGCAAGGAAAACTGGGGATGATCACGTTTTCCGCGATCACGGAGGCAAGATTGGACCGCTTCGGGCAGAAGACAAGCACGCAGGTTCCGGTGGTCGGCGTTGGCCGGTGGCACGAAGCGCACTGCGGCGCTGCGGCGGTTCGTTTCTCAGGGTGCCGCGGGTTTCAGCTTCCGCCGGGAGCCGAGCCACGTTGTGATCCCGAGAAACAGGAAAATCCCCTCGATGGCCCAGGCCGTGAACAGGTTGCGCCAGACACCGGAGGTAAATCCGTAGCTGTGCAGCCCGATGCCCAGGTTGTTGACTCCCCACCACGAGAACGAAATGATGATGCCGAGCAGGATTGAGGCCATGTGCACGCCGAGGTCCCGGAAGTAGCCGCCCAACCGTGCATGCAGGATGATCGCTGAGCCGAGCACGATCATCAGGGCGCCGTTTTCCTTTGGATCCCAACCCCAGAAACGTCCCCAACTGTAATTCGCCCAGATGCCTCCGAGGACGGTGCCGATCAGGGAGGTCAGCAGGCAGAAGCAGATCGTGCCATACACCATGCGGGTGACGGACTTGAGGAAGTCTCCCTGCGGATCGGCAAGGCGGAACGCACGACCGACAATGTAGATATGCGAGAGCCCGGCAGCCAGCAGGCCGCAGGCATAGCCCAAGGTGATCACGGTGACGTGGGTCCACAGCCAGAAGTTGCTGCGCAGCACGGCGATCAGGGTTGGCATGGTGTCGGTGGCTTCCGAAACCTCGAAACGAATCGCCAGGAACATCCCGGCAGCACCGAGCACAGCGGCGGTGGAGAGCGCGATCCGCTGCCGGTTGATCCATTCCATGAACAGCGACAGCACGACCGTGCACGCGGTGATGAACAGGATGGTTTCGTAGAGGTTGGTGATGGGAGGTCGCTGGCGGATGAGGCAGCGCTGGCCGATTCCGATGCAGAGATATGCCAGGGCTGCCACCACGGCGGCAACACTGACCCAGCCGAGCAGGCGGGAGGTTTGGGAACCCGGCAGCAACCAGGTAGAGCCGACCACAACGAAGCCGATCAGGAACCAGGCCAGCGCCTTGTTCAGGTAGCGGCCGGCATAAAGGGAAACTTCACGATCGATCTGGGAGATTTCGCCGCGGGCCGCGCCTTCGTCGCGAATCTGCGCGTTGAGCTCGGAGAGAGCAGCGTGCAGGCTGGCAGCATCCGTTTTCGCCGCCTCGACGGCCTCAAGCAGTTTGAGGCGTTCGATCGCCCATGGCCGGTTGTTCTCGAAGAGCAACCCGGTGAGAATGGCATTGCTGGGGGTGAACCACTCGAGATTACCCTGCGGGGCGAGTCCCTCGCCGGTGACCGGTGGTGGCGGGAACATCTGGATGGCACTGGCCAGTCCGGCGACGGGACGAATGCGCCCGAGGACATCGTCCCACTTGCCGAGTAGTGCATCGCTGCGCGATCGCGCGATCGATTCGGAATCGGTTCGGCCGAGGTAGCGCTCGATGGTGACAGTCGCTTGTTCCAGGTAGGCAGGGGAAGTTTCGGCGGCATCTTCGCGCAGTTTTGGCAGGGTTTGCAGGAAGGCACTGACCGGCAGCCTGCCGTCATCGTCGACGTTGAAGAATTCCGGGATATCCTCGGTGCCCAGCGTGATGCCGTTGCGGGCGAAGGTGAGGAAAGCCGTGAGCTGCTGATAGGCGAGCACGTTCTGGCCCAGCCCCATGACCATGGTGTCGATGCGATTTCGCGCCCGGTCCTCCATCGCCATCGCCTTGCCGGTTTCTTCCACCAGGCTCTTCTGGAAGGGTGCGAGCTCGAGATAGCTGTAGATGTCGCGTTTGCGTTTCGGGTTGCCGCCGATGCGCACGATGGCGTCGGAGTCGTCGACGATGAAGACGGGAATACGATGGGCCGCCTCGGGGTGCAGGAGGCAGAGCAGGAGCCATTCGTTCGCCGAATAACGGTGGGTCTGCCCCTCGAATCCCCGTTTGCCTTTCAAGAGGGTACGGATGTCACCCTCGGGGTCGATGCCGACGGTCAGAGAGGTGCGGCCGCTCAGTGGCAGCAGCGCGTAGCGCGCTACCGTACCCATCGGCTTGACTCGCCCGCCTTCCTGCACCGGAATTGCGGAGAACAGCGAGATGGTGTCTTCCGCAAAGGTGGGCAGTGGGAAGTCGGCGGGCTCGTCTTCGGCGGATGCCAGTGACAGGGCAGCGCCCCACGCCAACATGATAAGGACAAACAGCCGGTCCCGGATCCGGTGGATAGGGCGCAGTGCGCGCTTGTTGGAAGCGGGAAGCATGCTGGCGTGGTTCATGAGGCGGGTGTTTTCTCGCGGCGCCTCGCGGCGCGGGTAAGGTGGCCGACGAGGTGCTGGAGGAAGTGAATGAGCAGGCCGACACCGACCAAGATGCACGAGTAGAGTGGCCACATGTCCGACGGGTTGTCGACGACGGCGAATACCGAGTAGAGGCGGTCGCCGGGCTTGGCATTCTCCGGGCCCCACGAGGCCTGGAAAAACGTGAAGCCGTCCTGCCGGAGTGGTTCGTTCATGGTGATCTCGATTTGTTCCGCGTGGCCGGCTTTGGTCTTGGTTACGTGGCTGAGGAAAACCTTGGCCTTATCGGTACCCGGGTGCAGTTCGCGTGTGAACTTGTCCAGCGTGAGGGCGAACGGGATCTTCCAGGAACGCCTCTTGAGTTTGACGAGGAAGCTTCGGTTGTCCGCCTCGACCGTCCATCCGTGGGAGGCACCACCCCATAGCAGTCCGCTGCCGAGGAATTCACCGGACGAGCCCTTGGCGGTGGCTACCAATCCGGGCAGGTTGCGCTCGTTCTCGGTTTCGGGCGCGAGTTTTTGAAGAAAGAATCCCTCCGCTTCGAGCCCCTCTCGCTGACCACGAGACGGCTTGGTATTCTTCAGGTAGCCGCTGAGTGCGAGGGAAAAGGGCAGGGATGGATGCCGGAAGGTGCGTTCGCTGTCTCCGGGTGCGAGGTTCCGAAAGAGTTCCTGGTCGATTACCAGCGCGGTCGAGACATCCGGAGAGGTGTCTCGTATTTCAACCACCCAGTCGTGGTAACTGCGGAATTCATTCGAGGTTTCTCCCTCGTAGAGCGCGATATTTCCCTCCCGTTTCCAGTGGAAGGACACGAAGCCGGCGATGATCATAAAGATGATTGAAAAATGCGATAGGAGCATTCCCGGGCGCCGCCAGCTTTTCCGCGCCTTGATGATGGCACCGCAAAGCATGTTGAGGCAGAGCAGAGCCATGAGCAGGTAGCCGCCGGGCAGTGGCAGGGGGATCCGGATGGACCTTGGTTGTCCGAATTCGAACCAATGGATGAGAAAAAGCGGGTCGAAGTAGGTTTCGATGGCCCCGTGCAGGCCGAGGTCGATCTGGGCGATGGTGCCCAGCAAGGTGATGAGGAGAAGCAATGTGAGCACCCAGATGGCGAGGGCGAAGGAGGAGAAAAGCTGAAACATCCGGCCGGCGATGCCGCGGTTTTCCCCCGGGCCTCTTTCTACGCGTTTTGTCGTCATGTCAGCTCGCATCTGTGAATTGCTTACTGTTTTCGGAAGCGCATGGATTCGCAGAATTTGTAGAAGTCTTCGGTGGCTGCTTCCACTTCCTCGACTGGTCCGATCATTTTCGCGGAGATCAGGATACCGCTGAACTGTTGGATGAGACCGAGCATGCGGTAGCCTGTTCCGGCCTTGTTGTTCATGCCCTGGAAGTCGCCATCGAGGGCAACCGCGTAGGCCTCGGTGTCGAGAAAG